>NC_014365.1:3337500-3655731 GCF_000143965.1 Desulfarculus baarsii DSM 2075 | reverse complement strand
TTCATCAAATTTCATCTTTAATCGCCATAAATCATCGATTTGCATTCCACGGTTATCTGGCGCTGGCCAGTGTTGCAAATATGTGACGTCACGCAGGGCTCAACTAGTGAGATCGATCTAAAAAATTTAGCCTCATGATAGTAGACTAATTTCACAAAGAATATCGTTGCATGGCGGAAATGATAGGCCTGTTTCCCCGGCAGGATCAATCCCTATTTTGTCATGAAAATCATGGGGATTAGTCGTTATTACGGCTCCGTTTCATCAATGCCTAACACTGTTTTGGGCAAATTTTTCGGCGTGATGCCCGCTTTGCGCCGCCGCGCCGGCCTGGTGCGAAGCGGCGCGGCCCTCTGCCGCGCGCCATGACCGGCGCCTGGCTTTTCCTCAATCTTTCAGTGCGGTTTCAACAACAATCAGCGGCGGGCCAACATGTTTTACACACGGTGAAAGGGCCAATCCACTGGTTTTCTACAACGGCATCGGCAATAATGTGTAAAAAATAATCAATATTTAATATATGTTATGCCACTTTTCCACATTTGCTCATCCCGCATCGCGGCGCCTGGCGTCACAAAAAAGCGCGGCCGCCCAGGGCAAACCGAGGCGGCGCTGGCGCGAGCCAGGCGGCGTTCAGATCTTTTCGGCGAAGTATTCTTTGTAGGCCTCGAAAATGCGGATGCCCACGGCCAAAAAGACAAGGCTAATCAAGACCATCAAGCCGAGCAAGTCCCAGCGCGGCTGACGGCCCCAAAAGCAGATGTCCTGGTAGGCCATGGTGAAGATCGTCGCGGGATTGAACAGCGCCAGCCAGCGGAACTGGGCCGGCACGCTGGAGAGCGGATAGAGTATGGGCGTCAGGAAAAACCACAGCGTGATCAGGTTGCCCAGGATATGCCTGGTGTCGCGCAGAAACACGCAGGCCGTGCAGAGGACCAGGGCCAGCGAAAACGTAAACAGCAGATGGGCCAGCGCCACCGCCGGAAACAGCGCCCAATGCCAGCTAAGGCCCTTGCCGCTGGCCAGAAGAAAAACCACCAGCACCGGCAAGCTGAGCAAAAAATTGACAAAATTGACCAGCACCCGGTTTGCCGGCAGCACCTGCATGGGGAATGTCACCTTGGTCACCAGGCTGCCGGCGTCCACCACCGCGCCCGCGCCGTCCAGCAGCGACTGCGAGAAAAATATCCACGGCAACAGCCCCGTGAACATGAACACCGAATAGTGCTCCATCTCCACCCGGAAATACACGCTGAAAACCAGGGAATAAACCAATAGCAGCAGCAGGGGATTAAGGAATGTCCACAGGAAACCCAGCACCGAACCGCGATAGCGGCCCTTGAGCTCGCGGCCGGTCAGGGCCCAGACCAGCGCCCGGTGTCGCCAAAGCTGGCTGATGTGTTGGATCTCTAGCATCGTCACCTTTCCGTTGTCATGGCCAGGGAGGATACCACGGCCCAAGCGGCCCCGAAACGGCTTTTTTGGTCCGGTCCGCCGCCGGGGCTGGCCGTTTGCGGCGGGTCGGTTTAGTATATGCGAGATAGTTCGATCATCCACCGAGGAGACGGCATGCGGCTGACCTTCCACGGCGCGCGGGGTTCGTTCCCCGTGGCCGGGCCAAACTTCACGCGCTTTGGCGGCCAGACCACCTGCCTGGAGCTGCGCCTGGCGGGGCTTGCGCCGCTGGTCATCGACGGCGGCAGCGGCGCGCGTGAACTGGGCCGCCGCCTGCTGGCCGAGGGCGCGGGCGAGACGCTGTTGCTGATGACCCACCTGCACTGGGATCATACCATGGGCCTGCCCTTTTTCGGGCCGCTCTACGCGCCGGGCTGGCGGGTGCGCCTGGGCGGCTGGCCCCGGGCCCTGGCCGGCCTGGCCGGCATGTTCGGCCGGGTGGAGGGCCTGGGCCGCTTTCCGGTGGAGTTTGGCCAGTTGGCCGCGCGCATCGTCCAGGATCCGGCCCTGGCCGCGCCGCGCTTCAAACTGGGCCCGCTGGAGGTGCGCACCACGCCGCTCAACCATCCCCAGGGGGCCATCGGCCTGCGCTTCGAGGCCCACGGCCGCGCCTTGGCCTTCATCAGCGACAACGAACTGGACCCGGCCGCCGCCGCCAGCCAACGCCTGCCCCGCTTTTGCCAAGGCGTCGACGTGCTGGTCCACGACGCCCAGTTCGAACCCGACGAGATGCCCGCGCGCAAGGGCTGGGGCCATTCCGACTGGCGCTCGGCGGTCGAACTGGCCCGGGCCGCCGGGGTGGGCCGGCTGATCCTGACCCACCACGACCCCGACCGCGTTGACGACCAGGTCGAGGCCATCGTCGAAAAGGCCCGCCGCGCCGCCGGCCCGCGCCTTTTGGTCCAGGCCGCCCACGTCGGTCTTACGGTGGAAATCTAGCCCGTGGACGCCTGGCCCGACGATCAAACCACCCTGGGCCGGCTGCTGGCCATGATCGCCGGCACGGTCGCCGCCAACGACGTCGAGCACCTGCTCGACGACATCCTGACCCAGGCCCGACGCCTGGTCGGGGCCGACGCCGGCTCGATCTTTCTGGCCGAGGATGAGGGCCTGCGCTTTGTCCACGTGCAAAACGACAGCCTGGACGGCCACGGCAAGAGCGTCTACATCGATAAGCTCTTGCCCCTGGGCGGGGCTTCGCTGGCCGGCTACTGCGCGGCCACGGGCCAGACGCTCGTCATCGACGAGGCGGCCAATATCCCGGCCACGGCCCCCTATCGCTTCAACGACGCCTATGACCGCCAGAGCGGCTACCAGACCCGCTCGCTGCTGGTCTTGCCCATGACTACCAGCCAGGGCCGCCTGGTGGGCGTGCTGGAGCTGATCAACGCCAAAGCGCCCGATGGCCGGGTGGGGCCTTTTGGCCCCCGCGAGGCGACCCTGGCCGGCTTTTGCGCGGCCTCGGGGGCCATCGTCCTGGAGCGGGCGCTGATCACGCGCCAGTTGATCCTGCGCACCATGCGCATGGCCGAGCTGCGCGACCCCAAGGAGACCAGCGCCCACGTCAACCGGGTCGGCGGCGTGGCCGCGCTGGTTTTCGAGCGCCTGGCCGAGAGCCGCGGCCTGGCCGGCGACCAACTGCGCCGCCAGACCGACCTGATCCGCGTGGCGGCCATGCTCCACGACGTGGGCAAGGTGGCCGTCAGCGACGTGATCCTGCAAAAGCCCGGCCCCCTGACCGACGACGAGTTCAACCAGATGAAAGACCACGCCCTGGCCGGCGCGCGGCTTTTCGACGAGGCCACCTGCGACCTGGATCGCATGGCCCGTGTCATCGCCCTGCGCCACCACGAAAGCTGGGATGGTGGCGGTTATCCGGGGCGCTACGTCCTCCGGCCGGGCGGCCTGGCCACGCCCGGCCCCGGCCTGCGCGGCGAGGAGATCCCCCTCTCGGCCCGCGTGGTCGCCCTGGCCGATGTTTACGACGCCCTGATCTCCACGCGCGTCTACAAACCGGCCTGGCCCGAAAACGACGTGTTGGCCTTTCTCCGCCAGCAAGCGGGGGCAAAGTTCGACCCGGCGGTGGTCGCGGCCTTTTTCCAGGTTTACGAGGCGGTGCGGGCGGTGCATCATAAGTTTCATGAAAGCGACTGAACCATCACAAGCAACTGACAAACGGAGGATATCCATGACCGGTCGGAGGCTGTTGTTGACGGCCGCGCTGGTTTTGTGCGCCTGCGCGGCCTGGGCGGCGGTCCAGACGATGAGCGTGCAGGTCAAACAGGCTCAACTGCGGGCCCAGCCGACGTTCTTGTCGCCGGTGGTGGCCACGGCGGCCTATGGCCAAAGGGTGCATTGCGACGAGGAAAAGGGCGACTGGTTGGCGGTGCTCAGCCAAAACGGCGACCGGGGCTGGCTGCACCGTTCGGCTCTGACCGAAAAGACCATCGAGATGAGCGCCGGCGACGCCGCGGCCGGGGCCTCGGGCGAGGAAATGGTCCTGGCCGGCAAGGGCTTCAACAAGCAGGTCGAGGACAGCTACCGGGCCAATCACGGCGACCTGGGCTACAAGTTCGTCGATCAAGCCGAAAAGGATTATCCCGTCAACCAACAGCAATTGCTGGCCTTTTTGCAGGCCGGCGGGCTGGATGGCCAGGGAGGCGCCCAATGAAAAAGCGCGTTTTGCTCAACCTGGCCCTGGCCCTGAGCCTGGTCGTGGCCGCCTCGGCCCAGGCCGGGTTCATGGATAGCCTCTCCGACGCCGTCAGCGTGGCCGAAAAGGCTGTCAGCATCACCGACAGCGCCGTCAAGGTGGGCACGGCCGCTCAAAAGGCCAGCCAGGACATCACCCCCGAGCAGGAGTATTACATCGGCCGGGCCGTGGGGGCCACCATCCTGGGCAAGTATCGGCCGGTGAACGACAAACGGCTCAACACCTACGTCAACTACGTGGGCCTGGCCGTGGCCGGAGCCTCCGATCGGCCCGACACCTTTGGCGGCTATCACTTCCTGGTCTTCGATTCGCCCGAGATCAACGCCTTCGCCTGCCCCGGCGGGCTGATCCTGGTCTCCAGGGGCCTGGTGGGCCTGTGCCAAAACGAGGACGACCTGGCCGCCGTGCTGGCCCACGAGGTGGGCCACGTGCAATATCAGCACGGCCTGGGGGCCATCGGCCAGAGCCGCATCATCGACCTGCTGCGCGTCACCGGCGCCGAGGGCTTCAAGCAGTTTGGCAGCGGCCAGGTGGCCCAGATGGAAACGATCTTCGCCGGCTCCATCGGCGATGTGGTCGAGACCATGGCCGAGACCGGCTACAGCAAGGGCCAGGAAAAAGAAGCCGACCTGGCGGCGGTGGCCATTCTGGGCCGGGTGGGCTACGATCCCCAAGGCCTGGCCAGGGTGCTGCAAGCGATGAAAAACGCGCGCGGGGCCGGCGAGGAGGGCTTTTTCAAGACCCACCCCGACCCTGACGAGCGCCTGGAGTCGATCGCCGAGGCCCTGGCCCAGGCCCCGCCCGTCAGCGTTCCCCCGGCGCGGGTCCAGCGCTTCCAGACGGTCACGGCCGCCATCCGGTGAGCCGGCTCAAGTTGTGGCGCTTGGCCGCCCTGGGCCTGCTGGCCGGGCTGGCCGCCACGCTGTTGTGGGGCCTGGGCGCGCTGGAGCGCCTGGAGGGCCTGAGCTGGGACGTTCGGGCCAAATTGCTGGCCCGTCCCGGGCCGGCCAGCGGCCAGGTGGCGGTTATCGTCGTCGATCAGGCCAGCCTGGACTGGGTCAGCGCCCAGTTTCAACTGAGCTGGCCCTGGCCACGCCAGGTCCACGAGGCGGTGGTGGCCTTTTGCCGCCGGGCCGGGGCCAAGGCCGTGGCCTTTGACATCCTCTTCACCGAGCCCTCCAACCTGGCCGGCGACGACGAGGCCCTGGCCCAGGCCCTGCGCCAGGGCCCGCCAACGGCCCTGGCCGGGGTGATCGGCCAACGTCTGGGCCCGGACCTGACGCCGCCGCCGTGGGTCGTCGCCCGGTGGCCGGCCGCCAGCGGTCTGAGCCAGTGGTCGGCCACGGCCGCGCCGGAGGTTATGGCCCGGCGGGGCCTGCTGCCGGTGGCCGAACTGGGCCGGGCGGCGGCGCTGGTGGGCAACGTGGCCCACCAGCCCGACGCCGATCAGATCGTGCGCCGGGCCGAGATGTTTCGCCTCTGGGATGGCCGCCTGGTCCCGTCGTTGCCCCTGGCGGCCCTGCTGGCCGGCGGTGAGGCCGGCGCGCTGGGCCTGACGCCGGGCCGGCTGAGCCTGGGCCGGCGCGTGGTGGCCATCGACGATCAGGCCAGGGCCGTGCTCAATTATCGTGGCGGGCCGGGCGCGCACCAGCGCCTGAGCGCGGCCCGGGTCATCCGCGCCGAGATGCAACTGCGCGAGGGCGCGCCGCCCGATGTGGACCCCAAGCTCCTGGCCGGGCGCTATGTGTTGGTGGGCTACAGCGCGCCGGGGCTCATGGACCTGCGGGTCTCGCCCCTGGCGGCGGCCCATCCGGGCGTGGAGATCCAGGCCACCGCCCTGGATAACCTGCTCTCCGGCGATTTCATCAACCCGGCCCCGCCATGGCTATGGGCGCTGTTGACCCTGGCCATGGGTCCGCTGGCCGCCCTGGCCGGCGGGTTGGGCGGCCGGGCCTGGCAAACGGTTCTGGCCGGCTGCCTGCTGACGCCCCTGCCGGCGGTCGTGGGCCTGGCCGGCTACGCCGCCGGCGCGTGGCTGCCCGTGGCCGGCCCGACCCTGGCCGCGCTGGGCGGCCTGGCCGCGGCGGCGGTGCACAACTACGCCACCGAGGGCCGGCAGAAGCGCTTCATCCGCGCGGCCTTTCGGCACTACCTCAGTCCGGCGGTCATCGACCAACTCATGGCCGACCCCTCGCGGCTGCGCCTGGGCGGCCAGCGCCGCGAACTGAGCATCTTTTTCAGCGACCTGCAAGGCTTCACCAGCATCTCCGAGGGCCTGGAGCCCCAGGAGCTGACCACGCTATTGAACGACTACCTCTCGGCCATGACCGACATCATCCTTGATGAAGGCGGCACCCTGGATAAATACGAGGGCGACGCCATCATCGCCTTCTGGAACGCGCCCCTCGATCAGCCCGATCACGCCGCGCGGGCCTGCCGGGCGGCCCTGCGCTGCCAGGCCGAACTGGCCCGCCTGCGACCGGAGTTTCGCCGGCGGGTGGGCCAGGATCTGTTCATGCGCGTGGGCATAAACAGCGGGCCGGTGGTGGTGGGCAACATGGGCTCGCGCGAGCGCTTCGACTACACCGTGCTGGGCGACGCGGCCAACCTGGCCTCGCGCCTGGAGGGGGCCAACAAGGCCTTTGGCGCGTATCTGATGGTCTCGGAGGAGACCTGGCGACGGACCGAGGGGGCCTTTGCCGGCCGCGAACTGGGGCTTATCCGCGTGGTGGGCCGGGCCCAGCCGGTGCGGGTCTTCGAGCCGCTGGCGATGGCGGCGGGGCCTGTCGGGCCGACGATGGCGGCCTTTGCCCAGGCGCTGGCAGCCCTGCGCCAGGGCGATTTGCCGGGGGCCGCCGAGCGCTTCGCCGCCCTGGCCCCCGATGACCCGCCGGCGGCGGCCTACGCCCGGCATTGCCAGCAGTTTCTGGCGGCCGGGCAAGGCTGGGACGGCGTTTGGATTTTGGGCGAAAAATAAAGACGCGCGGCGCTAATACACGTAGCGGTCGAGAAAAAAGCCGCGCGGCGTGAGCTGGGCCGGGGCCTGGCCCGGCGGCTGATAGCCGGGCAGGATGCGCGGCTGGGGCTCGTCGTCGGCCAGGGGGCCCAGGGGCGGGGCGTCGTGGCTACGGTCGCGTTTGGCCCGGCTGGGCCGGGCGGCCAACCAGCCGCCGCGCCCGAGGCCGCCGATGCGTCCGGCGCTCACGCCTCACCGCCACGGCTGGCCCGCAGAATCTCCAGCCAGATCCGCCGGCCGCCGGCCAGATCCACCGGCAAACGCTGGCCGTGGGTCAGGCGGGCGGGCAGGTCGATCCAAACCATGTCCGAACGGGTGATGCGCCCCCGGCCGCCACAGGCCGGGCAGACCTGGCCGGCCCCGTCGCCGTGGCGTAGGCCGCCGCCCAGGCAGACCGGGCAGGTCAATGTCATGCGCAGCGGCAGTTCCACGCCCGCCGGGTCGCCCTGGGTCAGCAGACGATAAACCGTCTCGTCGCCTTGCTGGTGGGCGCTTTGCAGCCGGCAGCAATCGGCCGGCCGGCCAGCAGCCTGGGCGGCCCGAGCCGGGCCGGCGACCCGAGCCGGGCTGGCGGCGCGGTTTGGACCGAAGGTGATGAAGGGCGTCGGCGCGCTAGTGGGCGGGGCCTGGGGCGAGCGGGGCGGCTGGGGCCGCGATTGGTCCGGGGTGGGCCGGGCGTCGGCTTGGCGCTGGGCGGCGCGCTGGCGCAGGATGTCGCCGCCGATGAAGTCTTCCAGATCAAAGCGCCGCCAATCCGGCCCGGCGGCGCGGCGTTGTTCTTCCTGGGCCAGGTGCTCCAAGACTTTTTTGTAGGCGCGGTTGACCTTGGCCATCATCACGCCCAGCGCGCCGGGGTGCAGGTCGGGGTGCAGGGCCTTGGCCAGGCGGTGATAGGCCTGGCGGGCCTGGTCCAGGGTGGTGGCCCCCGGCCGCAGGTCCAACTGGGCGTAGGATTCGATTATCTCGGGAGCCAGGGCCATGTCGCCGCCTCTTTTCCGGCCCATGCGGGGCCAGGTCGGGTGTGCGACCAAGGCGATTGCAAGGGCCGGGCCAAAGAGGCGCTGGCGGATAAGCATCGATAATTACAAGATAATTTATTAGGCGCGCGGGAGATTTTGACGAAAGGCCGCGCACGGCGCTACGCGCTTGCGGGGCCGGGCAGCCAGAAGTTTCGGCCCAGGCGGCGGGACCGTCGAGGGTTTGACGCAAATATTGTCAGTGATGGCGTAATGTTAGCAAAAGTGCGCACGCCGCTTCACGGCTTGCGCGCCAAGATGCGCACCAGCCCACTCGGCGGGACCGTTACAGGCCCAGATCCTGGATCTTGGTGATCAGCGCCCGCCGCGACAGGCCCAGCATCTGGGAGGCCCTGGTGCGGTTGCCCTGACAGGCCTCCAAGGCCCGGCCTATGACTTGCTTTTCGGCTTGGGCGCAGACGAGCTTCAAGACTTTTTTCAGGTCGAACTCATCGGGCGGCACGCTGACGCGCAGGCCGCCGGCCTGGGCGGTCAGGCTGGCCGGCAGGTCGTCGGGGCCGATCAGCGGCCCGTCGGACATGACCACGGCCTGCTCGATGATGTTTTCCAACTCGCGGACGTTGCCGGGCAGCTCGGCGGCGGCCAGGATCTCCAGGGCCCTGGCGTCCAGGCGCTTTTGGCCCAGGCCGTGGCGGGCGGCGGCCTTGTCGAGGAAGTGCCGGGCCAGAAGCGGCACGTCCTCGGGGCGCTGGCGCAGGGGCGGCAGGTGGATGGGGATGACGCTGAGGCGATAGAACAGGTCTTGGCGAAAGCCGCCGCTCTGGGCTTCGGCGGCCAGGTCGCGGTTGGTGGCGGCGATGATGCGGATGTCGACCTTGCGCGGGGCGCTCTCGCCCACGCGCCTGATCTCGCCCTCTTGCAGGGCGCGCAGCAGCTTGGCCTGCACGTCCAGGGGCAGTTCGCCGATCTCGTCCAGAAACAGGCTGGAGCCGTCGGCCTCCTCGAAGAGGCCCTGCCGCGAGCGGTCGGCCCCGGTGTAGGCCCCCTTGGCCGCGCCGAAAAGCTCGCTTTCGATGAGCGTGGCCGGGATGGCCGCGCAGTTGACGGCGACAAAGGGCCGCTGGCCCCGGGGCGAGTTGTAGTGGATGGCCCGGGCCACCAATTCCTTGCCCGTGCCGCTTTCGCCGCTGATCAGCACCGTGGCCATGGTGCCGGCCACCTTGCGCAGCACGGCGAAGACCTTTTGCATGGCCGGCCCCGCGCCGATGATGTTGCCGAAATCATAGCGGCTGGCCACCTCCGAGCGCAGGCGGCGGTTGTCGGCGATGATGCGCCGGCGCTCCATGGCCTTTTCCAGCACCAGGAGGATTTCGTCTTCCTTGAAGGGCTTGCCGACGTAGTCGAAGGCCCCCTGCTTCATGGCCGCCAGGGCGGTGTCGACGCTGGCGTAGGCGGTGATCATGATCACGGTCTGGTCGGGGTCGAGCTGGCGCAGGTGGCCGAGGACGGTGATGCCGTCGATGTCGGGCATTTTCAGGTCGAGGATGACCACGTCGAAGACGTCGGCGGCGAATTTTTCCAGGGCCTCGCCGCCGCCGCCGGCGGTCTCGACGCCGTAGCCCTGGCGCTGAAGCATCACCTCCAGCACGCGGCGCACGTGCTGTTCGTCGTCGACCACCAGCACATGGCCCTTGTTGGCGGCGGGGCGTTGGGTTTGGTTTTGGCTCATGTGGCTGCCTCCGGTGGCGCGGGGGGCGCGCCCGCGGCCGGTTGTTCGGCCGTGGAACGCTCCAGGTCCAGGATCATCTCGCGGCCGATGTAGACCTTGGTGTGAAAGCTGGTGATGCGGTTGAGCCGCTGAGTGACGCGGGCCATCTGGTTGGCCGCCTCGATGATGCGACTCATGCGGCCATGCAGGGGGTGGGAGTCGTCCAGGGCCAGCATGATCAACTCGGCCTGCATCAGCACCGTTTGCAGGGGCTGGTTCAGCTCGTGGCAGGCCGCGCCGGCGGTCTGGATGGCCGCCTCGACCTTCTGGTTCAGGCGCTCCTGTTCCTCGGCCAGCAGGCGGTCGGTGATGTCGGAGAGAAAATAGAGCGCCGCCGGCCGGCCCTCCCACTGCACGAACACGCCCGTGGCCTCGACCCAGGCCAGCCGGCCGTCCACCGCGCCGACGCGAAAGCGCTTGGCGCCGTAGGCGCGGCTCTCGGCCATGCGCCGCGCGTGGGAGCCGGCCACGCTTTGGCGGTCGTCGGGGTCGATCACGGCGGTGAAAGGCCGGCCGATCAGGCGCTCGCGGGGCAGGCCGGTGACGTGCTCCACCCAGGGGTTGACGTAGAGCACGCGGTCTTCATCGACGACGACGATGCCCTCCACGGCGTTTTCCACCACCAGGCGATATTTGCCCTCGGCGTCGGCCAAGCGGCGCATCTGCTCGAACGAACGCCGGCGCAGGGCGTTCTGGCGGCCGACCAGCAGCACGCCGAACATGTTGACCAGGACCATCAGCAAGGCGGTGTTGAGGATATATTTGAAATCGACGCCGTGGTTGGTCAGCCCCAAGGTCGCCAGGCACAGCGCGCTGACCACCACCCCGCCCAAGGTCAAGGCCGCCAGCCGCACCGGCGGGATGACGTAAAAGACCACCACCATGATGATCATCGTCGACGGCATGGTGCCCGGCCCGGCGGTCTTGTGGCCGACCACCAGCGCCAGCGTCAGCCCGAAGCCGAGCTCCATGGCCAGCACGGCCCAGGATATGTTGGGCGAATAGGCCGGCCGCCGGGCCATGGCCCAGGGCAGCATGGCCACGGCCAGACTGGCCAGGCGCGCGGCCTGGCAGAGCAGAAAGGCCCGGCCCGGGCCCATGGCCAAATAGTCGACCACGCCGGCCGCGAAAAACATGATCCCGCCGATCATGGCGCTCAGGCGGATCAAGCGCGAAAGCTCCGGCCAGGAGTGCTCTTGGTAGGCCAGTTCCCAGGCCGGGTCGGCGAACTCACCGGCCCAGGTCAGGGCCTGGCCGCGGCTGGCCGGGTCGGCGACGGCTTGTTTGGTCAAGGGGAGCGTCCTTCCTCAACTCAGGCGATAGGCGTTGTTTTCGAAGACGGCCTCGCCCGTGGCCAGCAACTCCCCCAGGTGCTTGCCCATGATGGCTTTTTCGCCGAAGTCGATGAACTCCTTTGGCATTTTGGCCTGTTGATAGACGATGCGCGCGGCGACGACCTCGTCGATGGTCCGCGGCTTGGTCAGCAACCCGCGCAGGGCCTGGCGGCGGCGTTCGATGACGGCCAGGTAGTCGTCCCACAGCCGGCCGGGCTGGGTGGTGAACAGGCCCTGACCGTGACAGGCGACCCAGGCCTGGGCCGGCAACTGGCGCAGGCGGCGCACCGAGTCTTCGGTCTGGGCGATGCTGGAGTGACGGTCGCCGTACCAGGGGCCAAAGGGCGTCAGGTCGTAGTCGGCCAGAAACAGCACGGCCGGCTCGCGGAAAAACAGCGCCAGGTGGCCCGGCGTGTGGCCGGGCGCGGCGATGACCTCCACCGTGACCACGCCCAGGTCGATGACCTGGCCGTCTTCCAGCCAACCGGCCGGCCGGCGGGGCCGATAGTGAAAGTCCTTTTCCATCATCGCCCGCCAGATTTGGCGATAATCGCCTTCCATGTCGTACCAGTCGAGAAAGGTCTCGATGTCGGCCAGGGGCGGGGCGTCGGCCTGGTGGACAAAAAGCGCCGCGTCCTCGAATAGATCCAGGTGGGTCATGTGGTCTTCGTGCCAGTGGCTGAGCCAGACATGGCCCACGCCCGGCCCGGCGGCCAGTTCGGCCAGGCGGCGGCGATCGGAGGCCGGGTCGATGAGCACGCCGGCGCCATCTATATAGATGGAATGGCAGCTGGGGTATTTGCCCTTGTTGGGCCCGGGCAGAAAGCGCACCGGGCCCAAGGCGGTTTCGCTGGGCTGGCTCATGGCGCCCCGAGTCCTTTCAGAATCCAGATGGCCGCGCTGAGGATGGCCATGGCGGCCATGGTCAGCAGCAGGTCTTTTTGCCAAGGCTTCATGCCTGGTCCTCGGCCTGGGCCGGCGGCAGGAGCACGGTGAAGGTGGTTCCCTTGCCCAGGGCGCTGGCCACCTCGATGCGGCCGCCGCCGGCGCTGATGATTCTATCACAGATGGAGAGCCCCAGGCCCGTGCCTTGGCCCGGCGGCTTGGTGGTGAAAAAGGGGTCGAAGATCAGGGGCAGCTTGTCGGGGCCGATGCCGGGGCCGGTGTCGGCGAACTCCATGCGCAGCCAGCCGGCCTGCTCGCGGGTGCTGATGGTCAGTTGACCGCCGCCGGCCATGGCCTGGGCGGCGTTGATGACCATGTTGAGCACGACCTGCTGGAGCTGGTCGCGGTCCAGGCTGACCTTGGGCAGGTTGCGGGCCAGGTCGCGTTGGATGGAGAGGTTGTCCTGGCTGAGGCGCTTGGAGGTGAAAAACATGTTCAGCACGGCCTCGATGGCCTGATTGACGTCCACGGGCTGGCCCAGGTATTGGCTGGGCCGCGAATAATCCAGCAGCTCGCGGATGATGCGGTTGATGCGCTCGGTCTGCTCGGCGATGGCCCCGGCGAACTCGCGGCGTTCAGCCGGGGTGGTGTCGTCGCTGTCGAGCAACTGGGCGTAGCCGCCGATGGCCGCCAGGGGGTTGCCGATCTCGTGGGCCACGCCGGCGGCCAGGATGCCCACCGAGGCCAGTTTTTCGGCGTGCATGAGCTGGCGCTCCAGGGCCTTGCGCCGCGTGACGTCGCGGACGATGGCCAGCACCTCGCCGGTGTCGGGCAGGGGCGTGGTGCTCACCAGCACCGAAAAGCCGTGGCCGCCGGGGGCTTGCAGCTCCAGTTCCTCGCTGAGCGGCGCGCCAAGGCCCAGCATGGCCGCGGCGCGGGCCCGCTCCAAAAACAGCGGGGCCAGGGGTCGGCCGACCAGGGCCTGGCGCTGGAGGCCAAACGACGAGGCGGCCTGGTTGGCGTAGGTGACGCGGCCTTCGGCGTCGGAGATGATGATCAGATCGGAGGCGGTGTCGAGGACTTGTTGCAGATACTCGCGGGCCTGGTGGGCCTCCAGTTCGCTGGCCAAGAGGCGTTCGTTGATCTCGCCCAGTTGATCGATGAGCCGGGCGTTGGCCAGGGCGGCGGCGGCGTGGTCGCAGAGGATGGTCAGGGCCCTGGCGTGATCCTCGCTGAAGGCGCCGGGGCTCTGGCTGCACAGGATGATCGCGCCCAGAATCTGCTGGCGGGCGATCAGCGGCAAGGCGATCAGCGAGGCCGCGCCCGGCGGCAGGATTTCGGGCCATTGGCCGGCCGGCGGCGAGTGGTCGGTGGGGGACAGCAGCAGGATGCGCCCCTCGCCGACAGCCTCGCCCAGGGGCCCTTCGCCCAGGGTCAGGCATTGGCCTGGCGTGGGCTCCTCGATGATCGACGGGCTTTCGGCGGCGCGGTCGAAAACGGCCAGGGGCTCCAGGCGGGTCATCTCGGGGTCGGTGAGCAGCAGGCAGGCGAAATCGGCCGGCAGCTCGCTGATGACCACCTCCACCAGGCCCAGGCCCAGACCGCGCAGATCCTCGGCCTGGCGCAGCACGTCGCTGACCCAGCGGATGAGCGAAAGCTCCTCGATCTTGGCGTCGAACTCCTGATAAATGCGGGCCAGGGTTTCCTTGTAGGTGGCCAGGGCGGCCTGCTGTTCGCGGGCCAGGACCAGCAGTTCCTCGCGGGTTTTGTTGTCCAGTTGATCGGCCAAGGAGCCTCGCGGTCGCCGCCCGGCGGCCAAGTCGAGCCGCCAGCTGATAAATCGCGCCATTAGCACATCGACGCGGAGTAAGATGATTTATGATACCATTTTTGCGTATCATGCACGAAAAAGCGCGCCCGTGGCCGGCCCGGCCACGCGTGCGACGGGCCAGGCGACGGCCGGTCCGCTGGAGTGGCGGTTGAGCCAAAAAGACGTGCTGCATGTGTGGAGCGCCCGGCCCAGGCTTTCGGCCGGGCTGCACCGGGCGGCGGAGGCGGCGGGCCTGCGCTTGGCGCGCCTGCGGGCCGACCGCGCCGGGTTGGAGGAGTTTCTGGCCCGGGGCGGCGGCTTGTTGCTGCTCGACGAGCCGGGCCAGCAACAGCGCCGCGAGTTGGCCGGCTTGCTGGCCCTGGGCCGGGCGGTGGTGTTGGAGCCCCGCGCCGAGGTGAGCCTGACCCAGGCCCTGAACGTGGGCCAGAGCTTCACCCATCTGCTGCTGCCGCGCCGCAACCTGGCCGCGGCCCTGGCCGCCGCCCTGCCCCTGGCCCAGCGCCTGCTCGAAAACGGCCCCGACATCTGTGGGCTGGGCCAATGGGGCGTGGACGCCGCCAGCCACCTGGGGCCGCTGTTGAGTTTCGCCGCCAAGTTCCAGGTGGCCGATTACGCCGACGAACACGAGCTTTTCGAGAGCGTGACCAACTTTTTGTGCCAGCGCCTGCCCTTCGAGCGGGCCATGCTTTTCATCCTGGAGCACGACGGCCGGCTGATGTTGCGGGCCCTGAGTTGGCCCGGCGGCGACGCCACGCGCCTGCGGCGGGCCCTTGCCGATCAACCGCCGGCGCTCGACGGCCAGACCCCCGAATACGAGCTTTTCGCCCTGGGCCGGGCCTTGCCCGTCTCGCCCGAGCACAACACTTTTTTTCCGCCGGCGGCCCGCGCCATGTTGCGCGGCGGTGAGGTGGCCCTGGCCCCGCTCTACGCCGACCAAGAGATGCTGGGCGTCATCGCCGTCGATCACGCCGGGCTTTCCGGCGAGGTGATGAGCGAGGGCGAGTTGGCCCTGCTGGAGACGGCCGCGGCCATGGTCGGCGCGTTGATCAACAATTTCAAACTGTTCCGTGCCCTGGAAGGCAAGGCCGCCGAGTTGGAGCGCCGCCTGCGCGAGCTGACCGTCCTGGGCCAACTGACCAGGGTGCTCAACGGCTCCGCCGGGCCAGACGAGATGGCCGAGGCCATGCTGCGGGTGGTGGCCGACGAGTTGGGGGCCACCTATGGCTTCATCTATCTGCTCGACGAGGAAACCCGCCGCCTGCGCATGATCAGCCGTCTGAACCTCAGCGAGGCGATGGTCAAGAGCTGGCGGGTGATCAGGGGCGTCAACCCCGAGGGCCTGGAAAAGGCCATGGACCAGTTATCCAGCGATCACGGCAGGTTGAAATCGCTGGTGGGCATGCCGCTGCCCGGCTACTATGGCCCCACGGTGTTGCGGGCGATCCATTCGCGCCGCAAGATCGTGGGCCTGTGGGGCCTGGGCCGCGAAAACGGCGCGCCGGAATTCTCGGCCGACGACACGCGTATTCTGGCCATCGCCGACGAGCAACTGGGCGTGGCGGTCAATTCGTTGCGCCTGAGCCACATGGCCTCTACCGACGGCCTGACGGGCCTGTTCACGCGCCGCCACTTCGTCGACACCCTCGAGCACGAGCTGCGCGTGGCCCGTTACCTGCACTACCCTTTGTCGATGCTCCTGCTCGACGCCGATCATTTCAAGAACGTCAACGACACCCACGGCCACCAGGCCGGTGACGAGGTGCTGCGGGCCCTGGCCAGGGTGATCGTCGAAAACATCCGCTCCAGCGACACCTGCGCGCGCATCGGCGGCGAGGAGTTCGCCGTGCTCTTGCCCCGTTGCCAGCAGGATCAGGCCTTCAAGCTGGCCGAGAAGATCCGGCGAAAGGTCGGAGAACTTACTGTTATATATAACGAAAAACAAATAAAGCTCACTATCAGCCTGGGCGTGGCCAGCTTCAATCCCGGTGACGAACCCTCCATTGAGGAAGTCATCCGCCGGGCCGATCTGGCCATGTATCAATCCAAGGCCGCCGGTCGCAATCGCACCACCGTCTGGGTCAAGGAGCCCAAAAAGGCCTCCGGCGGACGGCGCTGATTTTGGGCCGCCGACGGTGGACAAGGGCGGTAGTTTGTAGTAAAGCCTGACTTGGTTCGGACCGAAACCACCTGGCCCGCCCAAAAAAATCATTGCCCAAGCCAACTGGGCGGTTTGACACGCATTCTCGATTATGCTACGCTCTGCGCAAAGGCCAAGCCCGCGCCTTCTTTTGGTCGAGGCGTGGCGGCCCCCGCAGCCAACAAGGAGCCGGCCGGTGCTGGATCTCAAATTCGTCCGCGAAAATTTCGACTTGGTGCAAAGATCCATTGCCCAGCGCAACGGCAAGGTCGACCTGGAGACCTATGGCCGCCTCGACGAGCGCCGTCGCCAGGTTCTGCCCGAGCTGGAGAGCCTGCGCTCGACGCGCAACGACGTCAGCGCCCAGGTGGCGCGCCTGAAAAAGGCCGGCGAGGACGCCTCCGGCCTTTTCGAACAAATGAAAGACGTGGGCGCGCGCATCAAGGATCTGGAGGCCGAGTTGGCCCAGGTCGAGCAGGAGCTGGGCCAGTTGATGCTGACCATCCCCAACCTGCCCCACCAGAGCACGCCCGTGGGCAAGGGCGAGGAGGACAACCCCGTCGTCTCGGTCTGGGGCCAGCCGCCTGTTTTTGATTTCGAGCCGCTCAACCACTGGGACATCGGCGTGAACCTGGACATCATCGACTTCGAGCGGGCCGTGCGCATGGCCGGATCGCGTTTCGCGGTGATGAAGGGGGCCGGCGCGCGTCTGGAGCGGGCGCTGATCGGCCTGATGCTAGACACCCACACGACCGCCCACGGTTACACCGAGATTTTGCCGCCGCTGATGGTCAACACCCGGGCGCTGACCGGCACCGGCCAGTTGCCCAAGTTCGCCGAGGACTCCTTCAAGGTGGAGGGCGCGGACTATTGGTTGATCCCCACCGCCGAGGTGCCTCTGACCAACCTGCACATGGACGAGGTTCTCGACGGCGACAAGCTGCCCTTGTGCTACACGGCCTACACGCCCTGCTTCCGGGCCGAGGCCGGCAGCCACGGCAAAGACGTGCGCGGCTTGATCCGCCTGCATCAGTTCGACAAAGTGGAGTTGGTGCGCATCTGCCGGCCCGAGGACAGCTACGAAAACCTGGAGGTGCTGACCGGCCACGCCGAGGCGATTTTGCGCCTTTTGGGCCTGCCCTATCGCAAGATCGTCCTTTGCACCGGCGATCTGGGCTTTTCGGCGGCCAAGACCTACGACCTGGAGGTCTGGCTGCCCGGCCAAAACCGCTACCGCGAGATCAGTTCGTGCAGCAACTGCGAGGCCTTCCAGGCTCGGCGGGCGGGCATTCGCTTCAAGGACAAGGGCCGCAAAGGGACCACCCTGGCCCACACGCTCAATGGATCGGGCCTGGCGGTGGGCCGGGCGCTGGTGGCTATCCTGGAAAATTATCAGCAGGCTGACGGCTCGGTGAAGATTCCCGAGGCGCTTTTGCCCTACATGGGCGGACAGCAAACCATCAAAGCCGCGGAGTAGACATTGAAAGCGACACTGGCGAAAGCGTTGACGGCCGTCTGCCTGGCGGCCGCGTTGTTGGTCGCGCCGACCACGCTCCAGCCCGCCGGGGCCGAGTCCGTCGAGGCCGTGGCGGCGCGCCCCGCGCCGACCCTGGGCAAGAGCGACCTGGCCCCGCTTTTGAAAAACAAGGCCGCCGCCATGATCAGCGTGGGTCATGTCTACGTCAATCATCCGCGCCACGGCTTGATCCGCGTGCAGTCGACCATCGACCGCCGCATGCAGGCCCAGGCCGAAAAGATGCTGGCCAAGCAAAAGAGCCGCCGCACGGCCGTGGCCATGGTCGACGCCCACACCGGCCGCGTGCTGGTGCTGGCCGGCAGCGAGGCCGGCCGGCTCGATCCCTCCCAGGCCATCGACGCCGAGCCGCCGGCCGCCTCGCTGTTCAAGCTGGTCACCGCCGCCGCCACCCTGGAGGAGACGCCGCTGGCCCCCAACAGCAAGGTCAGCTACTCGGGCCACGCTCACACGCTCTACCGCAATCAGGTGGCGCAAAAGCTGCGCAAGTGGGCCCACCAGATCACCCTGTCCTACAGCTTCGCCCAGAGCAACAACCCCGTCTTCGGGCGTTTGGGCGTCTTTCGCCTGGGCCACGGTTTGCTCACGCGCTACGCCCAGGCCTTGGGCTTCGAGCAGCAGCTCGACTTCGAACTGCCCGTCGAGCCCAGCCACCTGTTCAACCTGAATCCCAAGGACTCCTTCGCCGTGGCCGAGCTGGCCTCGGGCTACAACCGCGAAACCACCACCAGCGCCCTGCACGCGGCGCTGATGGTCAGCACCTTTGTCAACGGCGGCCGCATGCCCCAGCCCTACGTGGTGCAAAGGGTCACCGACGCCAGAGGCGATCTGCTCTACGTCGGCCAGCCCGACATCGGCCCGCCGGTGCTCAGCCCCAAGACCTGCAACGATATGGAAGACCTGCTGCACGCCACCGTCACCTGCGGCACGGCGCGGCGCGAGTTTGGCAACAGCCGCCGCGACAAGGTGCTGCGCCGGCTGGACCTGGGCGGCAAGACCGGCACTATCCGCGGGCCCGATCGCACCGAGCTTTATCAATGGTTCGCCGGCTATGGCCGCGACCAACTCACCGGCCGCACCTACGCCATCGCCACCCTGGCCGTCCACGGTAAGGTGCGCTACACCAATCCCCGCCAGGTGGCCGCCCAGATGTTGCGCGCCGCCTTCAGCCTGCCGCAGTTGGCCCAGGTTCGCTGAACCGCGCGTACTTCGAGCAAACGCTTCAACCCCGGAGAGGCCCAGCGCCCCTCCGGGGTTGATCTTTGGTGGCCTGGCCGTGGCTCAGGCCAAAGCGCCGCTGGCGCGGTCGTTGGTGATGACGACGTGCAACGGCCCGCCCAGGCCGCTCATGCCGGCCGGCGCGCTGGCCGGGGCCAGCAACGTGGCCGCGATGGGGTGGGTGATCTTGCCAGCGCCGTTGATGCTGGCCTCGGCGTTGGTCAGGGCGACGTGGGGCATGATGAAAGTCATGGCCTGGCCGCCCGCTCCGCTGAAAGAGATGGTCATTTTCTTGCGCGTGTCGGCGCCCAGGTCGCGCAGAAAAACGTCGCTGGTGTAGACGGGAAACTCCAGCTCCAGGCTCAACTCGGGAAAACCGGTGGCGATGGGCTCGGCGATGGCGTCGCCGCCGCCGGCCAGGTGATCGCCGGCCAGGTTGCGTTTGAAGGAAAGGCTGAAGCCGCTGGGCCTGATCTCGTCGGCGGGGCCCAGGGCCTCGGCGTCGCGGTCGTTGAGCAGGAAGCGCCCCTGGCGAAAGAGCACGCGGCCGGCGGCCGGCGGCGCGCCGATGGCGCTGAAGGCGGCGTTGTTGTTGACGCCGTCGGTGGTGTTGATCCGGCGGTCGTCGCAGAGCACATTAAAGTTTATGCTCAAAGGTTGTCCGGCCTTGCCGCTGATGGTGAAGCCTTCGACCTTGACCGCGGGGAACTCGTGGACCGAAACGCCCTTGTGCATGGCCAACGTGCCGAAAAGGCCGTCGACGTTGGCGGCCGGGCTCAGGTTGTGGTCGTACAGGTCGCCGTCGGCGGGGCTGGGAGGCTCGGCCTGGCCCATGACCATGGCCAAGAGCGCCTCCAGGCCCTGATAGCGCAGATAGGCCTGTAGCTCGCCGCCGCAGGTGATCAGGCCCTGGTCGGCGGCGGCGATGTAGGCCTGACCGGCCGAATCATCCAGCAATTGCTCACGCTTGCGCGTTATGCTCTCGCTGGTGATCAGGATGGCGTCGGCCTGGGCGCAGGCCACGGCCGTGCCCCAGGTGGCGGCTTTTTTGAATGCGGCCTTGATTTCTCTGCCGGTGCTCATTGTTTGCCTCACATATTGAAGTGTTTACTTTAAAGTATGGCTAGCGGGGTTTCGTAGCAGACCCGCAGCTCCATGTCGAAAAGGCCCAGGGGGTCGCCAGCACCGCCTTCGTAGAACTCGATGTCGCCCAGGCTGGTGCGCGCGGCGTGAGGGTTCAGCGTCGGATCGGTCAAGGCCAGCAGGCATGAGGCGGCCAGGGCGTCGAGCTGGCCATAGTCGCCGCCCTTGGCGTTGATCGCCCCCCACAGGCGCAACACCAGGGTGCGTTCGGCGCTTTGGCTAGTGCTATCGGCTGTTTGCACTTTTTCGTTGAACAGGCACAGGGCCGGTTTTTCGCTCAGTTCGCTGGCCAGGTGGATGCCGCGCAGCACTTGGCGGGCGGCCAAGGAGTGACCGTGAGCCGGGCCCATGGCCCGCAGACAGGCCACGATGTCAGTGATGATGGCGCTTCTGGTCATTTGGCGCGCCTTTCCAGGTTGCGCCAGAGCAGATCCTCGACATATTCAAGTGATCGCTCGAATGCAGGCGCCATGAAAGGCCGGGCCGGAATGCGCACGCTGCGTTTTTGCACCCACTGGCCCTGTATGCGGAATTTAAGGTATTCCGCGCGCTTGGCCTGGATGACCGCGCCGTGTTCGTGCACGGCGGCGTATGGCGAGGTGGAATAAAACTGGCCGCGATAGCCATCGCCGTCCTTGTAGATTCGCCAATCCAGCGAACGTCGCAGGGCCCCACTACGGCTGTTGGGCCCCGAACCGCCGGGGGTCAGGTTGCGGCCGGCGGTCCGCGCGGCTTGTTCGAGTATTTGCTCCAATGTGTCCCGCGAGGCCAGATTCAGCTGCCGGGGCAGCTCGCGGATGGCCGAGTCGTCGAGCACGCTCACTTCGACGCGAATCATAGCAACCCCCGCGATTTGTAGCGTTCCAGCACGGCCCGCGCCTGAGGCAGCAGTTCGCCGTCGCGGTAGGAGACCGAGCCGTCGGCCAATGTGCGGGCCAGCAGGCCCAGGCGGCCCTGGCCGGCGTAGGACTGTTGATAGCGCACCACGGTTTGCTCCACGGCGGCCTGGCTCAGGTCGGCCGGAACCACTTCCAGGCCGGCGCGGTAGGCCAGGCGCACGTTGGCCACGCCCCGGCCGAAGACGCCGCTCAGGCGGCGCAGCACGCCGGCGGCCGCGTCGACGGCATAGGCCGAAGGCGCGAGCAACGCGTTGTCCAGCCACAGCTCGCTGATGCCAACAACCGGATATTGCGGCAAAATTAGCTCGGCATAGCCCGAGCCGGCCAGCACGGCGGCGGCCGGATCGTGGGCCGGCGATGTGGGGTCGTAGTGATAATCGCGCGCGCGCAGTTTGCGCCCGGTGAAGCTGTTGAATTGGGCGCTCACCGCCTCGATGAGCCCCTCCAAGAGGGTGTCGTCGTCGTCGGAGGTCTTGGCCAGATAGGCTTTGACGGCCTCCAGCCCGGTGAGGGCGTCGCCGGAAAGGGCCATGGCAATCGGCTCCCGTGTTGGGCCGACCCGCGCGCGGCGGGCCGGCCGGCGTTTGACTAGGCCGTGGGCACGGCGCTCAGCATGGCGAAGCGTTTTTCGTCACTGACGGCGAAGCCCATGCGCACCTCGGCCAGGAAGCAGGTCTGGTTGAAGCTGAAGTAGGGCTCGGCCCAGGGGTTGGTTTTGATCACCAGGCCTTGGCGCACGCCGACAAAGGCGCTACCGGCGAAGTCACCGGCGAACAGGCGCGTCTGATCGTGGCTGTCGCCCAGGTTGGTCAGCACGTTGGCGTCGCGCACAAAGGGCTCGCCCCAGATCAGCGGCCGCGCCTCGCCCTCGGCGCGGGGTTGGCCGGGCTGGCGATAGATGTAGTCGCCGGTGGTGTCTTTGAGTTTCATCAGCGCTTTTTCGGCCTTGGCGTGGCCGACCACCGGGACTTGGGCGGCATGGGGCGCGTTTTCGTAGACGCTGAAGATCAGGGCGGCCACGTCGTCAAAGTCCAACGAGCCGGCGACGCTCAAGGCGTTGGTGCTGATCAGGCTGGCCAGGCCGCTGATGGGGTCGCTGGCCGAGCCCGCGCCGCGCAGGCAGGCCACGTCAAAGGCGTTGCCGATGGTCTCGGCGAAGAGCCCGGCCAGGATTTGGTCCACGGCCGGGTCGGCGTCGTCCAAAAGTTGGTTGGAGACGACCACCTTGACCGCCAGCACGTGGCTGGTGATGGCCAACTGGCCGAAAACAGGGGCCGAACGGACGATTTCTCCACTGGCCTGGTTGTCGCCGTCGGGCAGCAGATCCTCGGTGGCCGTGGCCTCGGGAACCCAATAGGCCTGCAAGCCGCCGCTGACGGTGGGGAAGGTGATCTGGTGCGAGCGCATGGGCACCTCGCGGCACAGGCCTTTGATCGCGCTGAAATTGTTGACCAAATTCAGCACCTCACCGCCCTGTTCGGCCGGGGCCAGATAGCCGCCGGCGCTGGTGGCCCCCTCGCGCAGATCCTTGGCCAGGCTGGCCGGGGCCACCGCTCGCACCAGTTCGGCCGCGCTCAGCGAACGCGGGGCCTTGCCCATGCCCAGGCGGCGCACGTCGCCCAAGAAGTTGCTCAGGCCCACCTTGGCCTTGCCGCCGGCGGCGCCAAAGTTGACGCTTTTTGCCTCCACGGCGGCCAGGGCTTTCTGCACGCGGCGGTCCACCATGCTGGCCAGCTTGTGTTCGTCCAACTCCAGGCCGGTGGCCCGTTCGAATCCGGCAATGATTTCCTTGTCGGTCATGGTCGTTTCCTCAAAGTTAAAGTGAATGCTTTAGTTATCCAGTCGGCGGGCCAGGCTGGCCGTAACCAGCCGGTCGATGAGCCCGCCGACCGGGGCTTTGCGGGCCGCGCCGCGCGGCGTGGGCAAGGGTTGGCGAACGAGGCCGCCCAGGGTCGCCAGGGCCTCGGGGTTGGCGGGCAGGGTTACGCAGGAGATCTCATAAAGCTCTTGCTTTAAGTAATGGTTGCCGGCGACGGCGCGACCCTCGATGACGCGCGACTCCACGCGGCTCTGCAAGGGCGCGAAGCCCACCGAAAAGGCGCGCATGTAGCCGCCCTTGTAGAGCCGCCAGACAGTGTCGGCGAAGGGGTATTCCTCGGCGGTGGGGAACTGGGCCAAAAAGAGCAGCCGGCCGTTTTCCACGCGCAATTCCAAGGCCTTGGCCACGGGCGGCTGATTGTAGTCGTGGGCCCAGGCAATGACGGGGTTGTTCAGGAAGTTGGCGAAGTCCCAGCCGGCGGCGTCGATGGAGTCGCCTTGGCGGTCGACCTGATCGGTGGAGGCCACGGCCCAGAAGGTCCGCGCCTGATCGTCGAGTTGGCCCAGTTGGCAGTCCAGGGTCTTGTGCACCAGTTTCATTTGCTCGTTCCTTCCGTGACGATGGCGATTAGTTCGAGCGTTTGCTCCAATGTTTTGCCCTCGGCCAGGCAGCCGGCCAGAACGGCCTTCAACCGCGCGCCGGCCGCGTCGTCGCCGGGCGGGACGGCGGCCTCCAGCAGTTGGGGCCGGCGTTGCAGTTCCTCGGCCACCCGCCCGGCCGACCAGCCGTGAAAGCGGCTTTCCAGGCCCGGCCAGGCGGCGCGCAGCCTCTGTCCGGCCCAGCCCAGCCAGGCCCGCGCGGCGGCCTTCTTGAGCGCCTCGGCGCTTTGGCCCTGGGCCGCGCCGCCGGGCTGATCGCCCCAGGCCACGGCAGGCCGACCCAGGCTGGCGCGGAACTCGTTGATGGTCAGGGCCCCGCGATCGAGCATCTGCATGGCTTCCAGGTGGTTCTGCGCGCGGTCGCTGGGCACGGGGTTGTCGTGGGCCAAGGTCAGGCCGGGGCCGAACTGGGGGCACAAAAAGGCGTTGAGCACGTCTTCGACCTGGGCCAGCCGGGGCTGGATGCATTCGGAATTAAACGTGATGTCGATGCCTTGGGCGTTGGCGCGGTTGACGTCCTTGACCAGGCCCAGCTTGCCGGCCGGCACGCCATAGGCGGCCAGGATGTTGTCCTGGGTCCAGCCGGCCAGGGCCACGAAATCCATGTCCTTGGCCGAGTAGGTCAGGGGCCGGGCGCTGAGGCCGGCGTCGAGGATGGCCGGCTCGAAGGCGTGTTCCAGGCCCTGGTGCTTTTGGTTCCAGCGGGTGAGGATGCGCCGGGCCTCATCCTCGGTCAGGCGCTGATCGGTCTGCAACACGACCTCGGGCCGCGCCGAATTGTGAAAGAAATTGCGTTGATAGATGCGCACGGCCGTGTCGATGTCGTAGGCGTGGGCCATGGCCTCGATGGGGCTGGCCCCATAGATCAGGCTGGTGGGGCTGGGATGGCGAAAATAGAGAATGTCCTCGGGGCGATGGGTCTGGCGCTTGCCGCCCGGCCCGCTGAAGACAAAACCGGCGATGGCCTGGCTGGTGTCGCCGCCGGTGGTGATCTCCAGCAGATCGGCCGGGCACAGCGGCCAGAGCTGGCCGGGCCGGCCCAGGCGATCGCGGGCGATCAGCACGAAGGCCATGCCCGTCAGATCCAGATGGCTCATGACCGTGAAGCGAAACTGGCGGCCGGTCATGATCGGGTTGGGCCGGGCCAAAAGCTCCAGCAGGGGATGTTCTTCCAGCTCGATCCGCCCGCCGGCGGCGCTGGCGTAGAGGCGCAGCCGCACCCCACTGACCCGCCCGGCGATCAGCGACACCGCCGCGTAGACCCAGCCCTGATAGGCGGCCAACTGCCTGGCCCGGCCGCCCAGGCCCCGCCCGCCCAAAAACGGCGGCGGGCCCACGGGCCTGGCCGGCAGATCCAGGGCGCGGCGTTTGGTCGGCCTCAATTTGGCTAACAGACGTTTCATGTTCACCTCACCAAACATTGGGGCCCGTGCTCCGCAACAGGCCCACCGCCCCTTCCAGGGCGTCGGGGCCGTCGTCGTGGACGCCGGGGGAAGGGAAATGCAAAAGCTGTTCGATCAACAGCGCTTGATCGGAGTGCTCGGGCACAAAGCGCAGCGCCCCGCGTTCGACCAGCGGGCTCAGACCGGCCAGGCGGGTCTGTTTGGCCAGGCGGTGGGTCACCCCGCGCAAGGGTAGGCTGACGCCCTCTTGGCGGGCGGCCCGGGCCAGTTCATCCAGCAGCAGGCGCTGAAAAAAGTTGTCCTCCACGCCAAAGAGCAAAAAGCCGTGGCGGCGGTGGCGGGCGATGGCCGCGCGCAGCAACTGGTCCAGGCTGCACCGGCGGATAAAGGCGTCGAGCACGTAAAAGACCTGCTGGGCCTGATCCAGGCCCACGGTGATCAGGGCCTTGTAGTCGCCGGTCTCGCCGGTGGCCAGCGAGGGGTCGAGGAAGGCGGCCACGGCCAGGCGTTTGCCGGCCAGTTCGGCCTGGGCGTAGGGCCGGATCCAGCGCTCCTGAAACATGCCCTCGTCGTCGCGGGGTTCGTTTTGTTTTTCCTTGTTAAAGGCCCGCGAGCCCATCAATTGTTTTTGGCGCAGCAGGTCTTCCAGCGGGTGACGCTGGGGCCAGAGGCTGGTTCCGTCGGCCTGGATGGCCCGGTAGAGCCGCCGGGTGAAGTCGCGCCAGGGCGCGCGCGACGAATGGATCATCGTGGCCAGGGCCGAGCGCTGGGCCAAAATGGTGCCGATGATCAACAAGCTGCCGCCGGGGTCGATGGCCGGATAGACGGCCTCCAAAACCCAGGCCAGGCTCTCGCGGACCAGGCGCGGGTTCTGGACGTTCTTGTCGTTTTCCAGGTCGTCGAGGATGACCAGATCGGGGCGATGGCGGCCGTGCTTGAGGCCGCGCAGGCGCTGGCCCGAGCCCCGGGCCAGGATGCGCGTGTCGGCCCCGGTGACGAAATCGTCGGCCGCGCCGCGGACGCTGGCCAGGGCGCCGAAGTCCTGTTGCAGGCGGGGGTTGTGGGTCATCTCCAGGCGGATGTAATTGCACAGGTCGCCGGCCAGGTCGGCGGTGTCGGAGCCCAGCACCACGAAGCGCCGCAGGCCAAACAGCGCCTGGTGCAGCACGTAGCCGAAGCTGACGACGGTGGTCTTGGCAAAGCCGCGCGGCGCGGCCACGGCCACGGGGGTGACGGCGGCGGCGTGGCGCGGGGCGATCAGCTCGATCAGCTCGTGGTGAAAGGCGGCGAAGGGCTGGCTGAAGTAGTGGGGCAGATAGTTTTGGCAAAAGTAGAAAGGATCAGCCTTGGCCCGGGCCAGGCGCTCCGCTTTGGCCGGGGCCTCGGGGCCAAAGGCCCCCACCTCGAAGCGCAGCCGGCCCACGACCTCGGCGGCCCTGGCCCGAAAGCCGGAGCTGCTGATGCGCCCGGCCACGCTCAGGCCCCCTGGGCCAGGTCGAGGAAAAAGGCGTCGAGCAGATCGGCCAGCCAGGCCAGGCGCGCGACGTCGCTTTCGCGGCCGGCGGCGAAATCGGCCAGGCGCTCGGCCACCTCCACGGCGGCGGCCTTGAGGTCGTAGCCGCAGCCTTCCAGTTTGGCCACCACCGCGCCGATCTTGGCCAGTTCGTCGGCGGCGGCGGCGTCGAGGGCGTCGTGGGCCAGCAACTCCTCGACGCGTTGGCCCAGCAACTCGCGCAGGGCCTGGGCCGCGCCCCTGGGGTCGGCCAGGCGGTGTTGACGGCGGGCGCTCCAGGCGCCGGTGGCCTTCCAGGCCTCGACCTGGGCCGGGCTGGCCTCCAGGGCGGCGGCGATCTGGGTCACGTCGGCCCCGGCCAGATACATGCGCCGGGCGTTGGCGCGGTCGGCGGGGCTTTGGGCTTGGCGTCTGGCCATCAGGCGCGCAACTCCCGCAGCTCGGCCGATAGGGCCTTGTACTCGCGGGCGGCGGCGACCAGCTCCTCCATGGCCTGCTGGGCGTGGTCGACGCGCATCGATTCGATGCCGTCGAGGTTATATAAGTAATAGTTGATGTCCTTGATCAGCCTCTCGACCTTGATCTCGATCCGGGCCAGGCGTTCGCGTTTTTCCTCGATGAGCCCTTTGGCGATGAGCCTCGACGTCTTGTCCATGCTTCACCTCAGCAACTTGTCCGCCGCCTGGATCAGCAGCCAGATGGCCAGCAAGCCGCCGCTGTAGGTGGCCAGGCGATTGTCCAGGCGGTCGAGGCGGGCGTCGAAGGCCTCGCCCCTGGCGGCCTGAAGGTTGATTTTTTCGGTCAGTTCGGCGTTGACGCGGCGTTGTTCGGCGACGGTCATCTTGAGCACGGTGTCGAGCCGGCGCAGTTGACCGCGCAGGCTTTCCACGGCGATCATGGTCTGGCCGTCGTCGTTCAACGGCCGCGCCCGCGCCGCGCCGGCGGATTGGCAGCCAAGGCCATCAGCGCCAAGCCGCCCACGGCCACGGCCAGCGCCTGGGCCCCCGCGCCCAGGCCGCAGAGCCAGGCCGCCGGGCCGACCAGGGCGCAGGCCGCGCCGGCCCAAAAAGTGCGTTGCAAGGTCAGATTGTTCACCGCATGCCTCCATTCGCGGGCGGTGGCCCCGTGCCGGGCCGTGGTTTCTGGAGGCAGCTTAGCGGCGAGGCGGGGGCTGGCCCGCCAAGGCGGCGCGGGAAAATATGGCGGGGAGGGCTTTCGGCGAGACGGCTCCCGCCCGGACGTGAGGCGGGAGCGGCAAGCGGCGGATCAGGCGTGGCGCGGCGGGTTGACGATGTGGCGCACGTGGCGGGCGCTCAGGCCCCAGCGGCGGGCCAATTCCTTGATGTTGGCCCCGTTGAAGTCGCGGCGGATGGCCTGGTTGCGCAGCTCCAGCAACGAGCGGTCCAGCTTGGGAAAGTAGACGCTGTTGCCCGAAAAGACCTGGGCCAGGCGCATGGTGGGCTCCACGCCGATGACCTCGGCCATTTCCTGATACACTTCCGGCAGTTGTTCCTGGCTGACCTCGCGCATCCAGCGGGGCACCAGGTCTCTCGTCGGGCTGTTTTGCGTGTTCATCTGCGATCTCCTTTCGCTGCTCATGCAATGGCGGGCGGCCCGTATATTAGGTGGGTCGGCGCTTGAAAATTATAACCGTTATGGTTGATTGTCAACATGAATTTATCTCCTTTGCGGATCACCCAAAAGATGTGCGGTCATTTGGTGAAGTGTGGCTTGGCGGCGGCCGCGTTGTGCGGCGCGTTGACCGGCGGCTGCGCCTTCCGTGCGTCGGGGCCGCCGGCGTCGCTGCCCGGCGTGGAAAGCCAGGCCCTGCCGCCGGTCGGCGATGGCGGAGCCTGGGCGATCTGGTTCTGGTTGGCCTTGGCCTTGGCGGCGGCGCTGGCGGCGATTTTCGGCCTTGGGCGGGAGGAGCGGCGCGGGGCGTTGGGCCCGCCGCTCAGCCGCGAGGAACTGGCGCTTTATCGCACGGCCCGCGAAGCGCTTTCGTTTTTGATCAAAAAACGCCTGCGCGCCCTGCGGGTGGTCTCGCTGGAGGCCTTCCGGCTGCGGCGGGGGGCATAGAAAAACACGTTTTCCCACTGGGTATAAACCCTATATTCTGCCACAATGCCGCTGCTTACAAGCTATTAAAAAGCTACAAACCAGCCGAAATATATTGAACGGCCGGTCAGCGATGCTATACTTTTCTGGCGCGCCGTTGCAAACGGCAACGCGGCGCGCCAGGCCGGGAAATTTCAGCAAGGGGTAGCAGCCGATGTCGCACCAGGCGGAGTACAAGCGGAAGCTGGTTTCGGCCGAAAAGGCCGCGAGCGTTGTCCATTCCGGCGATTATCTGCGTTATGGGCCGATCAACGGCCGGCCCCTGGCCCTGGACCGGGCCCTGGCCGCCCGGGCCGCCCAGCTCGATGATGTGTCGGTGCTGGGTTGCTGCACCCTGCCGCCGGCCCCGGCCATCTGTGAACACCCCGGCGTGTTCGCCTACAACGACATGCATTTCAGCAAGTTGACCCGGCAGATCAAAGAGCGAAACGACAACACCCACTACGTGCCGATGATGTACCACTACGCGCCCTACGTGGCGCGCAACCTCGGCGGCCGGCGCTTCGACGCGGCGATGCTGCGCGTCTGCCCCATGGACAAGCACGGCTGGTTCAACCTGGGGCCCTCCAACACCGACATCCGCGCCCGCCTGGGCCAGACCGACCTGGTCATCGTCGAGGAGTGCGAAAAGCTGCCCGTGTGCCTGGGCGGCTCGGAGGAGGCCATCCATATCTCCGAGGTGGACCTGATCGTCCACGGCCCGGCCGACGACGGCCCGATGATCGCGGCCCAGGCCCCGCTCAAGCGCGAGGACGAGATCATCGCCGAGCTGGTTTTGCGCCACATCAGCGATGGCTCGGTGATCCAACTGGGCATCGGGGCCATCCCCGACGCGGTGGGCCGGTTCATCGCCAAGAGCGATCTCAAGGACTTGGGCGGCCACACCGAGATGTTCGTGCCGGCCTTTGTCGACATGATCGAATCGGGCCGCATGACCGGGGCCAAGAAGGCCTTTGACCGCTTCCGCGTGCCGTTTTCCTTTGCCATCGGCGATCAGCGCACCTACGACTTTCTCGACCGCAACGCGGCGGTGGCCTCTTATCCAGTCGATTACACCAACGATCCGCGCCGCCTGGCCCGCATCGACAAGCTCGTCTCCATCTGCAACGTGCTGGAGGTCGACCTGCTCAGCCAGGTCAGCGCCGAAAGCTCCGGCCCGCGCCAGATCTCGGGCAATGGCGGGCTGTGGGATTTCGTCACCGGCGCGCTGTGGTCCGAGGGCGGCCAGAGCTTCCTGTGTCTGCACAGCACCTACCAGGACAAGCAGGGCCGGCGACGCAGCCGCATCGTGCCCCAGTTCGCGCCCAGCACGGTGACGACGATCCCCCGCCAGATGGTCGACTACATCGTCACCGAATACGGCGCGGCGCGCATGCACGGCCTGTCGGTGTGGGAGCGGGCCGAGGCGGTGATCGGCCTGGCCCACCCGGATTTCCGCGACGAGCTGGTCAAGCAGGCCGCGCACCTGGGCGTCTGGCGCCAGAGCAACAAGCGCGCCGCCTGAGGGGCCTTGACGATTATCAACTTGAGGCCGCCGCACGGTGAAACATGAATTCCACCGTGCGGCGGCCGAAGCGCGCCATGGGCCGGCGGAGCTGTTCGTCGCCGGTCAATTCACCGAACGATCGATCGAAAAAATCAGTCATTATAATATGTTATAAACGATGTTCACCCGGCGTAAGCTCTGGACCACCCTGTTGATTGTGGGTATACTTCGCGCCACTTGATTTGTGCAAAAAAGGGCAACCAACCCCGGCGGCGGTCGGCGGTTCAAATACAGGGGTGCGAAAGTGGCTTACGAAGCGGAATACAAGCAAAAATTGGTCTCGGCCGAAGAGGCGGCCAAGGTCGTCAACAGCGGCGACGCCGTGGCCTATGGCTTTTTCAACGGCAAACCCATCGCCTTCGACCGGGCCCTGGCCGCCCGCCACGAAGAGCTTTCCGAGGTGATCATCATCACGGCGGTGACCACGCCGCCGGTGCCCGAGGTGGCGCAAAAGCCCGATTCGTTCATCTACGTCGATCTGCAATACAGCAAGCTCACCCGCCTGCTCAAGCTGGGGCCCAACAGCGTTTATTATTGCCCGGTGCTCTATCACATGTCGCCCAAGATCTTTCGCGGCCACATCGGCGTTTCGCCGCGGGTGACGGCGGCGCGGGTCTGCCCCATGGACGAGCACGGCTGGTTCAACCTGGGCCCGCAGAACAGCGAGACCAGGGTCAAGCTGGCGGTGGCCGAAAAAACCGTCGTGGAGGTCAGCGACAAGCTGCCGGTGTGCCTGGGCGGCGCGGAGGAGGCCATCCACATCTCCGAGGTCGACTACATCATCGACGGCCGGGCCGAGGAGGGGCCCTTCAACGCCCCCGAGGCCGAGCCCTCGCCCGAGGACAAGGCCATCGCCGGCCACATCCTCAAGCACATCGTCGACGGGGCCACGGTGCAGTTGGGCATCGGCGGCATGCCCAGCGCCGTGGGCAAGCTCATCGCCGACAGCGACCTGAAAAATCTGGGCGGCCACACCGAGATGTTCGTGCCCTCCTACGTGGACATGATCGAGTCGGGCCGCATGAACGGGGCCATGAAGGAGTTCGACCGCTACCGCGTGGCCTACACCTTCGCCATCGGCAGCCAGCGCATGTACGACTTCATGCACAACAACCCCGGCCTGGCCTCCTACAACGTCGAATACACCAACGACCCCCGGCGCATCGGCGCGATGAAGAACTTCATCTCCATCTGCAACATCGTCGAGGCCGACTTGTTCAACCAGGTCAACGCCGAGAGCACCGGCTACCACCAGATCTCGGGCAACGGCGGTCTGTGGGATTTCGTCCTGGGCTCCCAGTGGTCCGAGGGCGGCAAGAGCTTCCTGTGCATGACCAGCACGCGCAAGGACTCCAAGGGCAACGTCATCAGCCGCATCGTGCCCACCTTCAAGCCGGGCAGCGTCGTCACCGTGCCGCGCCAGATGGTCGACTACATCGTCACCGAATACGGCGCGGCGCGCATGCCCGGCATGCCCACCTGGATGCGCGCCGAAGGCATGATCAACATCGCCCACCCCGATTTCCGCGAGGACTTGATCAAAGAGGCGGAAAAGATGGGCATCTGGCGTCAGAGCAACAAGCGCCTCTAAGGGCGGATAGCCGAACTCTCGGCGTCCGACCGCGCTTGAATTCATAGCGGCCCCCGGCTCCCCGGCCTGGGGCCGCGTCATTTTCCCGCCAGACCGGACACGAATCCAGTTTAGTCATACCGCAATCCCGGATTTCTGGACGCCGTCCAGAAGATTAGGACCGCCAAGGCTTGCCCACGCCTTTAGGCACAGCCCCATTGCCAAGCAGCCACAGGCGGTGACCGATTCGCGCCGCGGTCATGAACGGAGATTCATCATTCATGGCTGGTGGTTATATTCACTAACACCAAGAGTGGCCAACGCGAAAAAAAGCCTGGCTTGGTAGCCGGTCCCAATTTTCACATGGCACGTCGGTTGCAATGCTCGTGGCGCGTAAGCACAAACGAAACCAACCGGGTCCATGCCCGATGCCCGCGCCCCGAGTCAAGCCGGGGTGGGCCCGGTTCCGATAAAAGGAAGGTCCGCGATGAAGAAGATGACTCTTGGCGCCAAGATGTTCAGTGGATTCGCCGTCATTCTGCTGCTGCTGGTGATTGTGGCGGGGGCGGGGTGGGTCAGCCTGCAGGCGGTTGCCGGCCGCGTGGAAAACCGCGAAGACGTCAACAAGATCGCCGCGCTGATGGCCGAGGCCCGCCGCAACGAGAAAAACTTCATCATCCGCGGCGACAAACAATCCGCCACCGCCACCCTGGAAAACGCCGAGCGGATCAAGGCCCAGGCCCTGGCCACCAAGGACGTCTTCGAGGACGAAATCAACCGCCGGCAGATGGACCAGGTCGTGGCCGCCGCTGAAAACTACGAGAAGGTTTTTGCCGGCTACGTGGCCATGGGCGAAAAGTGCGACCAGGTCATGGAGGCCATGCGGGCCAAGGCCAGGCAGGCCCTGGCCGACACCGAGGCCATCGTCGTCGATCAGCAAAAGCAACTCGTCGAGAGCATGGCCGCCGACAAGACCGCCATGGACCAACTCCTGGCCCGCGAGCACACGCCCGAGGAGATGGCCGCCCTGCGCGCCAAATCCGAATCTTTCACCGCCGCCAAGCTGGCCAACCTGCGCGACGCCAACCAGATGGTCGAATGGTTCCTCGAGGCCCGCAAGGCCGAAAAGGAATACATCATCAGCCACGGCGAACAAAAATGGCACGAGGAAAACGAAAAGCTCATCGACCAGATCATCGCCCTGGCCAAGGCCATGGAGGCCCGGTTGGTCCAGCAGGCGCACAAGGACCAGATGGCCGGCATCGCCTCCGCCCTGCACGACTATCACGAAAACTTCGATGAATACTCCGAGCTGATTGGCCAGCAGAAGCAGGCCGACCAGGCCATGATCGCCGCCGCCCGCCAGACCCAGGAAATGTGCGCGGCCGCCCTGGAGGACCAGAAGGGCAAGCTGAACGCCGCCTCGGCTTCGGCCAAGCTGACCATGGGCGGCGGGGCCGGCGTGGGCCTGGTGGCCGGCCTGCTCCTGGCCTTCTTCATCACTCGCAGCGTCACCAAGCCCATCAACGAAGTCATCCGCGGCCTCAGCAACGGCTCGGCCCAGGTGGCCGCGGCGGCCGGCCAGGTCTCGGGGGCCAGCCAGTCCCTGGCCGAGGGCGCTTCCCAGCAGGCGGCCTCGCTGGAGGAGACCAGCTCCTCGCTGGAGGAGATGGGCTCGATGACCAAGCACAACGCCGATTCGGCCCGCCAGGCCGACGCCCTCACCCGCGAGACCATCGCCACCGTCCACGAGGCCGTCCAGGCCATGAGCGACCTGCGCGTGGCCATGGACCGCATCAGCGCCACCAGTGATCAGACCTCCAAGATCATCAAGACCATCGACGAGATCGCCTTCCAGACAAACCTCCTGGCCTTGAACGCCGCCGTGGAGGCCGCCCGGGCCGGTGAGGCGGGCGCGGGGTTTGCCGTGGTGGCCGACGAGGTGCGCAACCTGGCCATGCGCGCCGCCGAGGCGGCCAAGAACACCACCGCCCTCATCGAGGAAAGCCTTTCCAACATCCGCGAGGGCTCCCAACTGGTGGGCCGCACCGATGACGCCTTTGGCCGGGTAAGCCAGTCGGCCATGAAGGTCGGCGAGCTGGTGGGCGAGATCGCCGCGGCCAGCCGCGAGCAGGCCCAGGGCATCGAGCAGATCAACATGGCCGCCTCCGAGATGGACCGCGTCACCCAGCTCAACGCCGCCAACGCCGAGGAATCGGCCGCCGCCTCCGAGGAGCTCAGCGCCCAGGCCGAACAGATGCTGGGCCACGTCAACGACCTGGCCGCCCTGGTCGGCGGAGCCAGCGGCAATGGCGCATCCAGCGCCCAATATCAACTGCCGCCGGCGGCCGCCCGTCCGGTCGCGCCGGCCCACCAGGCCCTGCCCGCCGCCCAGTCGGCCAAGGCCGTCAAGCCGGCGGCCACCCTGCGCCTGCCGGCCAGCGCGGCGCGCAGCGCCAGCCACGAGGTCGACGACGATAGCTTCTCGGAATTCTAGCCGGTATAGCAAAAAAACAACGCCACGGGGCGCGGCCTGGAATGGTCGCGCCCCGCGGCTTTTCGGCGGAGGCTCAGGCTGTCAGGCGCAGGCCGACGATCGAGCCCAGCAGGGTCAGGGTGAAGGCGATTCTGGTCCAGTTGAGCGGATCGTCAAACCAGACCACGCCGATGAGCGTGGTGCCCAGCACGCCGATGCCCGTCCACGCCGCGTAGCACACGCCAAAGGGGATCGCGCGCATGGCCAGGGTCAGCAACCACAGCGAAAGGCCCGACAGACAGATGAAGGCCACGGTGTAGGGCCAGCGGCTGAAGCTGTCGGAAAGCTTGAGGCACACCGCGAAGGCCACTTCCAACAGGCCCGCCAAAAACACGTAAAGCCAAGCCATGCCAACGCTCCCGGCCCAAGGCGCGCGCCGCGCCCCGGCGATGATGGATCTATGCTGCGATGTGACGATTGTCGTGCAAAAGACGGCGTGAAAGGCCCCCGTCTTGGGAGCCTTTCACGCCGATGGTCGATCAGCAGCCGACGTGGTCTTCGAGGATGGTGCGCCACTGGGGATGACGCAGGCGTTGCAGGGCCTTTTTCTCGATCTGGCGCACGCGCTCGCGCGAGAGGCCAAAGACCTGGCCAACTTCCTCGAGGGTGTGCTCGTCCTCGTCGCCCAGACCGAAGCGCATCTCGAGGATGCGGCGCTCGCGGCCGTCCAGCGAATCCAGGGCGGCCTCCAGGTGGCCGTGCATCTCGGTCTCGCCGACCATCGAGAAGGGATCCTCGGCGTCCTTGTTCTCGATGAAGTCGCCCAGTTCGTCGCCGTCCTCGCCCACCGGGGTCTCCAGTGAGGTGGAGTCCAGGGTCAGGTTGATGATCTCCTTGACCTTGTCCTCGGTGATGCCGACTTTTTCGGCCACCTCCTTGGGGGTGGGCTCGCGGCCCAGCTCCTTGAGCAGGCCGTAGTAGACGCGGAAGTATTTGCTGCGCAGCTCCAACAGGTGGATGGGGATGCGGATCGTCCGCGCCTGGTCGTAGATGGCCCGGCTGATGGTCTGGCGGATCCACCACGAGGCGAAGGTGCTGAAGCGGTAGCCGGTGCGATAGTCGTAACGGTTGACCGCCTTCATCAGGCCGATGTTGCCTTCCTGGATCAGGTCGGCGAACGACAGGCCCCGGAAGGTGTATTTCTTGGCGATGGACACGGCCAGGCGCAGGTTGGCCTCGACCATCTCGCTGACGGCGGCCTCCACCTCACGGCGGGCGCGGTTGATGTCGCGCACCAGTTGCTCGACATCGACCTTTTTCTCGCCCAGGCGGCGGCAGCAACGCGAGACCTGGTCCTTGGCCTCGGCCATGACGTCCTCCACCGACAGCGGCGACTTGTGAGAGTCCTCCAGCCAATCGGTGATGCGCCGGCAGGTGTCCTCGGCCTCTTGGAAGCGGCTGATGATCACCAGCGATTTGGTCAGGATCTCGTTGCGCCCGTCGTGGATGGTCTTGCCCAACTCCAGCTCCCTTTCGGGGGTGAGCAGGTCGCGGCCTTCCACTTCCTTGAAATAGGTCACCGGCGTGTCAAGACCCGGATCGACGAATCTTTCTTCACGGCTGGCAGCCATGGCTAATCCCTTTCCGTCGGTCGGCCCGCGGGCCGACCCCATGCCAAGTTGTCTTTTCCGCGGCGTTCCCGTTGTTTTTTTAATGTGCCCAACCTGGGGCCCTGTTTATTGCCGGGTCGCGGCGGATCGCTCTAGCTGAAGCCCTCTGGGGGCGATATTTTTGTTGCCGCCAAGCCGTCTTGCCGCGCCTGGCCGTCTGGGCCGGGCGCTTTTGGCCATAAGCTAAGGCTTGGCTCGGCCCGATGCAACCCCGGCCGGCCTCATCGCCGGGCCATTGGTCGCCGAAAAAACGGCCCGCCCACCTCCGCTGGAGGATTTTGTCACGCAAACCCCAACATTTGGGGTTGGCCGGGCCAAAAGGTTTCTGATATAGTTTCCCCGTGATGGATGCTACGGATTGCCTTAATGCCGGGCAATCGTAGCCCTTTGCGCTTATGCGATTCCCCCAATATAAATAAACCGCCCCCGGCGTGTCAATAAAAAATCGCCATCGGAGGCGATTTTTTCGTGCCGAGCCATCTGCTTAAAATAAAAACAAAACCTAGCAACAAGCCCGCCCGACGCCCCGGACGCCGGGCCGTGGCCGGCGAAAAATCAATCGCGGCTTGCGCCCTCCAGCAACGCGCCCTCCAGCTTGGCCCCATTCAGGCGCGCGCCCTTGAGGTTGGCCTGGCGCAGGTCGGCCCCGCGCAGGTCGACGCCGCGCAGATCGCAGCCGTCCAACTCGGCCCAGCGCAGCTTGGCCCCGGCCAGGTCGAGGCGGCGCAGATCCTGGCCGCTGAGCTGGGCGCCATCCAGGTCGGCCCCTTTCATCCGCGCGCCCTCCAGCCGGGCCTGGATCAGCCGGGCGGTGACCAGGGCCGCGCCGCGCAGGTCGGCCCCGCGCAGGTCGGCGCCATAGAGGTTGGCCTCGGTGAGTTGGGCCCCGCGCAGGTCGGCCCCGCGCAGGTCGGCCTGGATCAGGCGACAGCCCCAGGCCTCGGCTCGTTGCAGGTCGGCCCCGCGCAGGTCGGCCTTTTGGCAGTCGGCGTAGTCCAGCGAGGCCCCGGCCAGATGCGCGCCGTTCAGCTTGGCGGCGGCCAATCTGGCCCCGGCCAGCACGGCCCGCGCCAGGTTGGCTCGCTCCAGGGGCGCGCCGCTCAGGTCGGCCCGTTGCATGTCCAGTTTGCGGCCTTGCGCGCCGCCGCTTTGCAGCCAGGCCCGGTGTCCGGCCAGGGCCTGGGCCAACCCGGCCCCGTCCATGGCCGCACCGTCGGCCCCGCGTCCGGCCCAGGGGCCGTCGCCGGCCCAGGCCGGGGCCGCCAGCGCCCAAAAAACCGCCGTTACAAGCAAAAGCCTCGACAGCAACCTGGTCAAAACAACCTCCATCGCCCGCGCGTCAACTTGGCTCGTGCGCTGGCGGGCCATATAAGATATAGAAGATAGCATAGTCTCGGCGTTCCGTTCAGCCCCCACGGAAGAGGTCATGACCGATCCCGGAATGAAATGCACCCGCTGCCGCCAGCCGGCCCGTTTCCGCCTGCCGGCCCACAACGCCCATTTTTGCGACCCATGCCTCGATCTGTTCTTCAAGCGCCAGGTGCAAAAGGCCATCAAGGACTACGCCATGCTGCGGCCGGGCCAGGAGGTGCTGGTGGCCGTCAGCGGCGGCAAGGATTCGCTGGCCCTGTGGCTGACGCTGGAGGAGTTGGGCTATCGGACGGCCGGCGTGCATCTGTGCCTGGAGATGGGCGAGTTTTCCGAGGCCTCGCTGCAAAGCTGCCGCCAGATGGCCGCCCGCCTGGGCCGGCCCCTGCACGAGGCCTCCCTGGGCCAACTCACCGATGGGCTTTCCATGCAGGAGATCGTCTGGGCCACCCGTCGCCAGTTTTGCAGCGTCTGCGGCACGTTCAAGCGTCATTTTCTCAACCGCCTCTGCCTGGAGTTGGGCTTCGACACCGTGGCCACCGGCCACCATCTCGACGACGAGGCCGGCCGCCTGCTGGGCAATCTCATTCATAATCACCTCGATTACCTGCAAGCGATGTGGCCGGTGCTGGAGTCCGGCGGCGACGCCGCAACCGGATTCGCGCGCAAGGTCAAGCCGCTTTGCCGCCTGGAGGGCGCCGAGATCAGGGCCTTCGCCCAGGTGCACGAGCTACCCGTGGCCCAAGGCAAGTGCGCCGGATCCAAGGGCGCCACGCTTTTGTATTATCAAAAAGCCATGGACCAGCTCGAGGCCGACATGCCCGGCACCAAGCACAATTTTTACCTGGAGTTTCTGCGCCAAAAGGCCGCGCCGCCGCCGCCGCCCCAGCTTGGCGGCCGCTGCCAGATCTGCGGCGCGCCGACCATGAGCGAGCTTTGCGGGGTCTGCCGCATGCTGGCCCAGGCCCGCCAATGGCGCGAAAAGCGCCGCGCGCGCCTGGCGGCCGAAGAGGCCGCCGCGCCAACCCCGTGAGCGTCGATCGGAGTTTGTCGATGATGATCTTTCGGCCCAAAAGCGTCTTGACCTTTCTTTCCCTGCTGCTCGGCCTGGCCGCCGCGCCCTTGGCCCTGGCCGCCCCGGCCGTGATCCAGGTGCGGGTGGAGGCCGGCCCGGCCTATGTGCAAAAGGCCTCGGTGATGCTCTGGCCGGTGGAAAAAACGCCTTCCATGGCCATCTGGCTGGCCCGGCCCGACGGCAGCCACGCCCTGACCATCTACGTCAGCCACCGCGTGGCCGTCCAGGACTGGGTCACCGGCCCCTTCACCGACAAGCGCGACGTGCGCCGGCCCGAGGCCCTGCCCATCTGGGCGGCGGCCCATCAACGAAGCGGCCGGCCGGAACGGCAACAATGCGCCGCCTGCCACGACCAGCACCAGCGCGAGGAGATCGACCCGGCGGCTAGGAAGGCCTTGGACGCCATCAGCGGGGCCACGCCCCAGACATCTTTCAGCCGCAACGTCAACTTGCCGGCCGATTTCGCGCCCGGCCGCTACCTGATCCGCCTGGAGGTCAATCATTCCTGGGACTACAACCAGGCCTATCCCGAGGACACCGAACCCGACTCGCCGGGTTATAATGGGCAATCGGGCCAGCCGTCGGTCTTGTGGCAGGGCGAGCTGACCGTGGGGGCGGCGGCCTCGCAGGCCCGCCTGCACCCGGTGGGACATGGCGCGCCCGGCGGGCAAAGCGGCCGGATCACCTTCGACAAGGACGGCCTGGACTCGGCGCTGGGCATCCTTTCGGCGGTGACGGCCCGCTATCTGCCGCCGGCCAAGTCGGCGGTGACGGCCGGGCGGCGTTAGGGGCGGCCGATGACGCTGCTGCGGGCGGTGGATTTCGACCCTGGGGCCGACTTGGCGCGCATCGCCGATCTGGCCGAGCTGTGGCGGGGGCTTTTCCGGCCGGGGCGGCTGGGCAGCCTGCCGACGGCGCTTCGGCCCCAGATGGAGGCCCTGGCCGTGGCCGAGCGCCTGCGGCTTTATCTGGTCACACGGCCGCGACGGCCGATTGCCCTGGCCATTCTGGACGGCCTGGACCAAAATGACGCCATCGACCTGCTGGCCCTGGCCCCCAGCGGCCTGGGCTCCGATGAGGCGCGGCCGCTTTTGGCAAGCCCCGCCGACAGGCGGCGGATGGTTCGGGGCGAGCCGGAGGCCTCCAGCGGGCGGGGCGTTTTCGCTTTTCTGCTGGGCGGGGCCGAGGGCTGCGCCTGGATCGACCTGGAGCCCGAGGGCCTGGTCTTGGCCATGGCCCGCTGGGGCGGCCGCAATGTTTTGGATCACGCGCCGCTGATGGCCGGCCGCCTGCGCGCGCTGGCCCGCCGCTTGGCCGCCGAGCCGGCCGCCGCGGCCGGCGATGAACCCTAGCGAGGAACGACGATGGCCGCGTGGTGGCCGGCGCTGGCGCTGTGCGTGACCCTGCTGGGCGGGGCCGCGCCGGTCTGGGCTGGCTGGCAAGAGGAATACAAGGCCGGCCTGGAGGACATCAGCGCCGGGCGTTATGGTCTGGGCGTGGACAAGGCCTGCGTGGCGGTGCTGGGCCAAAACGACGTGCCGGCCCGGGAGCGGGCCCAGGCCATCGTGTTGCTGGTCAACCTGCTTTTCAAGGCCGACCTGGACGACGAGGCCGAGCGCCTGCTGACCCGGGCCATGGCCGATGACGACGAAAACCGCGACGCCTATTTTTTCTGCCGGGGCATGCTGCACGAGCGGGCCTGGCGCTTCGATCGGGCCGTGGCCGACTATCAGGCCGCCCTGGGGCTCAACCCCGCCAACGCCGGGGCCTTGCTGGGCCTGGGCCGGCTGCGCCTCAAATGCCCCGAGGACGCCATGCGCGACCGCGCCCAGGCCCTGGAACTGGCTCGGCGCGCGCAAAAAGCGGCCGACAACGCCGGCGGCCGGGCCATGGGCCACATGCTCGAGGCCCAGGTTCAGGCTCAGGCCCAGTGCTACGACCAGGCCGTCGCCGCCCAGCAAGCGGCCGTGGCCGCGGCCGAGGAAGGCCTGTCGCCCGAGCAGGTCGAGCGGATGAAGGCCTACCTGGCCGAACTGCGCCGGCTGGCCGCCGGCGGCGATCGCGCCGATTGAACGGCCGGGCCGGGCCGATGTTTACAGCCGGCCGGCCTGGCAGTATGTTTTAGCGGCCCAAGCCATCAACCGCCACGACTGGACGAGGCAAATGACCCTGCGCATGGTTGACAACGTGCTGGAGCTCATTGGCGAGACGCCGCTGGTGCGTCTGGGCCGGGTGACTCCCCTGGGCGGCGCGCCCATCTACGCCAAGCTGGAGTACCTTAACCCCGGCGGTTCGGTCAAGGACCGGGCGGCGCTACGCATGCTGGAGGCCGCCGAGGTCAGCGGAGAGCTGACCCGCGACAAGATCGTTTTGGAAGCCACCAGCGGCAACACAGGCATCGGCCTGGCCATGGTCTGCGCGGTCAAGGGCTACCGCATGCTGTTTACGATGAGCGAATCGGCCAGCGAGGAGCGACGCAAGATCCTGCGGGCCTACGGGGCCGACATTCTGCTGACGCCGGCCCACCTGGCCACCGACGGGGCCATCGAGGAGGCCTACCGCCTGGCCCGCGAGGAGCCCGAGCGCTATTTTCTCGTCGATCAGTTCAATAATTACAACAACGTCATGGCCCATTACCAGCACGGCACCGCCGACGAGATCCACCGCGCCACCCAGGGCCGGGCGCGGGTGGTGGTGGCCACCCTGGGCACCTCGGGCACGGCCATGGGCCTGGCCAAGCGCCTGCACGAGCTGGACCCGGCCATCAAGCTGGTGGCGGTGGAGCCATATCAGGGCCACAAGATTCAGGGCCTCAAAAACATGAAGGAATCGCTGCGGCCCGGCATCTTCGACCCCCATCTGCCCGACCAGATCGTCAACGTCGACGACGACGCGGCCTACGCCATGGCCCGCCGCCTGGCCCGCGAGGAGGGCATCTTCGTGGGCATGAGCGCCGGCGCGGCGGTGGTGGCGGCGGTGGAGCAGGCCCGTGGGCTCAGCGAGGGCATGGTCGTGGCCATTTTGCCCGACGGCGGCGAGCGTTATCTTTCCACCCCGCTGTTCGTCTCGGAAAAGGTGCCCGAGCCGCTGAAGTTCTTCAACACCCTCACCCGGCGCATCGACGAGCTGCGCCCGGTGCGGCCGGGCCGGGTGGGCATCTACGCCTGTGGGCCCAGCCTGGATGGCCCGCCCGATCTGGGCCTGTGCCGGCGGATGATCTTCGCCGACCTTTTGCGGCGCTACCTGGAGCTGCGCGGCTTCGAGGTCAAGCTGGTGGTCAACATCGCCGACATCGACGACCGCACCGTCAACCAGTGCCTGGCCGAGGGGGCCGAGCTCAAGGAGTTCACCGCCCGCTGGGAAAAGGCCTTCCACGAGGACATGGCCGCGCTCAACGTCCTGCCGGCCTCGGACTACCCCAAGGCCAGCGAGCACATCCCCGAGATGATCGAGGAGACGCGCAAGCTTCTGGCCAAGGACTTGGCCTACGAAAAGCTGCGTTCGGTCTATTTCAACATCAGCCGCTACCCCAACTACGGCCAGCTCTCCCACGTGGACCTGAACGCCATCCAAAAGGGCAAGACGGTTGATTTCGATTATTACGAAAAAGAAAATCCCAGCGATTTCACGCTGTTCAAGCGGGCCAGCCTGCAAGAGCTCAAGGCCGGCGTCTATTGGCCCACGCCCTGGGGCAACTGCCGGCCCGGCTGGCACGTGGAGTGCGCCTGCATGTCGGCCGGCCACCTGGGCCAGCCTTTTGACATCCACCTGGCCAGCAGCGACCTGATCTTCCCCCACGGCGACAACGAGATCGCCATCGCCGAGAGCCTCTACGGCAAGCCTTTGGCCAACCTCTGGCTGCATTCGGAGGTGGTGGTGGTCGACGGCAAAAAGGCCAACCGCGTCCAGGGCAACGACGTCTCGCTGCGCGAGCTTCTGGAGCAGGGCCACAGCCCCCAGGCCGTGCGTTATTGGATGCTTTCGCAACACTATCGCCGGGCCCTGCGTTTCGCGCCCGAACAGCTCGACCTGGCCGAGCGCACCGTGCGCCGGCTCAACGATTTCGTGGCCCGCCTGCGCTTCCTGACCCCCGCGCCCGACGACGCCCAGGCCGAGGACGTCGATCAGCTCATCTACGAGACGCGCTATCGTTTTCAGGAGGCCATGGACAACGACCTGGGCGTGGCCAAGGCCCAGGGCCACATCTTCGCCTTCATCAAGGCCATCAATCGCCTGGCCGCCGGCGAGGGCCTGACCATGGCCCAGATCCAGAAAGTGCTGGAGTTCATGCAGCGCCTGGACAGCGTCTTGGGCGTGATGAATTTCGATGGCTCGTCGTGGGATCCGGCCATCGAGGAACTGGTGCAAAAGCGCGAGCAGGCCAGGGCCGACGGCGATTTCGCCCTGGCCGATCGCCTGCGCGAGCAATTGGCCGAGATGGGCGTGCAGGTGGCCGACACGCCCAGCGGGGCGCGCTGGCACCGCGCATGAGCCGGCGCGCTTGCGCGAAAACAAATTACGCATGCGGGGCCGTGACCGGAAAAATGCTGGCTCCAACGTAGGGATTTGGGCAACAATCAGACCAGGGGCCGCGCCGCCTGGCCGGCCGGGAACGCGCCAATTTCGCCGCGAGGTTGCCCATGAACAAAAACAAACCGGACCGCCCGGCGTTGCTGCGGGCCATCGAGGGCCTGGCCGCCTATCCGGCCATGCTGCTGCCCACGGCCGAGGGCGGCTTCGAGGTGATCTTCCCCAATCTGCCCCGCGCCAAGGCCTATGGCGCTGATCGCGACGTGGCCCTGGCCAACGGCGTCGAGGCCCTCACCGCCGAATTGGGCCTGGCCGTGGCTGCTGGCGAGACGCCGCCCAGGCCTTCCGAGCCGGCGCTGCTGGTGGCCGACGACGACGAGCCGGCCGGCGCGGAGCTGCTGCTGCTTTCGCCCGACAAGCAGGCCTTGCGGCGGCGTTTGGGCCTGGTCAAGGGCGAGGGCCCGCTGGATCTGGGCCTGGGTCGGCTGGGTCGCGGCAAATAACCTCAAACGATCGTTTCACCCCGAGGGGGCGCGCCCGGCGTGGCGGCGCGAGTGGATGGCCCATGTTCGAGTTGGTGCAGGTTGTGGTCTGGCTGGGCTATGGGCTTTATCTGTTCATCGCCGGCGGCGTGCCCATTGTCTCTTTGAAGGGCGGACTGTTTTTTTTGCTGGGGCCGATCGTGGTGGGCTACGTGTTGGCGGTGCCCATCGAGGTGACGCTGCTGCGCATCCTGGACCTGTTTCCCCGGCAGTCGGCGTCATTTTTTCCGTTGCACGTGCTGTCGGCGGCCTGCATAGGCCTGGCGCTGACCCATCTGGGCTTTTGGCTGATCAACCTGATCTAGGCGCGGACATGGCTGTTTTTTATCTGCTCAACCTTGGCTGCGCCAAAAATCTGGTGGAAGGCGAGCACCTGGCGGGCATGTTGCTGGCGGAGGGCTGGCTGGCCAGCGAGCGGCCCGAGGCCGCCGACTGGCTCATCGTCAACACCTGCGGTTTCATCCGCCCGGCCGTGGACGAGGCCATCGACAACATCCTGGAGCTGCACGACGAGCGGCGGCCGGGCCAGCGCCTGGCCGTGGTCGGCTGCCTGGTGGGGCGTTACGGCCGCAAGCTGGCCCGCAGCCTGCCCGAGGCCGATCTGCTGGTCGCGCCGGGCCGCTTGGGTGATCTGCCCGCGCTGTTGGCCGCGCCGCCGGCCCAGCGCCTGGCCATCGCGCCGCCCCGGGCGATCTTCGACGCGGCCACGCCCCGGGCTCTCAGCACCGGGCCGGGCTGGGCCTATCTGCGCCTGTCCGACGGCTGCCGGCACCGCTGTCATTTCTGCACCATCCCGGCCATTCGCGGGCCGCTGCGCTCGCGGCCGGCCGCCGACATCCTGGCCGAGGCCGAGGCCGTGGCCCAGAGCGGCGTGGTCGAGCTGAACCTGGTGGCCCAGGATCTCAGCTCCTATGGCCACGACCGGCCCGACGGCCCCGACCTGGCCGCGCTCTTGCCGCAAATCGCCGCCGTGCCCGGCGTGGCCTGGGTCCGGCCATTGTATCTGCACCCCGACGTGTTGGAGACGCGCCTGATCCGGGCCATCTGCCAGACGCCGGGTGTTTTGCCCTATTTCGACCTGCCCTTGCAGCATCTGGCCGACCCGGTGCTCCGGGCCATGGGCCGTCGGCGCACTGGCGCCCAACTGCTGGCGCTGATAGACGAAATCCGCGCCATGCGGCCCGAGGCCGTGCTGCGCGGCACCTTGCTGGTGGGCCACCCCGGCGAGGGCGCGGCCGAGTTCACGCGGCTCATGCGGGGCGTGGAGGAGATAGCTTTCGACCACCTGGGGGCCTTTGCCTTTTGCCCCGAGCCCGGCTCGCGCAGCGCCCGTCTGCCCGCCCCAAGCCCCGAGTTGGCCCAGGAGCGCCTGGAAACGCTGATGGCGGCCCAGCGGGCCATCTCGGCGGGCAAGCTGGCCGCGCAGGTCGGCCAACAACTGTCCCTGCTGGCCCAAGGCCCCCACCCCGATCACCCCTACGTGCGCTGGGGACGCACCTGGCGGCAGGCCCCGGAGGTGGACGGCCAGACCATCGTCACCGACGGCGATCCCGCGCCGGGCCGCATCCACCTCTGCCGCATCAGCGCCAGCCACGACTACGACCTGGAGGCCGTGGCCGTGGCGTGACGCCCGATCGAGCGCGGCGAAACAATTTTCCCGGCGTTTTGTTCCTCTTACACGCGGCCCCGTTGCAGCAGCTCGCGGGCGATGATCAGCTTGCGAATCTCGGTGGTGCCCGCGCCGATTTCGAAGAGCTTGGCGTCGCGCCACAGCCGTTGCACGGCGTATTCCAGGCAATAGCCATAGCCGCCGTGGATCTGCACGGCCTCGGAGGCGACCTTGGTGGCGGCCTCGGCCGAGAACATCACGGCGGCGGCGGCCATGCGCGTCAGCTCGGTGCCTTTGCCGCCGCGCTGGCTCTGCTCGGCCATGACGGCGGCGGCGTAGGTCATGTTCTTGGCCGCCTCGTAGAGGGCGTACATCTCGGCCAGCTTGGCCTGGATCATCTGAAACTTGGCGATGGGCCGGCCAAACTGCTCGCGCTCCTTGGCGTATTTTAGCGAAAGATCGATGGCCTGGCGGCAGATGCCCACGCAGCCGGCCGCGCAGACCACCCGTTCGATATCCAGCCCGCGCATGACCACGGCGATGCCGCCGTTTTCCTCACCGACCAGGTTTTCGGCGGGCGCTTCGAGGTTGTCGAAGCGCAGCTCGCCCGTGGGCGAGCCCCGGTGGCCGGCCTTTTTGAGCTTGCGCGAGACGCTGAAGCCCGGCCACTTGGTCTCGACGATGAAGGCGCTGATGCCAAAAGGCCCGGCGGCCGGGTCGGTCTTGGCGTAGACCAGGACGACGTCGGCGATGGGGCCGTTGGTGATGAACATCTTGGAGCCGTTGAGCACGTAGTGGTCGCCCTGGCGGGTGGCGCGGGTGGCGATGCTCATGGCGTCGGAGCCGGCGTTGGGCTCGGTGAGGCCCAGGGCGCCGATGGTCTTGCCGGCCACCAGGTCGGGCAGATAGCGCGCCTTTTGTTGGGCGTTGCCGTTGCGCTGGATGTTGCCGGCGCAGAGGTTGCTGGAGGCCCCCAGGCTCAGGCCCATGCCCGGGCTGATGGCCGAGATCTCCTCGGCGGCGATGACCTCCGAGAGCACGTCCAGGCCCGAGCCGCCGTACTCGGGGTCGATGGCGATGCCCATCAGGCCCACCGCGCCGGCCGACTGAAACAGCCTCAGGGGCATCTCGTCTTCTTCGTCGACTTGCTCGGCGATGGGGGCCAGCTCGTTGGCGGCCCAGCGCCGGGCGGTTTCCCGCAGCATGATCTGTTCTTCGCTCAGGCTCAGGTCCATCGGGTCGTCTCCTCCGGCCGGCGGGCGGCCGACTTATCACACACCCTGTTTTTTTCAGATAATGGACTCGGGCATCTCGATGATCTTGGCGCGCAGGTATTCACCCAGAGTCTTGGCTTGGGGGTCGGCCTTGATCGAGGCGGCCACGCCCTCGCCCAGCAGGCCCTTGATGTAGAAATTCAGGGCCAGCAGGTTGGGCAGTTCGTAGCGCTCGGTGGCGAAGCCGGCGCAGTCGGGCAAGAGCTGGCCCAGCTTTTCGGTGGTTAAAAACTGGCGCAGCCAGGCAAAGGCCTGGGGCGTCCTGGCCCAGACGCCCAGGTTGGCGTTGCCGCCCTTGTCGCCGCTGCGCGTGGCGAAGGCCCGGCCCAGGGGCGCTTTGACCAGCTTGCCGCCTGGCGCGGGCGGGATGTCGATGGCCGGGGCGGCGACGTCCTTGGCCGGGGTGCGCGGCCCGGCCGCCGGCACGACGATCTCCTGGCCGTCGATGAACACATGCTGGCTGATCTTGTCCACGCCGATCAGGGCCGGCCAGTGCTGGATGGCCGGCGAGCCATCGGAGGGCGGGCTGGTCAGGGTGAAGCCGGGGATGTTGGCCAGGGCCAGCTCGACGACGGCGCTGCTGAAGGCGCGGCCGACCTTCTTTTTGTCGGGGTCCATCAGCGAGACGCGCAGATGGGCCCAGGCCTCCTCGTTGCTGGGCGGGTCGGCCTTGTCGTAGCGCAATAGTTGCACGTCGCAGACGGCGAAGGACTCCTTGGGCCCCAGCACGTCAAAGAGGCTCTCCTCGACGATGCGGGCCTTCTTTTCGATGTCCAGGCCGGTGAGCAACACGGTCATGGTGTTGCGATGGCCATAAAAATTATTGATGCAGACCTTGGTCGTCTCGGGGGCGGGCAGGCCCTTGACGCCCTGGACCAGCACGCGGTCGGTCCCTTGCTGGGTCAGCTCGATGGTGTCGAAGCGCGCGCCGACGTCGGGCGTGAGGTAGATGGGCCCGCGCACCTCGTACAAGAGCTGGGCCGTGACCGTGCCCAGCGAGACCAGGCCGCCCGTGCCGGGGTGCTTGGTGATCACCGACGAGCCGTCGGGGTATATCTCGGCGATGGGGAAGCCCACCCGCCGGAAGCTGGGCACCTCGTCGATGAAGGAATAATTGCCGCCGCTGGCCTGGCAACCGCATTCGACGATATGGCCGGCCACGGCCGCGCCGGCCAGGGCGTCCCAGTCGTCTTGCCGCCAGCCAAAGGCCCAGGCCGCCGGGCCCATGACCACCGCCGCGTCGGCCAGGCGGCCGGCCACGACGATGTCGGCGCCCTTGGCCAGGGCCGCGGCCACGCCCCAGCCGCCCAGATAGGCGTTGGCCGAGATGGGGAAGGCCCCGCTCCGGGCCAGGGGCAGGCCCGTGTCCAGATGGGCCAACTCCTCGCCTTGCTCTTGCAAGTCCTTGAGCCGGGGGGCCAGGTCGTCGCCGGTGATGTAGGCGATCTTGGGGTGCAGGCCCAGTTCGGCGGCGACCTTGATCAGGGCCTCGGCCAGGCCCTGGGGGTTGAGCCCGCCGGCGTTGGAGACGACCTTGACGCCCTTGTCCAGGCAGGGGCCCATGACCTGCTCCATCTGCTTGAGGAAGGTGGAGCAATAGCCGCCGGAGGGGTCTTTTTGCTTGGCGCGCAGGAGGATGGCCATGGTCAGCTCGGCCAGGTAGTCGCCGGTGAGCACGTCGATGGGCCCGCCCGAGACCATCTCCTTGGCCGCGCTGAAGCGGTCGCCGAAAAAGCCGCTGCAATTGGCGACGATGAGTTTTTGCTTGTCGGCCATGGGAACCCTCCTACTTGCCGGTGAAGTTGGGCTGGCGTTTTTCCAGAAAGGCCATGACGCCTTCGCGGGCGTCGTCGGTCTTGGCGGCCTTGAGTAGCGTCAGGCTAAGATCTTGCAACCCGGCCTCCAGGGGCATGTCGATCAGCCGGCGGAAGGCCTCCAGGCCCAGGCGCATGCCCACGGGGCTACGGCCGCTCAGGCCGCCGAGCAGGCCGTCCACGTGGCGCTCGAAGTCCTCGGGGGCCACGGCGCTGGTGATCATGCCGATGCGCTCGGCCTCCTCGGCGCCGACCTTGCGGCCGGTCAGGGCCATTTCCAGGGCCTTTTTCCACAAGACGTTGCGCAGCAAAAGCGCTCCGACCATGAAGGGAAAGATGCCCACGTTCACTTCCGGCAGGCTGAAATAGACGTCGGCGCGGGCCACCACGATGTGGCTGGCCAGCATCAGCCCCGTGCCGCCGGCCAGGCAGGGCCCGCCGACCTTGGCCACGATGGGCTTGCCAAAGCCGGCCATGCGGCCCAGCAGCGCCGCGTAGCGCCGGGGCGGCGACGATGCGTCGTCGGGCGCGCCGGCCAGGCCGCCGCCCAGGTCGGCCCCGGCGCAAAAGGCCTTTTCGCCGGCGGCGCGCAGGCAGACGACCCGCGCCAGGTCATCGGCGTCGATCTGGTCCAGATAGGCGTGGAAGGCCTCGATCATCTGGGGGCTGAGGGCGTTGCGCTTGTCGGGCCGGTTGAGGGTGATCACGGCCACGCGGTTTTCGATGGCAAGCAGTAGCTCGTCGGTCATGATCAGGCCTCCTCCTCGGCGTATGGTTCGATATCGACCAAAATGTCGCCGGGCATGACCTTGCCGTCGACCTGGCAATTGACGGCCGTCACCTTGCCGGGGTAGGGCGCGGCCAGGGTCGTTTCCATTTTCATGGCGCTGACCACCACCAGGCCCTGACCCTTGATCACCTCGTCGCCCACGGCGCAGGCAATGCGCACCACCACCGCCGGCATGGGCGGGGTGACCTGGCCGGGGCCGTCGTCGGCGCTGGCTTTGCGCCGGGCCGGGGCCTTGTCGTGGTCCTTGACCTGGTAGGCCCGGCCGGCCACGTGGACCCAGCCGCCCTCGGCCGTGGCCGCGTGATAGGCCCGCAAGGGCCGGCCGTCGACGAACAGGGCCAGCGAGCCGTCGGCCAGGCGGGTCATGGCCAACTGGCGGGTCTGCTCGCCCAGGGTGGCCACGGCCTTGTCGCCGTCGGCGGGCGTCAGTTGCAATTCGATGTTTTCCTCGGCTATTTCCAGTCGGTAGTCCAACGACAGTCTCCTTTGTTTTGGCGCGCCGCCCCTAGCGCAAGGCCTTTTTATCGACCTTGCCCACCGAGGTCAGCGGAATCTGCTCCACGAACTGCACCAGCTTGGGCGTCTTGTAGGGCGCGACCTTGTCCTTGATAAAGGTCAGCAGTTCCTTTTCCATTTCGGGGCCGGGTTTTTGCTTGTGGGCCTCGTCGAGCTGCACCACCAGCTTGACGATCTCGGAGCCGGGGCGGTCGGGATCGACCACGCCGACCACCGCGCAGGCCTGCACCGCCGGGTGGGTGTAGAATTTTTCCTCGACCTCGCGGGGGAAAACCTTGTAGCCCGAGACATTGACCATGTCCTTGGTGCGATCGACGATGAACAGGTAGCCGTCTTCGTCCATCACCGCCACGTCGCCGGTGTGCATCCACGTCTTGCCGTCGTGGGGGCGCAGGACGCCGGCGCTCTCGTCGGGCTTGTTGTGATAGCCGCGCATGACCTGGGGCCCGCAAACACACAACTCGCCCGCCTGGCCCAGGGCGACCTCGTCCTTGCCCTCGGCCAGGTCCACCAGGCGCACCAGCGTGCCGGGGATGGGCAGGCCCACCGAGCCGGGCTTTTTGGGGCCGCGCACCGGGTTGCAGGCGATGACCGGGCTGGTCTCGGTCATGCCCACCAGCTCGGAGATCTTGCCCTGGCCGATGACCGCCTCCAGCGCCTTGAGCGACTCCACCGGCATGGGCGCGGCGGCGGTGATGCACACCTCCAGGCCGCTGAAGTCCAGATCCTTGAAGCCCGGTTCGGCCAGGAGCATCATCCACAGCGAGGGCACGTTGGCCATGAGGCTGGGCTTGAAGGCGGCCATCTCGGCGACGATGTGCTTGGCGTTGCGCGGATCGGGGATCAGCGACTGGGCCCCGCCGAACATCAGCCCGTTGAGGGCCAGAAACAGCCCGGCGATGTGGAACATGGGATAGCCCGACAGATAGCGGCCCTGGCCCATCTTGGCCCCATACCACGCGCCGAACTGGGCCAGGTTGGCCAACAGGTTGCCGTGGGTGAGCTGGGCCCCCTTGGGCAGGCCGGTGGTGCCGCCGGTGTATTGAATGAACGCCAGGTCGTTTTCCTCGACCAGCACTTCCAGGTCATCGGCCGGCGAGGCGTTGACGGCCCGGCGGAAATCCAGCACCGTCTTGCCGGCCAGGGGCTCGACCTTGCCGCTGGGCACTTTTTTCAGCAGCTTGGCCAAGACCCGCTTGAGGCCCGGCAGATAGTCGGCGATGCTGGTGGCCAGCACCAGCTTGAGGCCGGGGATGCGGCCGGCCACGCCCTTGAAGCGCTCTTGAAACAGGGCGTCGAGGGTGACCAGGGCCTTGGCCCCGCAGTCGTTTAGCTGGTGGGCCAGCTCGTCTGGCATCAAAAGCGGCGAAACGCCGGTGATCGCCGAGCCGTTTAGCAACGCGCCCAGCACGGCGATGACGTATTGGGGGGTGTTGGGCAGATGCACGCCCACCACGTCGCCACGCCCCACGCCGTGGGCCCGCAGCAACGCGGCGAAGCGTTTGGCCGCCTCCAGCACCTGGCCGTGGGTCATGGTCGCGCCCATGAACAACAGCGCCGTCTGGGAGCCATAACGGCCGGCCGTCTGGCGGTAGCGCCCGCCGATGGAGCCGCGTTGTGGTTCGATATCCGCCGGCACGCCGGGGTCGTAGGATTTCAACCACCTTTCGGGACCGTAGATCATGGGCCGATACTCCTTGATTTTCGCCGCGGTTGAAGGGGCCGGGGCTACAAGCGCCAGCCGCCCAGTGTCTGCCATGGCGTGGGCCAGCCGGCGGCCTTGCCCGGCCCGCTGGCCACGTTTGTCTGGCTGCTCTCGCCGGCCGCGTAGGCCAGCGCCGCCAGTTCCAGATCGTCGGCGCTTTGCCGCCAACCGGCGAAATGGCGGGGGATGAAGTCGGTGTAGGTCTGGCCGGCGATGAACGGCTCGGAGGCCAGCACGTCGGTCAAAAAGCCGATGGAGGTCTTGACGCCCAGCACGACATAGTTTTGCAGGGCGCGGATCATGCGTTGGCGGGCCTCTTCCCTGGTGCGGCCGTGGGTGACCAGCTTGGCCAGGATGGGGTCGTAGTCCATGGGCACTTCAAAGCCCTCGTAGACGCCGCAATCGTTGCGCACGCCGGGGCCCTTGGGCTCGCGGTGGACCAGCAGCCGGCCCGGCGAGGGAAAGAAGTCGGCCTCGGGATCCTCGGCGTAGACGCGGCATTCGATGGCGTGGCCCCGCTGGGCCAGGTCGTCCTGGCCAAAGGGCAGCGCGGCCCCGGCGGCGATCTCGACCTGCAAGCGCACCAGGTCCACGCCGGTGGTCAGTTCGGTGATGGGGTGCTCGACTTGCAGCCGGGTGTTGACCTCCAGGAAATAGAAGCTCCGGCCGTCGTGATCGAGCAGAAACTCCACCGTGCCCGCGCCCACGTAGCCGGCGGCCTTGGCCGCGGCCACGGCGGCCCGGCCCATGGCCTGGCGCGTTTCGGGGGTCAGGGCCACCGAGGGCGTCTCCTCGACGATCTTTTGGTGCCGGCGCTGGATCGAGCACTCGCGCTCGAACAGATGCACCACGTTGCCGTGGCTGTCGGCCAAAATCTGGATCTCGACGTGGCGGGGCTGGATCAGGTTTTTTTCCAGATAGACGTTGCCGTCGCCAAAGGCCTTTTGGGCCTCGCCGCAGGCCGAGGCGCAGGCCTCGCGCATCTCCTCGGCCTTGGCCACCATGCGCATGCCCTTGCCGCCGCCGCCGGCCACGGCCTTGATCAACACCGGATAGCCCATGCGCTGGGCCTCGGCCAACAGCACGTCGGCGTCCATGGTGGGTTCGAGCATGCCCGGGATCAGCGGCACGCCGGCTTTTTCCATGATCTGGCGGGCGCGGGTCTTGGAGCCCAACTCCTCGATGACCCGGGGCGAGGGGCCGATGAACACCAGCCCGGCCTTGGCGCAGGCCGTGGCGAAGTGGGCGTTTTCGGCCAAAAAGCCATAGCCGGGGTGGATGGCCTCGGCCCCGGTCTGTTTGGCCGCCTCAATGATTTTGGCGATGTTCAGGTAGCTGGCCGCCGGTTCGGCCTGGCCCAGGCAGACGGCCTCGTCGGCCTCCAGCACGTGCAGGGCGTGGGCGTCCACGTCGGAATAGACGGCCACGGTCCCCAGGCCCATTTCACGGCAGGAGCGCATGACGCGCACGGCGATTTCGCCACGGTTGGCGATAAGCACTTTTTTAAACATGGCTGGCCTCCCCCTACATCCGGAAAACGCCGAAACCCTGACGGTCGGCGTGGAGAGGGCCGTTGAGCGAGGCCGAAATGGCCAGGCCCAGGACGTCGCGGGTCTTGGCCGGGTCGAGGACGCCGTCGTCCCAGAGCATGCTGGTCGAGTAATAGGCGTCGCCCTCGGCCAGGGCCGCCTGCATCACCGGAACCTTGATGGCCTCCACTTCCTCTTGGCTCATGGGCGGCTTGCCCTCGCGGGCCAACTGGTCGTTTTTGACCGTGACCAGCACGCCGGCGGCCTGCTCGCCGCCCATCACGCCGATCTGGGCGTTTGGCCACATCCACAAAAAGCGCGGGCCATAGGCCCGGCCGCACATGCCGTAGTTGCCCGCGCCAAAGCTGGCCCCGACGATCACGGTGAACTTGGGCACGGTGGCGCAACTGACGGCGGCGACCATCTTGTGGCCGTCCTTGGTGATGCCGCCGCGCTCGTATTCGCGGCCGATGATGTAGCCGTTGATGTTCTGCAAGAAAACCAGCGGGATGCCCCGGCGGTCGCAGAGCTGGATAAACTGGGTGGCCTTTTGCGAGCTTTCGCTGAACAGCACGCCGTTGTTGCCCAGAATGCCCACCGGATAACCGTGGATATAGGCCCAGCCGCAGACCAGCGTCGGCCCGAAGCGCTCCTTGAACTCCAGAAACTCGCTGCCGTCGACCATGCGGGCGATGACCTCGCGCACGTCGTAGGGCGTGGAGAGCTGGGGCGGCACGATGCCGTAGATCTCCTTGGCCTCGTAGAGCGGGGCCTTGGCCTGGCGCAGGCCGATGTCGGTCTTGCGGGCCGGGGGCAGATTGGCCACGATGTCGCGGATGATCTGGATGGCGTGGGCGTCGTCCTCGGCGAAATAGTCGCTGACGCCGGACTCGCGGCAGTGCAGATCGGCCCCGCCCAACTCCTCGGCGCTGACCTCCTCGCCGGTGGCCGCGCGCACCAGCGGCGGCCCACCCAGGAAGATGGCCCCGGTGTTCTTGACGTGGACCACATCGTCGCTCATGGCCGGCACGTAGGCCCCGCCGGCGGTGCACAGGCCGAACACGCCGGTGATCTGATGGATGTTCATCTTGGACATCAGGGCCTGGTTGAAGAAGGTGCGGCCGCCGTCATCCTTGTCGGGGAAGATCTCCGACTGCAAGGGCAGAAACGCGCCGCCCGAGTCGACCAGGTTGATCATGGGCAGATGGTTTTCCATGACGATCTCCTGGGCGCGCAAGCTCTTCTTGACGCCCAGCGGATAGACCGTGCCGCCCTTGATCAGATAATCGTTGGCGCTGACCAGCACCTCGCGGCCGGCCACCACGCCGATGCCGATGATCATGCCCGCGCCGTGGACCTTCTTGTCGTATTGATTGCGCGCGGCCAGGGGCGCTATCTCCAGAAAGGGGCTGTTGCGGTCGAGCAAAAGCTCCAGGCGCTTGCGCGGCGGCAGCTTGCCCAGTTCGGCGGCGCGCTTGAGCGCCCGCTCCGAGCGCTCGTTGGCGGCCTTGTCCAGCTCGGCGTTGAGCTGGGCCACCAGGTTTTCGTTATGGGCGTAGTTGGCCTTGTAGGATTCGCTTTTGGTGTCGATCCTGGTCTCGATTACTTGCATGTGCTTGCCTCTTGCAAAACTGTTTGCCCGCGGTTAGGGTCGGCGCGGCCGATCAATACCAATCCAGCAGAGTGTCGGCGATCTTCATCCGTCCGATCTCGTTGGAGGTGCCGGCCAGGCCCAGGAACTTGGCGTCGCGGTAGCTTTCCTCGGCGGCGTTGCCGCGGATAAACCCCGCTCCGCCCATGATCTGCATGGCCTCCGAGGCCACCTTTTCGGCCGACTCGGCGATGTAGACCTTGGCGCTGAGGGCGGTGACGGCGGCCTCGCGGTCGCCGGCCTCGCGCAGCCAGGCGGCGCGGTAGGCCAAAAGCTGGGATGATTGCACATAAGTGAGCATCTCGGCCAGCTTAAAGCCGATTTCCTGATAAGCGATGATCGGTTTGCCGCCGCTTTTGTGCTCCTTGGCCCGCAACCGGGCGGCGTGATAGGCCCGCCAGGCCACGCCCAGGGCGGCCACCGCCAGCACCTGATCCTCGAAGGCGCGGATGGTCGCCGGGCCCGCCGCGCCCAGGGGGATGGTCATCTCGCCCGGCACAAGGCAGCCGTCGAGCTCCAGCTCGGCCACGGCCAGGCCGTCCAGACCAACGGTGGCCAGACGCGGGCCAAGGTTCAGGCCCGGCGCGTCGGCCGGCACAAGGCAGCACAGCGGGCCGTCGGGGCCAGTCGCCACCACGGCCAGCCAGTCGGCCAGGGGCGCGTTGATGGTCGGGCCCTTGCGGCCGCGCAACAGCAGGCCGCCCGCGGCCGGCGTGGCCGTGGTTTGCGAGGCGTTTTTCTCCAGGCTGGTGTTTTGTTCGGCCATGGCCAGCGCGCCGATGGCCCGCCCGGCCGTCAGCGCCGGCAGGATGGCCTGCTTTTGCGCGGCCGAACCCAGCTCCTCCACCAGCCGGCCAAAGACCCGGGCGCTGTATTCCAGGCCCAGAAACAACGACGGGCAGAGGCTGGCCACGGTTTCCTGGGCCACGGTCAGGGCGGGGTCGCCCGCGCTCAGGCCCGGATAGCCCGCACCGGCCAGACGCCCGGTCAGGCCGAGCAGGGCCGGGCGGACGCGTTGGCCGCGCAGATCGGCCAGATCGGCCTTGGCCCCATCGTCGGCCAGCAGGCCTTCGAGGGCCTTTTTCATTTCTTTTTGTCTATCGGTCAGATCGAAGTTCATGGCTTCCATCTCTTTCGCTTGGATTGATCGCGCCGCCCTAGATCATCTTGGAGATGATCATTTTCTGGATCTCGGAGGTGCCGCCGCCGATGGGGGCCAGGCGGCAATCGCGGAAGATACGCTCGACGTCGTATTCGTGGCAGAAGCCGTAGCCGCCGTGGATCATCACGCCGTCGTTGGTGGGCTTGAGGCTCCAGTCGCCGATGAACAGCTTGGCCACGGCCGCCTCCAGGTGGTTGAGGGGCCGGCCCTGGTCCTTGCACCAGGCGATGCGATAGACCAGGCCCCGGGCCGCGTCGACAAACAGGCGCATGTCGGCCAGCTTATGCTTGATGGCCTGGAACTGGGCGATGGGCCGGCCAAACTGCTGGCGCTCCTTGGCGTATTTGACGCAGCGCTGGATCAGGTTGGTCATGCCGCCCAAAAATGGGGCCAACAGGGCGCTGCGGTCCCACTCCACCGTCTGCATGCTCATCAAAAAGCCCGCGCCCTCGGGGCCGCACATGGCCGAGGCCGGCACGCGGCAATCCTCGAAAAACAGCTCGGAGGTGTGGGATGTGCGCACCCCCAGCTTGTTGAGCGGCTTGCCGGCGGTGAAGCCGGGCGCGCCTTTTTCGACGATAAAGGCCGATACGCCGGCGTGGCGATCGCCCTCGGCCTCGGTGCGGGCGTAGACCAGGCAGACGTCGGCGATGGGCCCGTTGGTGATGAAGATCTTGGAGCCGTTGAGCACCCACTCGTCGCCCTGGCGCGTGGCGCGGGTCTTCATGCCGGCCACGTCGCTGCCGGCGTCGGGCTCGGTCAGGCCCATGCAGCCGATCCACTGGCCCGAAAGCAGCTTGGGCACGTAGCGCTTTTTCTGCTCCTCGGCGCCATGCACGAAAATGGTGTCGGCGCACAAAAACGTGTGCGCGCCATAAGCCAGGGTCAGGCCGCCGTCCACGCCGGCCTCGCCCAGGGCCTCGCCGGCCAGCACCGTGGTGACCACGTCGGCCCCGCCGCCGCCATACTCCTCGGGAAAATGCAGGCCCAACAGGCCGAACTCGCCCATGGCCCGGAAGGATTGAAAATCAAATTCGCCCCGGAAATCGTGCTCCTGGCAACGAGGCACGATCTCTTTTTTGGCGAAACGGATCACCTGCTCCTTGAACATCAATTGTTCGTCGGTAAAAGCAAAATCCATCACGACCTCGCTTTGCGCTTTCGCGTCGAAAAATCCATTTGCCGCGGCCGTCGGCGCGGCGGGTCTCACGCCTCGTTGGCGGCGCGCCCGTCCAGTTCGTCCAGACGCGCCTGTAGTTTGTCGCCGATGTCCATCAAGTCCTGGTGCATGATCTTCAGCTCGTCCATGCGCTGCTGAACATCGGCCATGATGCGCTGGCCATAGGTTATGGCCTTGCGGATCTGCTCGGCCTCGTCCATGTCCACCGAGCCCAGGCCCAGGATGTCCTGGATCTCGTCCAGGGTCATGCCAAAGCGCTTGCCGCGCAGGATCAGCTTGAGCCGCGCCCGGTCGCGCTTGTTGTAGAGCCGATAGCCGCCCGGCGTGCGCTCGGGGCAGATCAGTCCCTTTTCCTCGTAAAACCGGATGCTTCTGGTGCTGACGTCGAACTCGGTCGCCAGTTGGCTGATCGTCCAGCCGCCGTCGTCGGTCATGTTGTCTCCCCTGCTGGCCAACATTAACGTTTACGTCAACGTTAATGTATCAACGGCGTTTTCGCGGCGTCAAGATATTTCTCCATCAAAAACCATGGATTTTTTCGCGGCGGGGCCCGGCGGTCGGACAGGTTGACAAAACGGCTGGTTGGGTTAACATGCCACCATGATGAATTCCGCGCGTTCAGGCGCGAACCAGCCCCCCAGCAATCACCCGACGGAGCGCCCGTTATGAGCACGGCCGAAAACACGCCGCCGAGCAACTTTATCCGCAACATCATCGACGAAGACATGGCCTCGGGCAAATGGGGCGGGCGGGTGGTCACCCGTTTTCCCCCCGAGCCCAACGGCTATCTGCACATCGGCCACGCCAAGAGCATCTGCCTGAATTTCGGCCTGGCCCGCGATTATCAAGGCAAGTGCCACCTGCGCTTCGACGACACCAACCCCACCAAGGAAGATGTCGAGTACGTCGACTCCATCCAGGAAGACGTGCGCTGGCTGGGCTTCGACTGGGGCGAGAATCGTTTCTACGCCTCCGATTACTTTGACCAGCTCTACGATTTCGCCGAGCGGCTGATCAAGGCCGGCAAGGCCTACGTCGACGACCAGAGCGCCGAGCAGATCCGCGCCACGCGGGGCACCCTCACCGCGCCGGGCGTCGACAGCCCCTGGCGCGATCGTTCGGTCGAGGAGAACCTCGACCTTTTCCGGCGCATGCGCGACGGCGAGTTTGCCGACGGGGCCAAGGTCTTGCGGGCCAAGATCGACATGGCCGCGCCCAACATCGTCCTGCGCGACCCCACGCTCTACCGCATCCGCCGCGTCAGCCATCATCGCACCGGCGACAAGTGGCGCATCTATCCCATGTACGACTTCACCCACTGCCTCTCCGACTCCATCGAGGGCATCACCCACTCCATCTGCACCCTGGAGTTCGAGGACAACCGCGCCCTTTACGACTGGGTGCTCGATCAACTGGGCGTCTATCACCCCCAGCAGATCGAGTTCGCCCGGCTCAACCTCGATTACACCGTCATGAGCAAGCGCAAGCTCCTGACCCTGGTCGAGGGCGGCCACGTCAGCGGCTGGGACGACCCGCGCATGCCCACCATCGCCGGCCTGCGCCGCCGGGGCGTCACGCCCCAGGCCATCCGCGATTTCTGCGAGGTCATCGGCGTGGGCAAGAGCCAGGCCTGGATCGGCCTGGACAAGCTGGAAAACGCCATTCGAAACGACCTCAACACCAAGACCCCCCGGGTCATGGCCGTGCTGGACCCGCTGAAGGTGGTCATCACCAACTACCCCGACGACCAGGTCGACGAGCTTTCCGCGCCCTATTTCCCCGACGATCCGCCCAAGATGGGCGCGCGGACCGTGCCCTTCTGCCGCGAGCTCTACATCGAGCGCGAAGACTTCATGGAAGACCCGCCGCGCAAGTACCACCGCCTGGCCCCTGGCCGCGAGGTGCGCCTGCGCTGGGCCTACTTCATCACCTGTCAGGAGGCGGTCAAGGATCCGGCCACGGGTAGAATCGTCGAACTGCGCTGCACCTACGACCCGGCCACCAAGGGCGGCGACGCTCCCGACGGCCGCAAGGTCAAGGGCACCATCCACTGGGTCTCGGCGCGCCACTGCCTGGAGGCCCAGGCGCGCCTCTACGACCGGCTCTTTCTCGACCCCAGGCCCGAGGACGTCGAGGGCGACTGGCGCGAAAACATCAACCCCCAGTCGCTGGTTGTCATGCCAACGGCCAAGCTCGAACCCAGCCTGGCCCAGGCCCAGCCCGGCGAGCGCTTCCAGTTTGAACGCAAAGGTTACTTCATCGCCGACGCCAAGGAGCACCAGCCGGACGAAACCCTGGTGTTCAACCGCATCGTGGGCCTGCGCGATTCGTGGGCCAAGATGGTGCGCAAAAACGAGGTGAACTAACCCCGGCCGGGTGGCAGGCGAGAGCCTGACGGAGCCGGCGAAGCGGGCGCGGAGGCCAGGCGGGGCTTAAGGGGCGAGGGGCCTGACGAACGGCCGGATTTGATTCGCGCCGGGCCAGGCGCTTGACTCGCGTCAACCGGGCCGGCTTGAACAGGCGGCCGCACCTGGCCTGCGTCAGCCGGGCCGGGTTTGAACGGACGGTCGTACTTGACTCGCGTCAGCCGGGGCTCATGGCGCGACCAGGCGGTTGGCCTCCTGGGCGGTGATGTCGCTCCGGACGCCGGCGCCCACGCCCATCGGTTGCCCGGGCACGGCCATGATGTAGCTGAGCTTGTGCTTGTGCTCGTTATGGGGTTTTTCGTACCACCAATACTCGCTCCAGCCACGGCCGGGGCCCTTGACGATGTCGATGGCGTCTTGTATGAAACGGCGGCCTTTGACGTCGGTGATGCCCAGCAACGTCTTGCCGACCAGGGCCTGATCGTTGGCGTGGGCCAGGATCACGCCTTTTTCGTCAAAAACGAAAACATAGGGCTCTTGGCCCCAGCGGCCGTCGACGTCGTTGAACTGCTCCAGGCCGTCGCGACCTTCCTCGGCCAAAATCCGCACCGCCGCGTGAACTTTGTCCTTGATGGCCCGCAGCAGGGCCGCGTCGTCGGCCAGGGCGGGCGCGCCGGCCAGGCAAAACGCCGCCAGCGCCAGCATGGTTACAATTATTCGCCGTTTCATGGCTTCTCCGGCAGACAAGGGGGCATCTCGCGTCCGAAGATGGACGAATCCAACATACTATGAATCCGGCCGCTTTGTCGAGGGTCGACGCATAATACATACATAAATAATAGGCTTTATGGTGGGCAAGGTAACAAAAATGGACCAGATGCAAGCGCTTTTTCTGCTTCATGAAGGCCTGGCCCAGTGCGGGCCGGGCAGCGACGCCGAGACCATGCGGGCCGTCCAACTCTTGCCGCCCCTGCCGCCCGCGCCGCGCATCGTCGATCTGGGCTGCGGGACGGGCCGCCAGAGCCTGGTGTTGGCCAGGGCTCTGGGCCCGTTGGAGGCGGTGGACATCCACCAGCCGTTTCTGGACGAGTTGACCGCCCGCGCCCAGGCCCAGGGCCTGGCCGGGCGCGTCGCCACGCGCCGGGCCGATATGGCCGCGCCGGGCTACGCGCCGGCCTCGCTGGATCTGATCTGGTCGGAGGGGGCCATCTACGTGCTGGGATTCGGGCGGGGCTTGGCCTTGTGGCGGCCCATGCTGCGTGACGGCGGCCTGTTGGCCGTCACCGAGCTGAGTTGGCTGGTCGACGATCCGCCGGCCGAGGCCGCCGCCCATTGGGGCCAGGCCTACCCCGGCATGGCTGGCGTGGCGCAAAACCTGGCCACGGCCCGCCAGGCCGGTTTTGCGGTCGTCGCGCATTTCGCCTTGTCGGCCGAGGCCTGGCTCGATGGCTACTACGGGCCGCTGGTCCGGCGCATGGCGGAGCTGACGCCCCTGGCCCGGCAAGAGCTGGCCCTGGCCCAGGCCCTGGACGAAACCCGCCTGGAGCTGGACCTCTACCGTCGGCACGGCCAGGCCTACGGCTATGTTTTTTACATTTTGCGCAAATCGCCCCACGACCCGTCGCGCCAGGCATAATTGCTGGCGTGGGCCGCCGGGCTCGGGTTATAGTTACGGGCCGTCGACCTCTGCCATTGCATCGGGGAAGGACTTGACCGCCGTCGTTTGGACATCGCTGATGAGCGGGCTGTTGGGCCTGCTGCTGCAAATCAATTGGATGTTCGCCCACGGCCCCCAGTTGTGGTGGCTGCGTCTGCCCGGCGGCCTGATCGGCGGCTGGTTGGCCGCGCGGGGGCTGATCTGGCTGTGGGCGCGTTTCAGCGGCCGTGCGTTCTGGCCGGGCTGGGCGGGCGTTGGCCGTCGGCTGGCCGGCCGGCGCGCGGTGGGTCTGCTGGCGGCCGGCTGCTTGATGTTTTGCTATCTGGCCTCGATGGGCGGGCATTTCTATTCGTTCGACTCGTGGTTTCGCTTTCTGACCACCAAGGCCATCGTCGATCGCGGCGAGCTGATCATCGACCCCATCCCCGGCCGTTTGCGCCCGCTCTACAGCAAAACGGGCATCCTCCAGCCCCTGGCCGCCATCCCGCTCTATCTGATCAGCAAGGCCCTGCCCCCGGACATCGACCCGCCCATGGACCTCAAGGGCCCGGTCAAGCCCGACGAGCTGATGGCCTCCACCCTGCATCAGTTCACCACGCCGTTGATCGCCCTGGTGCTTTACCTGACATTACTTGACTGGGGCTATGCGCGGCGGGTGGCCCTGGCCACGATGCTGACCTTTGGCCTGGCCACCATTGCCTGGCCCTACGCCCGCTATCACCTGGCCGAGCCGGGCCTGGCCTTGTGCCTGATGATCGCGGTGTGGCAGTTGCTGCGCTTTCGGCTGCGCCTGAAGGGGCGGCATCTGTTCTGGTCGGGCCTGGCCATTGGCCTGGGCGCGAGCAACACGACGATGTTTTTGGTCGTGCCCATGCCGCTGATAGGGCTCTACGTGGCCTGGCTGTTGTGGCCCCGGCGGGCGGGCGTCTGCACGAGCTGGCCCCAGGCCATCCGCCTGGCCCTGTGCTGGGCCGGGCCGATCTTCGTGGCCGGGCTGTGGGTGCTGTGGTTCAACTGGTTTCGCTATGGCTCGCCCTTTCTCACCGGCTACGAGGGCGACCGGGGCTTTCCCAACTTCATCTATGATGGCCGGGCCGGCTTCAGCCTGGCGGCCTGGATCGGCGTCCACGGATTGCTGTTCAGCCCCGGCAAAAGCGTGTTTTTGTTCAGCCCGCCGCTGATGGCGGCGCTTTTGTATCTGCGGGGCTTTTTCGTGCGCCGCCGGGCCGAGGCCACGCTGATCTGCCTGTTGTGCCTGGGCTGGCTGCTGTTTTACGCCAAGTGGTGGGCCTGGCACGGCGACATCGCCTGGGGCCCGCGCTACATGGTGCCGGTGACTTGTCTGGCCATGCTGCCCCTGGCCCAGGCCTTCAAGCTGTGGAACAAGCGCGGGCCGCTGTTCAAGGCGGCGTTGCTGGGGGTGATCGCCTTTGGCCTGGTGGTGCAGGGCCTGGGCATGGCCCAGCATTTCGAGCTGCAATTTTCGGCCATTGTCGGCGAAAACCAGAAAAACATGCCGCTTCTGCACTATATCCCTCATTATTCGCCGGTGATGGGCAACTATCGCATGCTGGTCATGGGGGCCACGCCCGATTTCTACTTGCTGGGCAAGCCCCTGGGCCTGGCCCTGAGCCTGGCCGCGCTGCTCTGCGGCGGCCTGGCCTGGCTGGGGGCCAGCGTCCGCCGGCCGGGAGAGCCGTCGTGAAGGTCTCGATCATCGTGCCGGTGTTCAACGAGCGGGCCACGGTGGCCGAGCTGCTGCGCCGCGTGGCCGCGGTGGATGTGGAAAAAGAGATCATCGCCGTTGACGACGGCTCCAGCGACGGCTCGCGCGAGATCTTGGCCGACCTGGAGCTGCCGGGCCTGCGCGTGATCCATCATCCGCGCAACCTGGGCAAGGGCGGGGCCGTGCGCACCGGCCTCATCCACGCCACCGGCCAGATCGTCTTGGTGCAGGACGCCGACCTGGAGCTGGAGCCGGCCGAGATCCCCTCGCTGATCCGGCCCATTGTCGAGGGCCGGGCCGAGGTGGTCTATGGCTCGCGCATCTTGAACAGCGCCAATCCCTCGCCCAACAGCCCATTTTATTGGGGCGGCCGGCTGGTGACCATGGTCTGCAACCTGCTCTACGGCTCGCGGCTGACCGACGCGCCCACCGGCTACAAGGTCTTTCGCCGCGAGTTGATCGGCCGGGTGGGCTATCAGGCCAACGGCTTCGATTGGGAGCCCGAGATCACCGCCAAGCTGTTGCGCCGGGGCGTGCGCATCGTCGAGAGGCCCATCACATATCGCCCGCGCCAGGTCCGCGAAGGCAAGAAGCTGCGGGCCAAGGACGGCCTTTTGGCCGTGTGGACGCTGATCAAACTGCGACTGTCGCCCCTGGCCATGGTCGATCGACCGCTGGACGCGCCATGAAAAAGCTTTTTGTCGCCCTGAGTTGCCTGATCATTTTGGCCGCCGCGGCCGCCTGCCAAAACGCCGACCCCCGGGCCAAGGACGGGCCGGTGCTGCAAAACGAACGCCTCTTGGTGGGCGCGACCTACTACACCTGGTATCCATCCAACTTCCGCCAGGGCTATCTGCGCGCCTTCCTCGATCCGCCCCAGGAGCCGCTGCTGGGCCAATATCGCTCCGACGACGTCAAGGCGGTGGAGGAACAGATCGCCTGGTGCTCGCGCCACGGCGTGGATTTTTTGGCCGTGAGTTGGTGGCCCAAGCGGCCCCAGCAGAACGTCGTCGTCGACCAGGCCTTTGTTCAGGCCGCCAACCTGCAAGACATCAAGTTCTGCATCTTTTACGAGACCTGGAGCGTGGGCTGGCGCAAGGAATACAGCGCCACGGTCTTCGACAAGCAGGCCAGCGACTTTTTCATCGCCGATGTTCTGGCCATCGCCGACAAATACTTCGATAACCCGGCCTATCTGCGCGTCAACGGACGGCCGGTGCTGTTTTTGTACCTGACGCGCACCTTTGCCGGCGACTACGCCCGGGCCCTGGCCACCTTGCGCCAGAAGCTCCTGGCCCGGGGCCACGACGTCTACCTCGTCGCCGACGAGATCTATTGGAGCGTGATGTCGGCCGACCAGGACCGTCAGCCCCAGCCCTATCTCGCGCCCGAGCCCCAGCCCGAGCGCATCGCCCTGTTCGACGCCGTCACCACCTACAACCCCTATCTCTCGGTGCGCCACGACCACGGCGGCTACGGCGCAAAAAGCACTTTCGTCGCCGACGTGGCCGGGCTTTTCCGCCGTTATTACGACCTCTGCGGGCCCAAGGTCAACTTCGTGCCCAACATCCTGCCCGGCTACAACGATCGCGGTTGCCGCCGGAGCCTGCAACAGTTCATCATCCCCCGTCAGTGGGATCAGGGCGCGGCCGAGGGCTCGTTTCTGGCCGAGAACTTCGACCGCCTGGCCATGCCCTTTCTGGACCCGCGCCTGAACATGCTTTTGATCACCTCGTTCAACGAATGGAACGAGGACACCGCCCTCGAGCCGACCAAGCCGGCCCCGGCCACCAGCCGCGACCTCAGCCCCTCGGGCCGCGAATACACCGACGGCTTCAGCTACGCCGGCTATGGTTTCGCCCTGCTCGAAACCCTGCGCGACAAGGCCTGCGCCGCCCATGGCCGCGTGCTTGACAACCAGGGCCGGCCAGTCTGGCGGGCCACCGTCGCCGCCGCCCAGGGCGGCAAGACCGTGGCCAGCGACCAGACCGACCGCCAGGGCTACTACACCCTCAGCCGGCTGAACATGCCGCCGGGCGTCTACGAGGTGAGTTGTGGCCAGGCCGCGCCCAGCCGGGTGACGGTCGACGGCCAACGCGCGGCCAAGCTCGACCTGCGCCTGCCCTGAACGACCCAGCCCCGTCACCGCCGCGCTTGCATCGCCCCTGGTGGTGTTTAGCTTTATAAAAGCGAAGCCAAGCGCGAAAATCCCCAGACAGGCGGTGAAAATATGAGACTGGACAAATTCACGGTCAAAAGCCAAGAGATCATCCAAGAGGCGGTGAGCCTGACCGACAAACGGGGCCATCCCCAGGTCGAGCCGGCCCATTTGCTGGCCGCCACGCTCAAGATCAGCCAGGAGATCGCCAAGCCCGTGCTGGGCAAGCTGGGCGTGGCCGAAGCCGGCCTGCAAGCGGAGGCGGAGGCTCTCTTGCAGCGCCAGCCCCAGGTTTCGGGCGGCGGTCAGGCCTATCTGTCGTCGGCCAGCCGCGAGCTGCTGCAACAGGCCCAGAACGCGGCCGAACAAATGCACGACGATTATGTCTCGGTGGAGCACCTGCTGGTGGCCCTGGCCGCCGAAAAAGGCCCGGTGGGCGAGTTGCTGCGCCGCGCCGGGGCCGGCCCCGAGGCCATCCTGGCCGTGCTCAAGGACATCCGGGGCTCGCAGCGCGTCACCGACCAGAACCCCGAGGACAAGTATCAGGCCCTCCAGCAATACGCCCAGGATCTGACCGACAGCGCCCGCCGCGGCAAGCTCGACCCGGTCATCGGCCGCGACGAGGAGATCCGCCGCGTGGTGCAGATCCTCAGCCGGCGCACCAAAAACAACCCCGTGCTCATCGGCGAGCCCGGCGTGGGCAAGACGGCCATCGTCGAGGGCCTGGCCCAGCGCATCGTCGCCGGCGACGTGCCCGAGGGCCTCAAGGACAAGCGGGTGGTCAGCCTGGACATGGGCGCGCTGATCGCCGGGGCCAAGTATCGCGGCGAGTTCGAGGATCGCCTCAAGGCCGTGCTCAAGGAAGTGACCGAGGCCGCCGGCCAGATCATCCTGTTCATCGATGAGATGCACACGTTGGTCGGCGCGGGCAAGGCCGAGGGGGCCATGGACGCCGGCAACATGCTCAAGCCGCCCCTGGCCCGGGGCGAGCTGCGCTGCGTGGGCGCCACCACCATCAAGGAATATCGCCAAAACATCGAAAAAGACCCGGCCCTGGAGCGCCGCTTCGCGCCGGTTTTGGTCGAGGAGCCCAGCGTCGAGGACACCATCGCCATTTTGCGCGGGCTAAAGGAAAAGTATGAAGTGCACCACGGCGTGCGCATCAAGGACGCCGCCCTGGTCGCCGCGGCCACCCTCAGCGACCGCTACATCACCGACCGCTTCCTGCCCGACAAGGCCATCGACCTCATCGACGAGGCGGCCTCCAAGCTGCGCATCGACATCGACAGCCTGCCCGAGGAGCTCGACCAGCTCCAGCGCCGGCTGATGCAGATGACCATCGAGGTCGAGGCCCTGAAAAAAGAGACCGACGAGGCCAGCGCCAGGCGTCTGGAAAAGTTGCGCGGCGAGATAGCCCAGCTCGAAGGTCAACGCGATGCGCTCAAAGAGCAGTGGCAGCGCGAAAAGCAGAGCATCGAGACCATCCGCGAAATAAAAGAGCGCCTGGAAAAACTACGTCTGGACATGGAGCGGGCCGGCCGCGAGGGCGATCTTTCGCGGGCCTCCGAGCTCAAATACAGCGCCATCCCCGCCGCCGAAAAGGAGCTGGCCCAGCGCCAGGCCGCCATGGATGAGCTGCGCGACGGCGGCGAGGCCCTGGTCAAGGAAGAGGTCGACAGCGAGGACGTGGCCGAGGTGGTGGGCAAGTGGACGGGCATCCCCGTGGCCCGGCTGATGGAGGGCGAGCGCGAAAAGCTTCTGCACATGGAAGAGCGCATCGCCAAGCGGGTGGTGGGGCAAAAGGACGCCGTCGAGGCCGTGGCCAACGCCGTGCGTCGCGCGCGCAGCGGCCTGCAAGACCCCAACCGCCCGGTGGGCTCGTTCATCTTCATGGGCCCCACCGGCGTGGGCAAGACGGAACTGGCCCGGGCCCTGGCCGAGTTCATGTTCGATGACGAACAGGCCATGATCCGCCTGGACATGAGCGAGTTCATGGAAAAGCATTCGGTCAGCCGGCTGATCGGCGCGCCTCCGGGCTACGTGGGCTATGACGAGGGCGGCTACCTCACCGAGGCCGTGCGCCGCAAGCCCTACTCGGTGGTGCTCTTCGACGAGATCGAAAAGGCCCACCCCGACGTGTTCAACGCCCTGTTGCAGATCCTCGACGATGGCCGGCTCACCGACGGCCAGGGCCGCACGGTGGATTTCACCAACGCCATCATCATCATGACCAGCAACATCGGCAGCCAGTATATTCAGGATCTGGCCGGGCCCCACCAGCGCCAGCGCATGGAGGAGGCGGTCATGACCGCCCTCAGGGCCCAGTTCAAGCCCGAGTTCCTCAACCGCGTCGACAACGTGGTCATCTTCCACAGCCTGGACAAGGAGCACATCGCCCACATCGTCGAGCTGCAACTGGCCCGCCTGGGCAAGCTCCTGGCCAGCCGCGGCCTGGCCCTGCAAGCCAGCGACGGGGCCAAGGCCCTGCTGGCCGACCTGGGCTACGACCCGGTCTACGGCGCCCGCCCCCTCAAGCGGGCCATCCAGGTTCACCTGCAAGACCCGCTGGCCAGGGAACTGCTGGCCGGCAACTTCGTGGAGGGCCAGACCATCGTCGCCGACGAGCAAGGCGGCAAGCTCGCCTTCCGCGCCGCCTGACGACTCGCGCCGCCCCCGCCCGCGAGGCCCCGGTAAGGGGCCTCGCTTTTTGAGGGTGCTTCACGGGGGCGTCCTGCCCCGTGCCGCTTCGGCTTGGCAAAAGCGCGGTTTTGCCAACCCTCACAAATCGCTCGCCTAATCAGGCTCGCGATTTGGCGCGCCGTCCATGGCGCGCTTCGGCTGCTGCACGGTAGATTTCATGTTTCACAGGTTATTATCTGTTTTTACAACATTTGTTATGTTTCACCGTGCAGCGGCCTCTTTTTTGGCGCGGCGGCAAGCGGCTGGCGTCGGCAACGGTCGCCATGCTACATTGCGGCTTGACGTTTGGGCCGCCAGCGCCCGCCAGGCGGGCCGTCTTTTGGGGGTGAGGCCATGAAAAACATTTTGATCACGGGCGGTTCCGGCTATTTCGGCTCCAAGCTGGCCCAGCGCTTCTGCGCCATGGAAGGCGTCGAGCGAGTGGTGTCCCTGGACATCAAGGCCCCGGCCGCCACGCCCGAAAAGCTGCTTTTCGTCCGCGCCGACGCGCGCCAGCCCCTGGATGACATCTTTGCCGAAAACGGCATCGACACCGTCGTGCACGCGGCCTGGGTCTTGCCGCCGATCCACGACAAGGGCCTGATGGAAGACATCAACCTCGGCGGCACGACCAACGTCCTGGAGGCCAGCCGCCGGGCCGGCGCGCGGCGCTTTTTCTACACCAGCAGCGCCACGGCCTATGGCTTTCACGCCGACAACCAATGCCCCCTGACCGAGGACAGCCCCCTGCGTGGCAACGACGACTTCACCTACAGCAAGACCAAGCGCATCGTCGAGGGCCTGATCGCCGAGTTCGCCGCGCGAAACCCGGCGATGGCCGTCTGCTGGGCGCGACCGTGCTTTGTTGTCGGCCCCGGTTTCAACAACCCCCTGGCCCGGCACCTGCAAAAGCGCCTGGCCGTGCTGCCCCGGCCCAGCGCGGCCATGCAGTTCGTGCACGAGGACGACCTGACGCGGGCCATCGTGGAGCTGCTGCGGGCCGGCGCGCGGGGGCCCTACAACGTGGGGGCCAGCGGCGTGATGACCACCAGCGAGATGGTGCGCGCCCTGGGCGGGCGGCCGCTGCCCGTGCCGGTGGGCCTGTTGCGCCCGCTCAACGCCCTGGCCTGGGCCTTGCGGCTGGGTTTCATCACCGAGTTTCCCAGCCCGGCGCTCAAGCTCATGCAGCATCCGTGGGTGGTCGATAGCGGCAAGCTGGAGCGCGAGCTGGGCTTTGCCTACGCCCACGACACCCGCCAGGCCTTCGCGGCCTTTGCCGAGCACGTCAAGGCCGGCCGAAAAAAGAGGCGGTCATGAACGACGGCCCGCCCGAGGGCTACCAGCCCCTGGATTTTCCCAGCCCGTTTTTGCAATTCATCGGGCCGGTCTACGTGCGCCAGGAGCCCGACGGTCCGCGCTTTGGCCTGCGGGTGGAGCCGCGCCACGCCAACGCCCGGGGCACGGCCCACGGCGGCCTGTTGATGACCCTGGCCGACATCGCCCTGGGCTACGCCACGGCCATCACCCACGATCCGCCGATCCCCTTGATCACCGCCAACCTCACCGCCGATTTCGCCAGCGCCGCCCGCCTGGGCGACTGGCTGGAGGTCAAGGTCGACATCATCCGGGCCGATGGCGACACGGCCTTCGCCAACGCCTTCATCTGCGTGGGGCCCAAGCGCCTGGCCAGGGTCAGCGGCGTTTTCGGCCTGCTGGGGCCCGGCCCGCCGGCCCAATAGCGTGGGCCGCCTTTTCGAGGGCGCTTGCCCCGTTGGCGCGGCTATGCTAGATTTTGCCAGCTATGGGCAGCCGCAAAGACCAAGATTCATATTATCGCCGGGCCAAGCAAGAGGGCTTCGCCGCCAGAAGCGTCTATAAACTCCAGGAGATGGACCAACGCTACGGCCTGTTGCGACAGGGCATGCGCGTGCTGGACATCGGCTGTCACCCTGGTTCGTGGCTGCAATACGCCGCCGGCCGGGTGGGCCCTGGCGGGCTGGTGCTGGGGGTGGACATCCAGGAGCTGGCCGTGGATCTGCCCAGGTGGGGGCGCTTTATCCAGGCCGATGTGCTCAAGCTCACGCCGGCCGAGGTGCTGGCCGTGGCCCCGGCCTTCGACGTGGTGCTCAGCGACGTGGCTCCGCGCACCACCGGCGTGCGCCACGCCGACGAGGCGGCCAGCCTGGCCATGCTGGAGGCCGTTTTCGATTTGGCCCTGGCGGTGTTGCGTCCGGGCGGCTCGTTTCTGGCCAAGGTCTATTTCGGCCCGGGCGTGGATCAGCTCATCCACCAGGTCAAGGGCCGTTTCAAGTTGGGCAAGGGGCACAAGCCGGCCGCCTCCAAGGCGGCCAGCAAGGAAATATATATCCTGGGCCGCGAACTGAAAAACGCGCTGCCCCAGGTCGATACCCAAACGGAGGGGTAGCATGAGCGGTCACTCCAAGTGGAGCACCATCAAGCGCAAGAAGGGCGCGGCCGACGCCAAGCGTGGCCAGATCTTCACCCGGCTGATGAAAGAGATCACCGTGGCCGCGCGCATGGGCGGCGGCGACATCGAGGGCAACTCGCGCCTGCGTTCGGCCGTGGCCGCGGCCAAGGCCCAGAACATGCCCAAGGACAACATCGAACGGGCTATCAAAAAAGGCACCGGTGAACTCGACGGCGTCTCCTACGAGGAGATCGTCTACGAAGGTTACGGTCCCGGCGGCGTGGCCTTCATCATCGAGTGTCTGACCGACAACAAAAACCGCGCCGCCGCCGAGGTTCGCCATATCCTCAACAAGCGCGGCGGCTCGTTGGGCAAAAACGGCGCGGTGTCGTTCATGTTCGAGGCCAAGGGTGTCTTCAGCTTCGACAAGGCGGCCGTGGGCGAGGACCAACTCATGGAGGTGGCCCTGGAGGCCGGGGCCGACGACGTCAGCGACGAGGACGACGCCTGGCAGGTCACCTGCGCGCCCGGGGCCTTCAGCGCGGTGGCCGCCGCCTTCGAGGCCGCCGGCTTGCAGCCCCAGAGCGCCGAGTTCACCAAGATCGCCACCACCACCGTCGACATCAAGGATCCGGTCGAGGCCGGCAAGGTGCTCAAGCTTTTCGAAGCCCTCGACGACGCCGACGACGTGCAGAACGTCTACTCCAACTTCGACATCGACGACGACGTGATGGCCCAGTTGGAGCAGTAGCTTGGAGACCGCGCCGGTCCGCGTGCTGGGGCTCGACCCCGGCTCCCAGCGCACCGGTTACGGCTTGGTGCAGGCCGGGCCGCGCGGGCGGGCCGTTTTCGTGGCCGCGGGGGTGATCAGCGCCCCGGCCAGCCTGGCCCCGCCTTGGCGGCTGCGCAAGATTCACCAGGAGCTTTGCCAGGTCATCGAGCGGCGACAGCCCCTGGAGATGGCCGTGGAGGGCGTCTTCGCCGCGCAAAACGCCCGCACGGCGATCATGCTGGGCCAGGCCCGGGGCGTGGCCCTGCTGGCGGCGGCCCAGGCCGGCCTGGAAGTCTTCGAGTACTCGCCGGCGGCGGTCAAAAAGGCCCTCACCGGCGTGGGCCGCGCCGACAAAGAGCAGGTCCAGCGCATGGTCCGCGTGGTGCTGGGCGTCGAGGAGCCCCTGGGCCTGGACGCCTCCGACGCCTTGGCCATCGCCATTTGCCACCTGCAGGGCCGGGCCCTGCGGCGGGAGGGCATGCGATGATCGCCCGCCTCAGGGGCCAACTGGCGGCGCGCCGGCCCGATCACGTGGTCGTCGACGTGGGCGGCGTGGGCTACCGCGTCTTCGTCTCGCTGGGCGCGTTCTGCCGCCTGCCGCAATCGGGCGAGATCAGCCTGTTGACCCACACCATCGTGCGCGACGACGCCATCCACCTCTACGGCTTCATCAACGAACAGGAGTGGGAGGCCTTTCGCCTGCTGGTGAGCGTGGCCGGCGTGGGGCCCAAGCTGGCCCTGGCCATCCTCAGCGGCCTGGAGGTCGGCGAGCTGTGGGCGGCCATCCGCGCCGGCGACGCCGCGCGCCTGGCCAAGACGCCAGGCGTGGGCAAAAAAACCGCCGGCCGCCTGGTGGTCGATCTGGCCGGCCGCCTGCCCGTGGGCGAGCAACCGGCCGCCGCCGTGGCCCCCGGCACGGCCGCCGACGACGCCCAAAGCGCCCTGTGCAACCTGGGCTACCCCGAGGCCAAGGCCAAAAAAGCCGTGGACAAGGCCCTGGCCGTCGCCGGCGACGGCGCGGCCCTGGAAGATCTGCTGCGCCTGGCCCTCAAGGAACTGGCCTAGCCCAAACAGCCGTCAAGCCGGCCGGCGCTGGGCCTTATCGACGCCAGGCCACGGCCCCTTGACGCGCCAGCGGAGACGCCCATGTCCGACGATCCCTTTGGCCCCAGGTTGGTTTGCGGCGCGGCCGCCGAGGAAGACCGCGCCCTGGATTCGCTGCGGCCCACCTCCCTGGCCGAGTTTGTCGGCCAGGAAGAAGCCAAGGCCAACCTCCGCGTGTTCATCGCCGCCGCCCGCCAGCGCGGCGAGGCCCTGGATCACGTGCTGCTGCACGGCCACCCCGGCCTGGGCAAGACCACCCTGGCCCACATCATCGCCCGCGAACTGGGCGTGGAAGTCACCGCCACCAGCGGCCCCGTGCTGGAGCGCGCCGGCGACCTGGCGGCCATCCTCACCAATCTGGGCCCCCGCGATGTCTTGTTCGTCGATGAAATCCACCGCCTCAACCACGTCGTCGAGGAAGTGCTTTATCCGGCCATGGAGGATTTCCACCTGGACATAGTCGTGGGCCAGGGGCCCAGCGCCCGCACGGTCAAGCTCAACCTCGAACCCTTCACCCTGGTGGGGGCCACCACCAGGGCCGGCCTGCTGACCCCGCCCCTGCGCGATCGCTTTGGCGTGCAGGTGCGCGTGGACATGTACACGCCCGAGGAGCTGGCCAGCATCGTCGGCCGCTCGGCGCGCCTGCTGGGCCTGGATATTTCGCCCGAGGGCGCCGCAGAAATCGCCCGACGCTCGCGGGCCACCCCCCGCGTGGCCAACCGCCTGCTCAAACGCGTGCGCGATTTCGCCCAGGTCGAGGCCGCCGGCCACGCCGATCTGGCCCTGTGCGACTATGCCCTGGGCCGTCTGGGCGTGGACCAGAACGGCCTGGACCGCCTGGACCGCGATCTGCTCTCGGCCATCGTGCAAAAATTCGACGGCGGGCCGGTGGGCCTTTCCAACCTGGCCGCCGCCGTGGGCGAGGAGGCCCAGACCATCGAGGAGGTCTACGAGCCCTATCTGATCCAGCAGGGTCTGCTCAAACGCACCAAGGCCGGCCGCGTGGCCACGGGCCGGGCCCTGGAGCTTTTTGGTTTCACGCGTCGGTCGGAGCGGCTTTTCTAGGCCCGGCGAGGCTCAGTTGGCCGCCGCCAGGAAACCATCGGCCAGCAAACGCCGGGCCAGCAGCTCGGCAAAGGCCTCCGATGGATGAAAATAGTCGCCCTCGGCCATGCGCGCCCAGGCCAGGGGCCGGCCTTGCAGGGCCTGGGCCAACAGGCCCGTGGCGTCGAAGTGCTCCACGCCCAGCTCGCGCAAAATCACCAGAATATCCTGACGCTGTTTTTTATATGATTCCGGCCACTGCTCGTAGGGGCTCATCAGCGGATAAACCACCACCTTCAGCGTGAAATGATCGTTGGCTGCGTGACGCTGAAAGGCGGCCAAGGCGTTTTTGACGTCGGCGCGTAGGCCGTCGCGGTCGGTCAGCGAGGCCTTGAGCGACAGATAGGCTCGGTAGATCGTCGAGCGTCGATAAAGCCAGGGATTGAACTGCTCGCTGCCCAGGTAGAGGTTGGCCACCACGGCCTGGCCGTCCTGGTCCTTGAGGATCATCGGCGTGCCGTCGAAGTCGTTGAGGCAAAACTCGATCAACACCAGATCGGGCCGCAAGGCGCGGCCGTGGCGCTCGAAATATTTCAGCTCCTGCCACGCGCCGAAGCCGTCCACGCCCAGATTCCAATATTCCACCCCCCGCGGACCCAGCCGCTCCAGCCAGCCGCCCAGATAACCGATGGCCGCGATGGAGTCGCCCACCAGCGCGACGCGCCTGACGCCGGGCGGCTTTTGAGCCTGGTGGGCGTTACGCTGCGCGCCATGGCGGTCGTAGGCGTATTGCCCGCCCCGGCGCGGGACGTAGCCCAACTCCGGGTCGACTTCCAGGTCGAAACGATACTTGTCGCCGACATGGCGCTTGGCGGACTGGGGCGCATGCAGGGTGGCCTGGTGGGCCGAGTTGAACACCAGATGAAACGGCGTCATCAGAAGCTCGAACAACACCAGCGAAAGGCCCAACGAAACAATCAGCAACAACCCCTTCAGCACGGCCCTGCCGCCGATGGCCAGGCGCGGGCCAAACAGGCAAAACAGCCAGGCCATCATTGCCAAGGCGCAGTAAAACAAAGCCAAGCCCAGGTCTTCGCTGTCAGCCAGGCCCTGGCTCCACAGCACCCACAGGACGTTGCCCGAAAGAGCCACGGCGGCCAGGCCCAACAACCACACAACGATTTGGCGAAACGGCATGGACAAAACCCTAAGCATGAGGCGACGACGCGCGGGCAGGGGCTTGCAATATACCATGCCGATGGGCCGGGTTGTCCGCTCAAAGAGACTTGTTGATCGTTTTCCTGGGCCGGCGCCCGGCCAGGCAAGGCGGGGCCAGTGCCTGGCCTGGCAGAGCGGGGCCAGTGCCTGGCCTGGCAGAGCGGGTCGAGAACGCCAGCTTAACACCTACCGTCCGTAGCTCCCGGTGGGCCGGTGCCCGGCCAGGCAAGGCGGGTCGAGTAGGCCGCAATGACACCTACCGTCCGTAGCTCCCGGTGCGGGGCCGCTGTCAAAGCAGCCGCGACGACGAAGCTTATTGTTCTTCTTTCTTCTTTCTTAAATCTTTTCTTTTTCCGGGGGCAACCAACCTTGGCCGTAGCTGGCGCGCGCCCCGCGCGTCAGCTTCCAGTAACGCCACCGGCAACCGGCAACAATCTTCGCGGCGCGGCAATGCTCAGGACCGATCCTATGGTCGTCATCCCTACAACCACGAAACTAAAAGTCGGCCACCTTGCTTTGCGGGGGTGGGGTGGGCCGGCGCCCGGCCAGGCAGAGCGGGTCGACCAGGCCAGGCTAACACCTACCGTCCGTAGCTCCCGGTGATAGGCCGCTATCAAAGCAGCCGCAGACGACGAAGCTTATTGTTCTTCTTTCTTCTTTCTTAAATCTTTTCTTTTTCCGGGGGCAACCAACCTTGGCCGTAGCTGGCGCGCGCCCCGCGCGTCAGCTTCCAGTAACGCCACCGGCAACCGGCAACAATCTTCGCGGCGCGGCAATGCTCATGACCGTCCCTATGGTCGTTATCCCTACAAACACGAAACTAAAAGTCGGCCACCTTGCTTTGCGGGGGTGGGGTGGGGAGCGGGGCGGGCGAGGGGGCGGTTTAGCGTAAAGAGCCCCCTCCCCGCCCCGCATGGCTTCTTCTTCATCTTTTTCCCTTCTTAATCTTTTCTTTTCTTCTCTTCTCTTCTCTTCTCTTCTCTTCTCCCCAATCTTTCGCCTCAGCGGACCCCCCTCACAACCAAAGATGATCCAACTCCTCGCCATGTCGTCCCTCATCGCGCCGCGGCCTGATCACCCTCGCCGGCGCGCCGGCCACGACCATGCCCGCGGGCACGTCGCCGCTGACCAACGCGCCGGCGGCGACGATGGCTTCGCGGCCCACCCGCGCGCCGGGCAAGATCACCGCGCCGCTGTAAATTTTGGCGTAGTCCTCGATGACCACGCCGGCGTAGGAGCGTTCCTTGTGCGAGGATTCGGAATGGCCGTGGGTGAACACCCGCACGTCCTCGGCCAGGGCCACCGAGTGGCCGATTTTCAGCCCGCCCTTGCTGTCGAGAAACACGCCTCGGTTGAAAAAGACGTTGTCGCCCAGGCTGATGAACTGGCCGAAGTTGAAGCGCACGTGCTCCTCGCAGAGGAAATCGCGGCCGACGCCGGCGAACAGGCGCCGGGCCAGCATCTGGCGCAGGGGAAAGGCCAGCGAGACGACCAGGCATGATGGCAGGCGATCAAGGGCGTCCCACAGGAAATGCAGATGCCGCTGGGTTGGCGTGAAGCCTGGTTCGCGGCCCTTGGGCAGCAGCTCGGAGTAGAGCCGGCCGTGCTCCAGATCGGCGGCGCTGACGCCTTGGCCGCCCAGCAGCTCGAAGATGGCTATGGCGGCCGGAGCGTCCAGGCCGGCGTCGAGGATGGCCTGGATGCGGGCCAATTTTTCGGCGAAATGGTCTTGCACGGCGGTTTGTCCTTTTGTCGGGGGGGGGCGACGATAGAGGTCATTGTGAACCGGCCGGCCGGGGTGTGAAAAGTATTTTTTGCCTGGGCTGATGGCGATGATTTTTCGTAGCCCTCTGATTTGGCCGGCCATATTCCAGCCCGACCCGGATTCGGCCCGTCGTGAAAATGGCAGGGGCAATCTTTTTGGTTGAAGGCTGGCCGCGCATAAAGTATCAAGGATTATCCCCACGAATCGAAAATTCAGCGCCGGAGTCTGCCATGAGCAACTATCCATTGCTGTTTGAGCCCATCACGATCAACAAAATGCAGATGTCCAACCGCATCGTCATGCCGGCCATGCATCTGAACTACACCCCCGACGGCGCGGTCAGCGACCAACTCGTCGCCTTTTACCGCGAGCGCGCCGAGGGCGGCGCGGGCCTGTGCATCGTCGGCGGCTGCGTGATCAACGACCGTTCGGGCGGCCCGTTCATGGTCAATATCCTCAAGGACGACGACATCCCCGGCCTGACCCGCCTGGCCAAGGCCATCCAGGATGGCGGGGCCAGGGCCGGCGTGCAGCTTTACATGGCCGGAGCTTACGCCCATTCTTTCGCCATCGGCCAGCAGTCCATCAGCTCCTCGCCGCATTTTTCCAAGTTCACCAAGCAGGACGCCCGCGAGATGAGCTTGGAGGAGATTGCCCAGGTGCAGGACGACTTTGTCCAGGCGGCGTTGCGGGCGCAAAAAGCGGGCATGGACATGGTCGAGATTCTGGCTTCGGCCGGCTATCTGATCTGTCAATTTTTGTCGCCGACGATCAATAAACGCACCGATGAGTACGGCGGCTCGCTGGAAAACCGCATGCGTTTTGGCCTGGAGGTGGTGCGCAAGACGCGCGCGGCCGTGGGGCCTGATTTTTGCGTGGGCGTGCGCGTGGCCGGCAACGACTTCGTGCCCGGCAACCACACCAACGAGGAGGCGGCGTTGTTCGCCAAGGCCTGTCAGGACGCCGGGGCCGACATGATCAACGTCACCGGCGGCTGGCACGAGACCAAGGTGCCCCAGTTGACCCACGAGCTGCCGGCGGCTGGTTTCGCCTATCTGGCCCGTGGCGTCAAGCGGGCGGTGAGCGTGCCGGTGGCCTCCAGCAACCGCATCCACGGCCCCGGCCTGGCCGAGGAGATTTTGGCCCGTGGCGACGCCGATCTGATCTGCATGGGCCGGCCCCTGATCGCCGACCCCGAACTGCCCAACAAGGCCAAGGCCGGCCGCGTCGATCTGATCAAGCGCTGCGTGGCCTGCAACCAGGGTTGTTTCGACGCCATCATGACCCTTGGCCCCATCGGCTGCATGGTCAATCCCCGGGCCAGTCACGAGGCCTTGGGCAAGCCCGGCCCGGCGGCGGCGGCCAAAAAAGTGGTGGTGGTCGGCGGTGGCGCGGCCGGGGCCCAGGCGGCGATCACCGCGGCCGAGCGCGGCCACAAGGTCACGCTCTTCGAGGCGGCCGATACGTTGGGCGGCCAGATCGCCTGGTATTGGCGCTCGACCGAAAAGCCCGATTTCGCGGCGATTCCGGCTTGGCAGGGGGCTTATCTCAAGGAGCTTGGCGTGGATGTGCGCCTGGGCCAGAGGGCCGAGGCCGACTCCATCGCCGCCCTGGGGCCCGACCACGTGGTGCTGGCCAGCGGCGCGCGGCCGGTGATGCCGCCCATCCCCGGCTTGAGCGGGCCGGGCGTGGTCCACGCCTGGGACGTGCTCAAGGGCAAGGCCCCGGTGATCGGCCGCGAGGTGGTGGTCATCGGCGGCGGCGCGGTGGGCCTGGAGACGGCGATCAACGTGGCCAAGCGCGGCGCGCTGACCCCGGAGCAGGCCTACTACCTGACGCTGTTCCGTGGCGAAAGCCCCGAGGCCATCGACAGGTTGCTGACCACGGGCAGCCACAACGTGACGGTTTTGGAGATGCTGCCCAAGATCGGCAAGGGCGTGGGCCGCTCCACGGCCTGGATCGTCTATTTGCTGATCAAGCGCTTCGGGATCAAGCCCATCACCGGGGTCAAGGTGCTCTCGGTGGAGCCGGGCAAGGTCACCTTCGACTCCAGCGACGGCCAGATCGCCATCAAGGCCGACACGGTCATCGTCGCCGCCGGGGCCGCGCCGGTCAACGATTTGCTGGAGCCGCTGCGGGCCAAGGGCCTTGACGTCAGCGTCATTGGCGACGCCGGCGGAGGCCTGACCGTCCTTGACGCCATTGCCCAGGGCTACAAGCTGGCCGCCGAGCTCTAGCCGCCGGCCACGATCCGAAAAGCAACCCCCCGGAGCGCCGCTGGCCTCCGGGGGTTTTGTTTGGGCGCAAAGGCCTGGCCTAGAGGGCGGCGGGCGTCAGGCACAGCTCGATAACGAAACCGCCCACCGGCGTTTCGAAGGGGATGGCCCAGATCGGCGCGCTGGTCATGTGGCGCACGCGGTGGCCCTTGCCGGCCACGACCAGGGGCACCGCGCCCTCGATGATCACGCCCAGTTCGGCGATGCGCCGCCTGGCGTCGCCGCTGATGATGTTGGTCAGCTCGCCCACGGCGTCCTCGACCTCGTCGTTGATGGCCGGGATCTCCTCGCCGAACATGTTGCCGACGACGCCACAGATGCAGGCCTCGGCGAAGGAGACCGACAGCGAGCCTTCCCACTGGCCGGTCAGGCCGACGATGGCCGAAACGTCTCCGGTGGATTGCTCGTCCTGTTTGACGTAGTGGACGCCGGCCGTGGCCTGGGTGAAGGCCATGGAGCCCAGGACGCTGGCGGCCGACGATTTGAATGCCTCGATGAAACGTTGATCCACGGCGTTTTCCCTCGGCGACGGGCCGGATTTGCCTTGTCAATCAGAATGTTAAACGATGTTACAATATTAGTGGCGACAAGAAAACCAAAAAAATACCTTGTGAAAGGGTGGGCGGGCAGGATGGCAAAGCACCGCCGCCAGCCAAAGCCACTTGACTTGACAACGGGTCAAGGTTAGTCTTTGGCAGACGAAATGTCATTGGATCAAGGGGGTTAGGTGGGCATATTCAAAAAATTCCTCAAGCGGGAAAAAATCCGCGAGCGGCTGTTCGTTCTGAGCATCGACGGCCTGCCCCATTCTTTCCTGGCCGAACCCAGCGGGCGCATGCTCATGCCCAACCTGGCGGCGGTGACGGCCAGCGGGGCCATGGGTCGGATGAACTCCGTATTGCCCACGGTCAGTTCGGTGGCTTGGGCCTCCTACGCCACCGGAGTAAATCCTGGCAAGCACGGTATTTTCGGCTTTGTCGACCGCGTGCCCAGCCCCTTCGCCACCTGGGTGCCCACCGCCCGCGACCTGAAGGCCCCAACGCTTTGGGAGCTGATCGGCCGCACGGGCAAGGAAGTGGGCGTGATCAACGTGCCCTTGACCTACCCGCCGCGCCAGGTCAACGGCTTCATGGTGGCCTGCTTTCTCAGCCCCGATCTGGCCAGCGCCACCTATCCGCCCGAGTTGACGCCCCAGTTGCTGGAGCTGGATTATCGCATCGAGGCCGAGAGCGCCTTGGCCGGCCACGACCAGAACGCCTACCTGGCCGATCTGCAAGACACCATGGCCCGTCGCTTCAAGGCGGCATTCCAACTGATCCATTCGCAATCGTGGGATTTTTTCCACCTGCACGTCATGGGCAGCGACCGGGTCAACCACTTTCATTGGGGCAGTTGGGAAGACAACGCGCCCGGCGCGGCCGGCTTCGAGAACTTCTATCGTCGGCTCGACTCCTACATCGGCGAGTTGACCGAGCACCTGCCGCCGGGCTGCCGGCTGATGATCCTCAGCGAGCACGGCTTCACCAGGGCCAAGGGCAATGTTTTCGTCAACCGCTGGCTGGAGGAAAACGGCTACCTGCTCTTTGGCCGCGGCCGCAAGGAGCTGAAAAACATGCACCCCGACAGCCGGGCCTACAGCCTGGTGCCGGGGCGCATCTACATCAACCTCGAAGGCCGCGAGGAGCGGGGCCGCGTCAACGCCGGCAAGGCCTACGAAGACCTGCGCGACGAACTGATCCACCGCCTGGCCGCCCTTTGCCACCCCGAAACCGGCCAACCCGTGGTGGAGGCGGTGCTGCGCCGCGAGGAGATCTACAGCGGCCCGCACACCAGCCGCGCCGCCGACCTGATCATCGCCCCGGCCGCCGGCTTCGACCTCAAGGCCAACCTTTCGGCCCCGGCCGTGGTGCGCCCGCCCGATCTGGGCGGCGTGCACACCTACGACGACGCCTTCTTGTTCATCCAAAGCGCCGCCGCCCTGCCGGCCCACAACACCTTCTCGATCATCGACGTGACGCCGACGATACTCAAAATCATGAACATCGCCGCGCCACAGAGCATGGATGGGCGCGTATTGCTATGACCGAAAAAGGCTTCACCGTCTGGCTGACCGGGCCGCCGCGTTCGGGCAAGACCACTCTGGCCGGGCTGCTGGCCCAGGCCCTGCGTGAACTGGGCCGTCAGGTCCAGGTGCTCGACGGCGACGAGGTGCGCAAAGTCCTCTGCGCCGACCTGGGCTTCAGCCGCCAGGACCGCCGGGCCAACAACCTGCGCACGGCCTACGTGGCCTCGCTGTTAAACGATCACGGCGTCTGCTGCCTGGTGGCCCAGATCGCCCCCTACGCCGCCGATCGCCAGGAAGTGCGCCGCCGCCTGGCCGACTACGTCGAGGTGTTCATGGACTGCCCCCTGGAGCAGCTGATCAACCGCGACTACAAGGGCATCTACGCCAAGGCCCTGGCCGGCCAGCTCAAGGGCGTCACCGGCGTTGACGACCCCTACGAGCCGCCCCTGGATCCGGAGGTCCACTGCCGCACCGACCGCCAGAGCCCCCAGGATAGCCTGGCCCAGGTGCTGGAGTATCTGCTGCGCGCCGGCTTGTTGGCCACGGCCGCGCCGGCCGGGCAAGAGGCGGCCTACACCCCCGAGCAGGAGGCCCTGATCCGGCGTCGCCTGGCCGACCTGGGCTACCTCTAGCCGCCGGGGCGCCTCGCCCAAAGTCAAGCGGCCGCCCTCTTCCCACGCGGAAAAGGGCGGCCGATCTTTTTTGAGGGGCTTGCGGCCTCTACTTGAGAGCGCCGCACGGGGGCGTCCTGCCCCGTGCAGCATCGGCTTGGCAAAAGCGCGGTTTTGCCAAGCCTCGCAAATCGCTAGCCTAATCAGGCTCGCGATTTGGCGCGCCGTCCATGGCGCGCTTCGGCCGCCGCACGGTGAAATTCATGTTTCACAGGTTACCATCTGTTTTTACAACATTTGTTATGTTTCACCGTGCAGCGGCCTCATTTGTGCTTGGCCTTGGCCGACGACTTGGTGGCCAGGGCCCAGCGGGGCACCTGGTCCATGCGCTCGGCAAAGTGGAAGACCAGCCCCTGGCGGGCCGCCTCGGGCACGTCGGTCAGGTCGCGTTTGTTCTGGGCCGGCAGGATGATCTCCTTGATGCCGGCGCGCTTGGCGGCCAGGACTTTTTCCTTGATGCCGCCCACCGGCAGGACCATGCCGCGCAGGGTGATCTCGCCGGTCATGGAGACGTCGGGACGCACCTGGCGGTCGGTGAGCAGGCTCAGCAGGGCGGTGTAGAGGGTCACGCCGGCGCTGGGCCCGTCCTTGGGGATGGCCCCGGCGGGCACGTGGATGTGCAGGTCGCGTGTCTTGTGGAACTCGGGGTCGACGCCCAGGCGTTCGGCGTTGGCCCGCACGTAGCTGACGGCGGCCTGGGCCGATTCCTTCATTACGTCGCCCAGTTGGCCGGTGAGGGTCAGGCGGCCCTGGCCGGGCATGTCGGTGGCCTCGACAAAGAGGATGTCGCCGCCGGTTGGCGTCCAGGCCATGCCGGTGGCCACGCCGGGCATGGCCGTGCGCATGGCCGCCTCGGGGCTGAAGCGCGCCGGCCCGCGAATCTCCTGCAAGTCGGCCCGGCCGACGACGATCTTGGCCGTTTCGCCCTCGGCCACTTTGCGCGCCGCCCAGCGGCAGACGGCCCCGATCTCGCGCTCGAGGTTGCGCAGGCCGGCCTCGCGGGTGTAGCCCTGGATCAGGGCGTTGATGGCCCCGTCGTTGATGGCCAGGTTGGCCGCGCCCAGGCCGTGAAGCTTGCGCTGGCGCGGGACAAGGTAGCGCTTGGCGATCTTGAGCTTTTCCTCGGCGGTGTAGCCGGGGATCTCGATGATCTCCATGCGGTCGCGCAGGGGCGCGGGGATGGTGTCGAGGACGTTGGCGGTGGTGACGAACATCACCTTGGAAAGATCAAAGGCCACGTCCAGGTAGTGATCGCTGAAGCTGCGGTTCTGCTCGGGGTCGAGAACCTCCAGCAGGGCGCTGGAGGGATCGCCGCGAAAATCAGCCCCCAGCTTGTCGATCTCGTCGAGCATGAGCACGGGGTTTTTGGAGCCCACGCGGCGGATGCTCTGGATGATGCGGCCGGGCATGGCCCCCACATAGGTGCGGCGGTGGCCGCGAATCTCGGCCTCGTCGCGCACGCCGCCCAGGCTGATGCGGCTGAACTTGCGGCCCATGGAGCGGGCGATGGAGCGGCCCAGTGACGTCTTGCCCACGCCGGGCGGGCCCACGAAGCACAGGATCGAACCCTGCACCTCGGGGTTGAGCTTGCGCACGGCCAGAAACTCCAGGATGCGCTGCTTGACCTTGTCCAGGCCGAAGTGGTCGTCCTCGAGGATCTTGTGGGCGGCGTCGATGTCGATCTGGTCGGCGGTGGTCTGGTTCCAGGGCAGATGGGTCATCCAGTCCAGATAGGTGCTGATGACGTGGTACTCGCTGGAGCTGGAGTGCATCTTGGCCAGGCGCTTGAGTTCGCGCTGGGCCTCCTTGTCGGCCTCCTCGGGCAGATGGGCCTCGGCCAGGCGGGCGCGCAGATCCTCGACCTCGCTTTCACCGCCTTCGTCGGCCTCGCCCAGCTCCTGCTTGATGGCCTTGAGCTGCTGGCGCAGATAATAGTCGCGCTGGGTCTTGTCCAGGCCTTCCTTGACCTGACTCTGGATCTTGCTGCCCAACTCCAGCACCTGGATCTCGTGGTTGAGCAGGGTGGTCACCCGGCGCAGGCGCTCGCGCACGTCGATGGCCTCGACCACGCTCTGGCGGTCCTCGGGCCCCAGCTTGATGGTGCTGGCGGCCAGGTCGCACAGCGCGCCGGGGTCGTCGATGCCCACCGCCAGGGTCGAAAGCTCCTCGGGCATGTGCGGGGCCAGATCGAGCATGCGCTTGAACAGGCCGCGCAGGTTGCTGAACAGGGCCATGGTCTCCATGTCGTTGGTGACCAGGTCTTGCACCGGCTCGATGGTGCCCACCAAATAGGGCTCGGTGCGGGTCAACTCGACCACGCGGAAGCGGCTGAGGCCCTGGGCCACCAGGCGCATGGCGTTCTGGTCTTCTTCCTTATTCATGCGCAGGATCAAGGCCACCACGCCCACGTGGTGAATCTGGTCCATGCTCTCGACCTGGGCCGAGGGCGTCTCGCCCTTGATGGCCACCAGGCCCACCATCTTCTGGGCTGTCAGCACGTCGTCGATGAGCCGGGCGTGCTTTTGGTCGGAGACGAGCATGGGCAAGACCATGCGCGGGAACATGGACATGTCCTTGACCGGCAGGATGGGCAAGCTATCGGGTATATGCATGCGGCTTTCGCGGCCAGAGGGGCGTTCGTCGTCGCCGTAATCCACCTGGACGTCCACCGGTCCGTTGGGCTTCATTCTATCTTCGGTCATGACAGCCTTCCGTAGGTCGCGGGTAAATCAGGCCATGTCCACGATGACTTTGTGGCACAAGGGCGCTTTGGGCAGGCGTACGCGCAGGATGCCGTCGTCGGCCTTGGCCCTGACGCCGTCGGCCAAAAACGGCACCTTGATGCGAAACGAGCGCACAAAGGCCCCGGAGTGGATCTCCATGCGGTGGAACTTGGCGCCGGGCTCGGAGCAAGTGGCTTGCCGCGTGCCGTAGACGCGCACCACCTCGCCGTCGACGATGACCTTGAAGTTATCCACCGAAACGCCGGCGGCCTCGACCACCAGCACCACTTCCGTATCGGTTTCGTAGATGTCCACCGCCGGGGTCCAGCCGCCGTGGTCGGACTGGTCCTGCTGATCCAAGCCTTGGAGAATCTGGCGTAGTCTCACTCTAACTCCCCCGTGGGCGTATGCGTCGACGGCCCAATGGCCAAATGTTCAGTTAACATAAGCACTGCCCCCCGCCTTGGCCAGGGCGGGCGGCCCGAAAAATGCAAGCGCCACCGCCCCGCGCCGAGCAACGGGCCACATCTTCAATCATAAGCGTCCGGGGAAGGATTTAGAAACGGCTTTTTCGGCCCGCGCGGCTCAGCCCTCGACCCAACGCACGGGTCGGCTCAGGCGGCCGGCCTGGCTGATGAACCTTTCGCGGCAATAACCCAGGGCCAAGACAACGTGGGCCGTCTCGGCGGCGGGCAGGCCCAGCACGGCCTTGGCCCTGGGCCGACGGGCCAGGGCGCTGACGGCAAAGCCGATGAAGCACGAGCCCAGGCCCAGGGCGTGGGCGGCCAGCATGACGTTCTGGCCGGCCAGCAGGCAGTCGGCGGCGGGCATGCCGCCTTCGTCGGCGGCGCTGATGATCATGGCCGCCGGCGCGCCATAGAAAAAGCGGTCCACCCGCCGGCCGCGCCACAGGCCCACCCGCAAGATCATCGATTCCAGATAATCGCGGCGATAGTCGGCCAACTGACGACGGCCCAGCAAGGCCATGACCGCACGGGCGGCCGGGTTTTGGGCCAGGCGATTGACGGCGGCGAAGGCCGTGGCCACTTCGTCGACGAGCCGTTCCACCGCCGGCCTGGTGGCCAGCAGCGTGAAGGCCCAGGGCTGATAGTTGCTGGCCGAGGGGGCCAGGCGACCAAAGGCGGCCAGATCCTCCAGCAGGCGCCGGTCCACTGGCTGGGGCGCGAAATCGCGGCACGAGCGCCGTGAGCCCATCAGCCGGGCCAGGTGGGCCGCGTCGAAATCGCCGGGGGCCAGGCTGGAGCGGTCCAGGGCAAAGCCGCGCATGCTCACCGCGCCGGCCCCCGGCCCCATGGCCGGCACGCCCACCGCGCCCGTGGGGCAGACGGCCAGGCAGTGGCCGCAAAGGATGCAGCGCTGGCCGCTGACCACGCTTTTGCCGGCGGCCAGGGTGAAGGCCTGGGCCGGGCAGGTGACCACGCAACGGCCGCAGCCGATGCACTTTTGCGCGTCGATAACGGTGCTGATTTGCCGGTCCACGGCCCGCCTTTCCCGCTTGGAGGTTGTTCGCGCCCGGCCAGGCAGGCGGGGCCGGGCGCGAACAGAGGGGTCGATAAGCTTATTTGGCCCGCAAGTGGGCGTATTTTTCCAGATGCCGCTCGGGCATTTTCAGGGCGTCGCGGCGGAAGGGCTCGGCCAACACCCGCGCGCCGCCCTCGATCTTGGCGTTGATCACGCAGGGCCTACCCGAGGCCACGGCCTCGCGCACCACGTCGCCGACCTGATCGGGCGCCTCGACCACGTAGCCCTTGGCCCCCATCACCTCGGCCAGCGCGGCGTAGTCCGGGTTGGCGGGCAGGTTGGCCCCGACAAAACGACTTTCGTAATAATCTATCTGATTTTTCTTCTCGGCGCCCCATTCAAAATTGTTGGCCACCACGGCGATGACCGGAATATCCTCGCGCACGGCGGTCATGACTTCCTGGATGCCGCTGATGCCGTAGGCCCCGTCACCCTGGAAGCAGAACACCGGGCGCTCGGGCGCGCCGATCTTGGCGCCCATGGCCGCGCCGTAGGCAAAGCCGCAGTTGCCCCAGCTCAGGGCCGAGATGTGCTGGCGCGGGCCGTTGAAGCGGAAATAGGCGTTGCACATCGAGGAGTTGTTGCCGATATCGGTGGCGATGATCGAACCGGCTGGGATGGCTTGGCTCAGCTCGCTCAGAAAACGCCGGGGGTGCATGGGCTTTTCGTTGGAGGCGCTCCACTGGGCCAGTTCGTCGGCCCAGATCTGCTTTTCGCGGGCCACGTCGGCCAGGCGCGCGGCGTCGGCGGCCAGGCCGGGCCGCAGCTCCTTGACGGCCGCCAGCAGGGCCGGCGTGTATTCCTTGACGTCGGCGCAGGAGGCCACGTCGACCCGCTTGCTCAGGCCCAGCACCTCGATGTTGACGTCCACCTGGATGATCTTGGCCGTCTTGGGCCAATAGTCGATATCGTATTGCGGCAGCGTGCCAAAGGGCCCCAGGCGGCTGCCCAGGGCCAGGACCACGTCGGCCTTGGCGATCAGGCGCATGGCCGCCTTGGAGCCGCAATAGCCGATGGGCCCGGCGGCCAGGGCGTGCTCGGCCGGGAAGGTGTCGTTGTGCAGATAGCTGTTGACCACCGGCGCGCTGAGATATTCGGCCAGGGCCGTCAGCTCCTCGACCGCGTCGGCCTGGCTGACGCCGCCGCCGGCCAAAATCACCGGGAACTTGGCCTCGGCCAGCAGGCGGGCGGCCTCTCGCAGGCTTTGCACCGAGCCCAGGCCCCGGCTGACGCGGGCGGTGGGATAGATCTCGTCGTGGCACAGGCCGTAGAAAAAGTCGCGGGGGATGTTGAGCTGGGTGGGGCCATTCAAGTTTTTGGCCATGTAGAAGCAGCGCCGGGCCAACTCGGCCATGCGCTGGGGCTGGTTGACCCGCACCTGATAGACGGTCTGTTTCTCGAACATGGCCATCTGGTCCAGCTCTTGAAAGCCGCCCGTGCCGATGCCCATGGTCCCGGTCTCGGGGGTGATGGCCACCACCGGCGAGTGGGCCCAATAGGCCGCCACCATCGCCGAAACGAAGTTGGCCGCGCCGGGGCCGTTCTGGGCGATGCAGGCCTGGGGCCGGCCGCTGACCCGGGCCAGGCCGTCGGCGGCGTGGGCGGCGGCCTGCTCGTGGGCCACGGGAATGAAGCGGATGCCCGCCGCCGGGAACAGGTCCAGGGCGTCCATGAAGGCGCTGCCCACGATGCCGAAGACGTTCTGCACGCCTTCGGCGACCAGGGTTTCCACCAGCGCCTCGGAAGGGGTCATCTTGGGCATTTTATCCTCCTGCAATGCCAAAAAAAGGCCACGGGCCACGGCCGCTCGCGGGCCGCGCCTGGTTGTTGACGCGCTTTGGCCGGCCGGTTCCGCCGCGCGCCGCCGTTGAAAAGCACCTCGCGCCGCTCCTTGACTGACCGGACAGTCAGGAGATTAGCGCCCTTTGGGCTTCATTGTCAAGGCATTTTTCGCGGCCAAACTCAGGCCATGTTCAGCGGGTCCACGTCCACCAGCAGCCGCGCGCCGGCCGGCAGCGGGCCCAGGCGGTGCAGGGCCAGGTTGAGCAGGCGCGAGGCCGCCGCGGCGCTGGGGGCCTTGAGCATGATCTGCCAGCGGAAGTGATCCTTGGCCTTGGCCAGGGGGGCCGGGGCCGGGCCCAGGGTCTGGATGTCGGCGGCGAGGTCGCCTTGGGCGGCGCGCAGTTCACGGCCCAGGGCCAGGGCCGTTTGCTGGGCGACGGCTTGGTCTTTGGCCTCCAGGCGCAACAGCGTGATGCGGCAAAAGGGCGGATAGCCCAGGGCGCGGCGTTCGGCCAACTCGTGGTCGTAGAAGATCTCGGGCTTGTGGCTGGCGGCGGCGCGCACGGCGTGGTGGGCCGGGTCGTAGGTCTGGATGATCACCCGACCCTGGTCCTGGCCGCGGCCGGCCCGACCGGCGGCCTGGGTCAGCAGGGCGTAGGCCCGTTCGGCGGCGCGGAAGTCGGGCATGCCCAGGGCCTGATCGGCCAGCAGCACGCCCACCAGGCCGATGCCGGGGAAGTGATGGCCTTTGGTGATCATCTGGGTGCCGACGATCACGTCCAGGCGGCGATCGGCCATGGCCCGCAGGATCTCGCCCAGCTTGGCCGGGCTGCCGGCGGCGTCGCGGTCGAGCCTGGCCAGGCGCAGTTGGGGCTCCAACCGGGCCAGGGCCTGGACCACGGCCTCGGAGCCCAGGCCCAGGGGTTTCATTTGCGCGCCGTCGGCCCCGCAACTGGGGCATTGGGCCGGCGGCCGGGCCAGGTGGCCACAGGCGTGGCAGATCAGCCGGGGCGGATCGAGGTGCAGGCACAGGGCCAGGCTGCAATGGGGGCAACCCACGGTCTTGCCGCAGGCCGGGCAAAGCAGGGCCGGGGCGAAACCGCGACGGTTGATGAACAACACCGCCTGACGGCCGGCGGCGGTCTCCTGGCGCAGGGCCTGGTGCAGGCGCGGGCTGAGAAAGCCGGCGGTCAGCCGGCCGCAGGAGCGCAGATCGACCACCTCGACCTTGGGCAGGCTGGCCCCGGCCACGCGGCTGGTCATGGCCAGGGTGGTCAGGCCGCCGTTTCTGGCCCGGGCCAGGGTGGTCAGCGCCGGGGTGGCCGTGCCCAAGACTACCGGGCAGGCCTGTTCCTGGCCGCGCAGCAGGGCCAGATCGCGGGCGTGATAGCGCGGGCCGTCCTCGTGTTTGTAGGCCTCGTCCTGTTCCTCGTCGACGCAGATCACGCCCGGGTCGTCCAGCGGCGCGAACACCGCCGAGCGCGCGCCCACCACCACCCGCGCCCGACCGGCGGCGATGCGCGCCCACTGATCGCGCCGGGCCGCCGGGCTCAGGCCCGAGTGCAGCACGGCCACCGTCTCGGCCCCCAGGCGCTGGGCCAGCAGCCCTTGCAGGCGCAGGCACAGGCCGATCTCCGGGGCCAGCACCAGCGCGGCGCGCCCCTGCTCCAAGGCCTGGCGACAGGCCTGGGCGTAGACCTCGCTCTTGCCCGAGCTGGTCACGCCATAGAGCAAAAACGGCTCGAAGCGCCGCGCCCGCGCCGCCGCGCCGATGGCCGCCACGGCGGCCTCTTGCTCGGCGCTAAGGCGCTCTGGCGCGGGCTCGTGGCCGATGGGCCGGCCCAGGATATCCTTGCAGACCGGCTGCTGGCCCACGGCCAGCCAACCGGCCGACTCCAGGCCCTTGACCAGGGCCGTGGCCCGGGGCCACCGACGGCGCAGCTCGGGCAGGGCGGTGGGGCCATTTTGGCGCAGATAGTCAAATAATTCGCCAGCTTGACCGCGCAGCTCCGGCGGCTGACCCAGGGCCTTGGCCGAAAGCCGCGCCACGGCGACCTGGCTGGCCGCCGGCACGCCGGCCGCGCCCAGCGCGCCCAAGCCCGCCGGCAGCGACATGGCCAGCATCTGGCCCAAGGGCGCGTGATAGTGGGCCGCCGCCCGTTGATAAAAATTCAAAAGCGCCGGTGGGATCATCTGCGGGCCGCCGGCGGCCTCCAGCACGTCGTGGATGGGCCGCAGGCCGCTGACGTCGCCGCGCTCGGGCCGGGCCAGGGCGAAGGCCAGCGCGCGCCGGCCGCGCAGCGGCGCGATCATGCGGCAAAGGGGCCCAATCAGCGGGACAAGATCATCGGGCGCGGCGTAGCTCAGGGCCTTCCACAGCGGCGCGGCCACCGCCGCCTCCACTCGCCAGCCCAGGTTTTGGGCGGCGCTCATCGGAAGAGGGCGTCCAGGTTTTCCTGCCAGCGCAGTTGGCGCACCAGCCAGCGGTCGGCGGGCTTATAGAACGTAAACTGCCAGACCAGCGAGGTTTTGTTGTAGTTTTCCAGATAGTTGAAACGAACCAGCCCTTCGCCGGCCTCTTGCCGGCCCAGGTAGGTCACGCTGATGAGCGCGTCGCCCTTGGCCCTGATCGTCTCGCGCTGGCTGAAAAACTGCATGGCCAGGATGCGTTCCTCGTCTTGGCCGATGGCGTAGTGGGGCCGCAATGGTTCGAGCACGGCGTTCAGATCGCCCTTGGCTACGCCTTGGGCCGCCAGATCGCAGAGGGCGCGGCATTGGGCCAGGCTCTCCAACGGCGGCGTCACGGCCGCGTCGGGGGCTGGCGCGGCCCAGGCGCTGGCGGAGACCAACAGAAATATCATCAGTAACAACAACCGCTTGGCCACAATAGTCCTCTCGTTGTCAGACCTTTTGCAGGCGCAGGCCCGTGATGTTTTCGGCCCAGGTCATGAAGCCCGGCCGTCGCTCCTGCATCAGCATGGCCTTCAGCGCCGCCTCGGTGTCGGCGGCCGATTTCCAGGCGCTGATGGGCTCCAGCAACGCCCGACGCACGAAGGCGGTGGGCAGCAGGAAGTTTACGTCGCCCTGCACGGGTTGGAAGTATAGATAGCCGTTTTTGACCGACACCGGCATGGAAAGGCCCCGTCGGCGCACCTCGGCGGCCATCTTGGCCGGGTTGGGGTAGTGGTTGATGTTTTTGTTCAAAAAGGCGATGTCTTCGTTGCGCACCCCGCGCAGTTGGAACGACTCGATCATCACGTCGCGGCCGAGCTGGGGGTCGTGGTAGAGCGCGCCGCCTTTTTGCGGATTGCGCGGGTTGTTGGCCACCACCTCCATGACCATGCCGAAGCCCTGGCCGCCCAGTTCCAGGGCCGTGGCCAGGCCGGTCAGGTCCAGCGCGCCGTTAAGGTAGCCCAAGTCCTCGATATTGAACGAGACCTTGTCGACCATGCCCTCCAGCAGCATGCGATATTCGTCCCATTCCAGGAAACGCTTGCCGCCGCTATCGATGCGGAGGATCTGGCGATTCATCGTCGATTGCATGAGCATCTGGCCGTGGTTGTGCAGGCGCTTGGGCGCGGCCAAGTCGTAGGCCCAGCCGCCGCCGGGCCGCAGGTCCAGCCCGTGGAAGGAGCGCTGGATCATGAACAGCGCCTTGGCCGGATCGAAGCCATAAAAATTGGCCTGGCTGAAATCGGCCATGATGCGTTCGGCCGAGGTCTCACCGACGATGATCAGCAGCCACTGCCGGCCCAGCACCGTATCGGGGCTCAGGCCGGCCTCCTGGGCCAGCACGCCCAAGTCCCAGGCCAGTTGCAGCATGTGCCGCCGGCCCAGGGACATCGCCGACAGGGCCGTTGGCTTGACGGCCAGCTTGCCCAGGCCCATGTCGCGCAAAACCGCCGGGGTCAGGTCGCTGGCCGGGCTCAGCAGATACTTGGGCCCCAGGCCCAGGCGGGTGGCCTCGCCGGCGCAGGCGTGCTCCAAGAGCACCTCGCCGCGCAAAAGGCTCTGGCGGGCGGCGTCCAGGGCGGCCGGCGATGGCTGGTCGATGATCAGCACGTCCTGGGGCGGGCGCAGGCGGCCCAGGCGCGGATATTCGTTGAGCGCGGCCTCGTCGCGGGCCACGGCCTCGATGCCGGCGTAGCCTTGCAGGCGCTGATCGGCGATGGCCGCGCAGGAGGCGATATAGGCGGAAAAGTCTTTCAAATCGACGGGGCTGGGCGTTGCGGGGTCGAGCATTTCCTTGGCGTCTCGCTTTTTTCGCGGTGAACTGATGTGACGCGAGCGTCATTGTTTCAGTTTAACGCGATTTGACCGCCGATGGCAAACGGCTCGCGCAGGGCCAGCCCCTGGGCCAGCCAGCGACCCAGGCCGGCCACGGTGGTCGGCGGGGCTTGCTGGCTGGCCGGCAGGCAGCAGGCCAGGGCCCCGTGGGGCCGATGCGTGCCGCAAAGATGGCTCAGGCCAAAGACGCCCGGCCGGTCCAGGCCGGCGCGCAGGCTGTAGCCGGGGGCGGCCACGGCCACCAGATCGGGGGCGTTTTGCAGGTTGGGCCCGTGGTAGAGCCGCTGGCCCAGGTGAACCTGGGCGATGGGCCGCTCCTGGCGCAGGGTCGGGCCGGCGGGGCCGTCTTCCAGGCGGTTGAAGCGCAGCTCCAGAAGCCCCGTGGCGATGCGCTCCAGCAGTTCTTGGGCCTGGCGGCCCGGCCGCAGCCGCCCGCCGGCAAAGCGCCCGGCCCAGTGCAGGTGGATGCGCCCCGGGTCCAGGGCCAGGGCCAGGGTCTCGGGCAGGATGCGTTCGTTGGGCGGCTGGCCCTCCACGGCCAGCAGGCCCTGCTCACGCAGCCAGGGATTGAGGTAGACCTCGGAGCGGATGGGCCCGAAGGCGTGATCGGCGGCCAGGACCAACCGCGCCCGGCCGTCGGCCAACTCGGCGGCCAACTCGCGCCGCAGGCGGCCCAGATAGTCGTCGATGCGGCGATAGATCGCCGTGGCCGCCGGGGCCAAGGGGTGCTCGTCTTGCCACAGGGCCGGCCAGGCAAAGTGGTTGACGCGGTCGGTGTCGGTGATGACGGCGATAAACAGCGGCCAGCGCTCTTGGGCCCAGATATCCTCGAACACGGCCAGGCGGGTGGTCAGGGCCTGGTCGATGTCGGCCAGCAAGGCCGCGACGTCGTGGCGGCCCTGCTCCAGGTCGGCCTCGGGCCGATAGCCGGCGGCGTCCAGGCGGGCCAGCAGGGCCGGCGGATGCACGCCGCCGGCCAGCTCCGGGCAGACAAAGCCGCTGATCATCACGCCGTCCAGGGCCTGGGCCGGATAGGTCAGCGGCACGCCCAGCACGGCCGCGCGCAGGCCCTGGCGGTCGGCCAGCTCCCACAGGCGCGGGGCCAGCACGTCGCGGCTGTCGGCGCAGGCCACGCCGTGGGCCCCTGGCCGGGGGTGGGCAAAGCCATAGACGCCGTGGACGCCGGGCTCCTCGCCGCAGAAAAGGCTTGTCCAGCACACCGGTGAGACGTCGGGCAGGGGCGAATCCGTGGCCCAGGCCGCGCCCTCGGCCATGATCCGCCCCAGATTGGGCATGACGCCGCCCTGGGCCAGGTGGCGGGCCAGGTCCAGGCCCACGCCGTCGAGGCCCACGAAGATCAGTCTTCGGCGGGCCACCGCAGCCTGGCTTGTTCGATGATTTGCACGCCGGAGCTCGTGCCCAGGCGGCTGGCCCCGGCCTCCAGCAGGGCCACGGCCTGGTCCAGCTCGCGGATGCCGCCGGCCGCCTTGACGCCCAAACCGGGGGCGTTTTGCCTCAGCAGGGCCACGTCGGCCGTGGTGGCCGGGCCAAAGTGGCCGGTGCCGGTTTTGAGGAAGGCGGCCCCGCTGTGGGCCATGGCCCGGGCCACGCGGGCGGTCAGCTCCGGGCCGAGTTCCGAGGTCTCCAGGATCACCTTGACCACCAGCGGCGCCACGGCCGCGACAATGGCGGCGATCTCGTCGACGGCCTCATCCAGCCTGTCGGAGGCCACCAGGCCCCGGTTGATCACCACGTCCAGCTCGGCCGCGCCCAGCCCGGCCAGCTCCAGGGCCTCTTGCAGCTTGCCGGCCCTGGTCTGGATTCCCAGCGGAAAGCCCACCACCGAGCACAGCGTCACCGCCGAGCCTTCCAGCAGCCGGGCCGCCCGGCCCACCAGCCAGGGGCTCAGGCAGGCCGCGCCAAAGCCGTGCTCCAGGCACTGGGCCACGTGGCCCTCCAGATCGGCCTGGCTGGCCGCCGCGCCCAGCAGGGTGTGCTCGATGGCCTGGGCCAGGGCCAGAACATCGGCCGCCGGCGGGGCCTCCAGGGCCAGCAATTCGGCGTCGATCTGGCGGGCCAGCTCCAGTTGGGCCTCGTCGACCAAAAGCATGGCAAAGCCCTTTTGCGTGACGTAGAGCCCGTCGTAGGCCGTATCGTGAAAACCGCGCAAGCGGCAGTCCACGCCCCGGCCCAGCAAGGCGTCGCGCCACAGGTCGGCCTGGAACCGGTTGTCCATCCGCCGCAGTTCGACCATGGCCATGGCTGTGGGCTCCTTTTTTTAGCGGGGCAGGTTGCGGGCCAGCCAGAGCACGGCCAGGGCGTAGGATTCGGCCCCGAAACCGGCGATGACGCCCTTGGCCGCCCCCGAGAGCAGCGAAACCTGGCGGAAGCTCTCGCGGGCGTGGGGGTTGGTCAGGTGCACCTCCAGCACCGGCGCGGCGCAGGAAAGCACGGCGTCGCGCAGGGCCACCGAGGTGTGGGTGTAGGCCCCGGCGTTGAGGATGACTCCGGCCATCTCGCGGCCGGCCCGCTGGATGGCATCGACCAGCACGCCCTCGTGGTTGGATTGCAGGCACTCCAGCTCCAGGCCGTGCTGGGCGGCCAGGGCCCCGGTCTGGGCCTCGATGTCGGCCAGGGTCTGGCTGCCGTAGAGGCCGGGTTCGCGCTGGCCGAGCATGTTCAGGTTGGGGCCGTTGAGCAAAAGTATTTTCATCGCGCCGCTCCGGCAAGGGCCCGCTGGGCCAGGTAGGCGTCGGCCAGGACCAGGGCGGCCATGGCCTCGGCCACCGGCGCGATGCGCGGGCAGAGGCAGGGGTCGTGGCGGCCCTTGATCTGGATGAGGCGTGGTTGGCCATCCAGGCCGATGGTTTGTTGGGGCCGGCCGATGCTGGGGGTGGGCTTGACGGCCAGGAGCATGGTGATCTCCTGGCCGGTGGAAATGCCGCCCAGCACGCCGCCGGCGTTGTTGCCGCGAAAGCCATTTTCGTCCATGGCGTCGTTGTTCTGGCCGCCGCTCCGCTGGGCCACGGCAAAGCCCGCGCCGATCTCCACGCCCTTGACCCCGCCGATGGAAAACATCGCCCCGCCCAGGCGGGCGTCGAGCTTGCCAAAGACCGGATCGCCCAGGCCGGCCGGCGCGCCGCTGACGACCAGGCGCACCAGGCCGCCCACGCTGTCGCCCTCGGCCCTGGCTTGGGCGATCCGCTCGGCCATGGCCGGGGCCGCGTCGGGGTCGGGGCAGCGCAGGGGGTCTTGCGCGGCGAAATCCCAGTCCAGGCGCGCGGCGCGCACCTGGCCCACGGCCGCGGTGCAGGCGCGGATGACCACGCCCAGCGGGGCCAGGATGGCCCGGGCCACGGCCCCGGCGGCCACGCGGCCCACGGTCTCGCGGCCCGAGGAGCGGCCGGCGCCCCCGCCGGGCTGGGGCGGCGCGCCGTACTTGGCGTGATAGGCGAAATCGGCGTGGCCGGGCCGAAAGACACCAAGCAACTCGCCATAGTCCTTGGAGCGGGCGTCGGTGTTGTGCACCACCACGCACAGCGGCGTGCCCAGGGTGCGGCCATCGGCCAGGCCCGAGAGGATTTGCGCCGTGTCGGCTTCCTTGCGCTGGGTGACGTAGGGGCTGGTCCCCGGCCGGCGGCGATCCAGGTCGCGCTGGATCAGGGTCTCGTCGATGGCCAGGCCGGCGGGCAGGCCGTCGATGACCACGCCCACGGCCGGGCCGTGGCTTTCGCCAAAGGTGGCGATGCGCAAAATCTGGCCCATGAAGCTGCCAAACATCAGACGGCCTCCAGTGCGGCCAGGGCCCTGGCCAGCTCGTCGGGCGTCAGGTCGTCGACCACCAGCGGCCGGCCCACGCCCTCCAGCAGCACGAAGACGACCTTGCCGCCGGCGTTTTTCTTGTCGTTTTGCATGATCGGCCAGGCCTGCTCCACCGGCGGCAGGGCCACCGGCCGGCCGCGCAGCCGGGCGCAGACATCGATCACCCGCTGGGCCAGATCGGCGGCCAGCAGGCCCCGCTCCAGCGAAAGGCGCGCGGCGACGATCATGCCCACGGCCACCGCCCGGCCGTGGCTGATCTTATAGTTGTGCCAGCTCTCCACGGCGTGGCCGTAGGTGTGGCCCAGGTTGAGCACGCGGCGCGGGCCTTTTTCGCGGAAATCGGCGCTGACCACGCGGGCCTTGGTCTCGGCGGCCAGATGGGCGCAGGCCGCCAGACCGCCCAGATCGCCGGCCAAAAGGGCCTCCAGGCGCTGGTCAACCAGATCGAACAGCTCGGGGCGGCCGATCAGCCCGGTCTTGTAGGCCTCGGCCAGGCCCTCGGCGCGCTGGGCCCGGGGCAAGGTCGACAGGGCCCACAGATCGAGCACCACCGCCAGGGGCGCGGTGAACAGGCCCACGATGTTTTTGGCCGCCGGCAGGTTCACCGCCGCCTTGCCGCCCACCGAGGCGTCCACGCAGCCCAGCAAGCTGGTGCTGACCAAAATGAAATCCATGCCCCGCTTGTAGGTGGCGGCGACAAAGGCCCCCAGGTCGGTGATCATCCCGCCGCCGATGGCCACCAGCAGATCGCCGCGCTCGACGTTGGCCGCAAGCAGCGCGTCATAAACGCGGCGCGCGCCGGCCAGGGTCTTGGTGGCCTCGCCCGGCGGCAGGATGACTTGGGCGGCCGGTTGCAGCCCGGCGCACAGCCGCGCCAGGTGCAGGCCGGCCACGCGGCTTTCGCTGAGGACGATCACCCGCCGGCCGGCGCACAACTCGGCCAGTTTGGCCGGGGCCTGGAAGGTGGCCGTGACCGGGCAACGCTTGCCCTCCAGGCCGGCGTCAAAGACGCGCTGGGGCGTGATGGCCGCCAGCACGGCGGCGGCGGCTTGCTGGGGCAGCAGGCCCTCGGTGTCGACGGCGTGGTCGCAGTCGGCGTAGGCCTCCTGGCGCTGGGCAAACAGGCGCTCGACCGCCGCCGCGTCGCGCCACAGGGGCCGCGCGGCCGTCTCCAGCGGGCCAAGGCGGCGCGCGCAGTGCTCCAGCCCGGCCCGCAGCCAGACGATGCGCCCGCCGTCGGCCCGCATCAGCGCGCGGTTGGCCGGGTTGGCCGCCACGCCTCCGCCGGTGGCCGCCACCAGGCCCCGCCTCCGGCTCAGCCGGGCCAGCAGGGCGCTTTCGGCCTGACGGAAGGCCGCCTCGCCGCGCTGGGCAAAGACCTCGGCGATGGGCTGGCCAAAGTGGCGCGTCAGCTCACTGTCCATGTCAACGAACTTGCGGCCCATGGCCCTGGCCAACAGCGCGCCCACGGTGGACTTGCCCGAGCCCATGAAGCCGGTCAGAAAGATATTTTCAGGCATGATAGTCTTCCAGGGCCTCGAAGTAATCCCCCGCCGGGATGTCCAGGCCGGTCCACAGATAAAACGAGCGCCGGGCCTGCAAGGCCAGCATGGTCAGGCCGTCGCTGAAGGCCCGATCACGGGCCAGGGCCGCCGCCTTCCAGAAATTATCGGCCCGACCATAGTTTATGTCGAGGGTCAATCCGCCGGCCGGCAGGGGCAGGGCCAGAATGCGCCGGGCCAGCTCGGGCGCCTCGGCCGGGCTGGAGGCCGCCGTGGCGTTGACCAGAAGCTCCGCCGCCGGGCAGGCGTCCTCGATGGCGGCCCAGGCCAGGGCCTGCGCGCCAAAGTCCGCGGCCAGGGCTTGGGCCGCCTGGTCACGGCGGGCGCTCAAGAGCACCCGCGCGCAGCCGGCGCTTTTCAGCGCCCAGAGTAGCGCCCGGCTGGCCCCGCCGGCCCCCAGCACCAGGGCCGTCTTGCCGGACGGATTGAAGCCGCCGTGGGCCAGGGCGTCGAGAAAACCGCCGGCGTCGGTGTTGTCGCCGATCAGCCGCCCGCCCTGGTTGATGATGGTGTTGACCGCGCCGATGGCCTGGGCCAGGGGCGCAAGCTCGTCGAGAAACTCGATCACCGCCGCCTTGTGGGGCACGGTGACGTTGAGGCCATCCATGGCCCTGGCTTCGGCCACGGCCTGGCCGACAAGCTCCGGCGGGGTGGGCAGGGCGACGTAGACGCCTTGCAGGCCGTGCTTGGCCAGGACATGGCCGTGCATGCGCGGCGAAAGCGACTTGCGCGCCCGCTCGTCGCCCAGGATGCCCAGGCGATAAAAGCGCTCCGCGCTCACGAGGCCATGCCGGCCAGCCGCCGCAGATCGTCGTTGAAGGCCGGGTGGCTGATGGCCATGCAGGCCTCGTCGTCGATCCGTGGCCAGCCGCCGGCCAGCAGGCCGGCCACGCGCAGGACCATGGCGATGCGGTGGTCGCCAAAGGATTTCAGCGGCGCGTCGGGCAAACGCAGCGGCGTGGGGCCGCGCACGATCAAGTCGTCGCCCTCGGCCCGCAGGTCCGCGCCCAGGGCCCCCAACTGGCCGATGATCGCCGCCAGGCGGTCGCTTTCCTTGACGCGCAGCTCGCCCACCTGGCGAAAGACACTGACGCCGTGGCACTGGCTGGCGGTCAGGGCCAGGATCGGCGCTTCATCGATGATGGCGGCTATCTCGGCCGCGCCGACTTCCACGGCGCGCAGCTCGGGCGAAAACTCCACGCCGATGTCGCCCCAGGGCTCGGGGTCGTCGCCTTGCCTGCGAACGTCGACGCAGCCGCCCATGCGCTCCAGCACGCGCAGCCAGCCCAGGCGGTTTTCGTTGAGCAACACGCCCTGGGCCACCAGCCGGCTGCCGGGGAGGATCGCCGCGCCGCAGCAGAAAAAGGCCGCCGCCGAGGCGTCGGCCGGCGTCCAGATTTGCGCGGGCAGGCGCAGCAGGCCGGGCCAGACCGTGCAGCTCAGGCCGTCGCGGCGGATTTGGGCCCCCCACTGGGCCAGCAGGCGCTCGGTGTGATCGCGGCTGGCGGCCGGTTCGTTGACGGTGGTGGGGCCATCGGCTTGCAGGCCGGCCAGCAGCAGGGCGCTCTTTAGCTGGGCCGAGGCGACGGGCAGGTCAAACTGGCCGCCGCGCAACCCGCCGCCCTGGATGATCACCGGCGGCCGACCGCCGGCCGCGCACTCGACCCGCGCGCCCATGCGGCGCAGCGGTTCGGCCACCCGCTCCATGGGCCGGCCGCGCAGCGATTCATCGCCATCGAGGACGAAACGGCCGCCCGCGCCGGCCAGCAGGCCCATCAAAAAGCGCATCGTCGTGCCCGAGTTGCCGCAGTCGATGGTCTGGCCGGGGCGCAAGCGGCCGGCCGCGCCGCTGAGGATCACCCGCTCGCCCACCCGCTCGACGCCACCGCCGAGGGCGGCCACGGCGGCCAGGGTCGAGGCGCAATCGGCGCTGGGCGAAAAGCCGCCCACCTCGCAGCGGCCCTGGGCCAGCAGTGATAAAAGGCCCAGGCGGTGGCTGATGGATTTGTCGCCGGGCGGGGTCAGTTGGCCGACAAGCTTCACGGGTTGACTCCGGGGATGGTCTTGCCCACGGCTTGGGCCACCAGGGCCAGGCGCTTCATCAGATCGTCGAAGGCAGGCAGGTCGATGGTCTGGCGACCGTCGGAAAGGGCCTTGGCCGGCTCGGGGTGGACCTCGATCATCAGGCCGTCGGCCCCGGCGGCCACGGCGGCCAGGGCCAGGGCTGGCACCAGTTCGCGCTTGCCGGCGGCGTGGGAGGGATCGACCACCACGGGCAGGTGGGAATTCTGCTTGAGGATGGGCACGGCGGCCAGGTCGAGGGTGTTGCGCGTCTCGGTCTCGAAGGTGCGGATGCCCCGCTCGCAGAACATGACCTGCTGATTGCCCCGGGCCAGGATGTATTCGGCGCAGAGCAACAGCTCCTTGACCGTGTTGCCCAGGCCCCGCTTCAGGAGCACGGGCTTGTCCACCTCACCGGCGGCCTCCAGCAGGGCGAAGTTTTGCATGTTGCGCGCCCCGATCTGCAACACGTCGGCGTAGCGGGCCACCAGCTCCACCTCGTGGAAGCTCATCACCTCGGTGACCACCGGCAGGCCGGTCAGCTCCCTGGCCTCGGCCAGGTATTTGAGGCCCTCCTCGCCCAGGCCCCGGAAGGAGTATGGCGAGGTGCGCGGCTTGAAGGCCCCGCCACGGATGGCCCCGGCCCCGCTGGCGGCCACGGCCTGGGCCGTTTGCAGCAGGTTTTCGCGGCACTCCACCGCGCAGGGGCCGGCGATGACCATCAGCTCCGGTCCGCCGATGCTCCGCCCGCCCATGCGCACCACCGAGGTCTGCTGCTCGGGCCCGCGCCAGACCAGCTTCCAGTCGGTGTGGAAGTCCGAGACCTCCTCGACGCCGGGCATGTCGGAAAGGACAAAGCGCAGGTCGTCGGTCAAGTGCTTGCTGACCGCCTCCACCACGCCCAGCACCACCTTGGGCCCCGGCGAAATGATGCGCACCTTCAGCCCGCGCCGCTCCATGGCCGCGATCACCGCGGCGACCTGGGACTTGGGGCAACCCTCGCGCATGGATACAACCATTGTCGTTCGCTCCCGCTCGGTCGATGGGGCGCGGGGCGTCTTGCCCGCGCCATGGGCAATAATACAATGAACGCCCCGAGGCTCAAGGACTTATCGTGGCCGGCCGCCGATCAGGCCGCCGCCCGCCGGCCGTGGGCCTCCACGAAGTTGCGCAGCAGCGCAAGGCCCTGGGGCGTGGCCGCCGATTCGGGATGAAACTGCACGCCCTCGATCATCAGCTCGGCCGCCCGCAGGCCCATCACCTCGCCCTCGGTGGTGAAGGCCGAAACCACCAGCGGCGTGGTCACGGTCTCCTCGGTGACGATCAGGCTGTGATAGCGCGTGGCCTCCAGGGGGTTGCGCAGGCCGGCGAAGACGCCCTGGCCGTCGTGAAAGATGCGGCTGAGCTTGCCATGCACCGGCGCGATGGCCCGCCGCACCAGCCCGCCAAAGGCCTGGCCGATGCACTGGTGGCCCAGGCAGACGCCCAAGATGGGAATGCGCCCGGCATAGTCGGCGATGACCTGCATGCTGATCCCGGCGTCGTCGGGCTTGCCCGGCCCCGGCGAGATGACGATGGCCTCGGGGTCGAGGCGGCCGACTTGGGCGGCGCTGATGGCGTCGTTGCGCTCGACGCGCACGTCCTTGCCCAGTTGGCCCAGGGCCTGGGCGATGTTGTAGGTGAAAGAATCGTAGTTGTCGATGATGAGGATCATCACACGCCTCCTTGGGCGGCCAGGCGCAGGGCGGCCAGGGACTGGGCGGCCTTGTGCTGGAGTTCCTTGTATTCGTATGCGGGCACCGAATCGGCCACGATGCCCGCGCCGACCTGCACGGTGATCTTCTGGCCCATAAACTGGATGATGCGGATGGCCAGGCAGGTGTCCAGGTTGCGGCCGGGGCCAAAGAAACCCACCGCCCCGCCGTAGGGCCCGCGCGGGCTTTGCTCCAGTTCGTGGATGATCTCCATGGCCCGCACCTTGGGCGCGCCGCTGACGGTGCCGGCCGGGAAGGCGGCCATGAAGGCGTCGACCTCGTCGAGCTCGGGCAGCAGGTCGCCGCCCACCTCGCTGACCATGTGCATGACGTGGCTGTAGCGCTCGACGATCATGAACGGATCGACGCCCACGCTGCCGTAGCGGCAGACCCGGCCGGCGTCGTTGCGGCCCAGGTCCACCAGCATCAGGTGCTCGGCCCGCTCCTTTTCCGAGGCCAGCATCTCGTCCTCCAGGGCCTTGTCCTTGACCGGATCGGCGCTGCGGCCCCTGGTGCCGGCGATGGGCTTGAGCTTGAGCCGGCCGCCGTTGACCTTGATCATCGTCTCGGGCGAGGAGCCCACCAGGCGCAGATCGCCGAAATTGAGATAGAACATGTAGGGCGAGGGGCTTTTGACCCGCAGCCAGCGATAGACGCTCAAGGGGTCCATGTCGCTTTCGCCCTCGAAGCGATCGGAGGGCACGACCTGGAAGATATCGCCGTCGAGGATGTATTCCTTGGCCCGGCGGACCATGGCCGCGTAACGTTCGGGCGGCGGGTCGCGCAACTCCAGGCTGGCCGGGCCGGGCGGGGCCGGCAGGGGGCCCAGCAGGCGCTGGCGGGTCTCGGCCAGGCCATCCTGGCAGGCCTGGGCGCTCTGGTCGATGGCCACCAGCACCAGCGCCCGACGCAGGTGGTCGAAGATGACCAACCGGCTGGGATAGGCCAGTTGCGCCGTGGGCGGCTCGTCGGTCATGGCCCCGGGCAGGCGCTCCAGGAGCAGGGCCGCCTCCCAGCCCACGTAGCCGACCAGGGCCCCGGCAAAGGGCAGGCCCGCGGGCAGATCGACCTTCAGCTCGGCGCGGATGCGGCGCAGCAGCGGAAAAAACTCGGCCGCCGGATGCATGGCCTTTTGGTCGCCCACGGTCAGCTCCACGCCGGCCGAACCCAGGCGCAGGCCGGCCAGCGGCCGCCAGGCCACCACCGAATAGCGCCCGGCCGTCTCGGACCATTCGCCGCTCTCCATCAAGAACGAGCCGCCCTGGCCCGCGCACAGCTTCAGATAGGCCGACACCGGCGTTTCGGTGTCGGCCAGCAGCTCCATGGTCAGCGCCGTCAATTCGGCCATTTTTTCGGCTCCCCTTGGCGAAGGAAACAAAAAACCCACCGCCGGGCGGTGGGTCACTCGCGCTTGTCATGCCGGAGGCTAGGCTGGCAAGAGGCCTCCGACGCGCAACCCACCGCCGCGCGCGCGCCACCGCCGCCAACCGCCGCGTTGGCGGGCCGCCAGAGTGGCGATGACGTTTGTGGCTTGGGCGGCGGACATGTGGCTTACGCTCCGTTATCGTCTGATGAAGCAAACTTTGCCAGGTCGCGGCCGGCCTGTCAATGATTTTTTGTATACAGTATGCAAATATCAATGGTCACGGCGCCTGTGAAAAAAAGCGACGGCCGGGCCGGTTTTTTGCTGCTAAAATATACGTAATGCAAGCCCGGATCAGGCTCGACCATACAACATGTCAATAACACAATATATTTTTGGTCAATCGCCATCGTCTGCGAGGCGTCAGTGAGCTATCCCAAAGTATTCGCCGGCGAGGTTTACCTGGAGCGCACCGAGGTCACGGTGGGTTATCTGGACACCTCGCGCAAGACGGCCCTGGAAAATTATTGGCGGGCCGACCCCCTGGACGAAGACCGGGTCAAAGTGGTGTTGCTGGACCTCAACGACGAGCCCACCGACCTGTGGGAGATCGTCTCGCGGCGGGAGTTTCACCAGCGCTTCATGCACCAACCCGGCTATTGGAACAAGACCAAGGGCGGCAAGCAGCGTCTGGCCGAGGTGATCATCGACCGGGCCGACGAGCACTACGACAACAAGGAATACCTTTCGGCCGAATACGAATACAAAAACGCCCTGCGCCTGGACGAGGAGTCGGTGCGGGCCAACTTCGGCCTGGGCCTGACCTACATGGCCCAGGGCGAGATCGAAAAGGCCCGCGACGTATTTTTTCGTCTGGCCAACATCCAGGCCGTCTACAGCCCCCAGCACAAGCATCTGTTCAACGAGTTCGGCATCCAATTGCGGCGCTCGGGGCTCTACAACGAGGCCATGGAGCATTATCACCGGGCGCTGACCATCGTCGGCTCCGACGAAAACCTCTGGTTCAACCTGGGCCGGGCCCTGCACGAGGACGGCCATCGGCCCGACCTGGCCCGCCGGGCCATGGACAGGGCCCTGGCCCTCAACCCGGCGATGCTCGAGGCCCAGGCCTACATCAATCGTTTCATGACCGACCAGGCCCAGGGCGATGAGCCGGCCGCGGCGGCCACCGAGCAGGGAGATCTCGCCCGATGAAAGGTTTGCGGCTCGTTTTGACGGCGCTGTTGCTCGGCGCGGCCTTGGCTTGGCCGGCGCTGGCCCAGCCAGGCGCGGTGGGTGGCCTCATCGAGACCGATCAGGGCCGGGCCATTGCCGTGATCGCCTTCACCGAGTTGGTGGAGACGCTGCCGGTGACCTACGACGAGAGCGAGGAGCAAGTGCCTCTGGCCGATATCAAGAGCATCACTCGCCTGGACGGCGACGAGGTGGTGCTGGAAAATATCGCCGGACGCAAATTCAAGGCAATCATGCCGATGTCGGCCATCAGCCGGGGCGATATGATCGCCTACCGGGCGGTGGAGCCGATCAGCGGCCGCGTCGAGCCGGCGGCCATCGACGGCGCTTTCGTGCGGCGGGTGAGCTTTACCCGCTGAAAAAGCGCCTCGGGCTTGCTCTGGCCGGGCCAATGCCATAATCTGAAAACAGGGGAGCAAGGGGATCGAAGGGCCGCCGCGCCGTGGCCGACAATGGCGTGGCGCGAGGGATGTTACTTTCCGGCGCGCGAGGACGGTGGGCGGTGAGCCGCGACCCTGGCAAGAAGACGCTGATCAATTTCGACCAGACGCGCTCGCTGCTGGACCGGCGCGAGGTGGCCGAGCACATCCTGGAGTCGCTCAGCGACGGGCTGTTGCTCATCGACGAAGACGGCGACATCGTCCTGGCCAACCCGGCCGCCGCCGAGATCTTGGGCGTGGAGATGGATCATTTGGCCCGCGCCGGCTGGGCCGAACTGTTTTTTGACAACCCCGAAAACGTCGACTTCAACCAAGTGGTCGTCCACGTCCTGCAAGACGACCAGACCCAGGCCAACCGCCAGGTGCGCTACTTTCGGCCCGATGGCCAGGTCCGCGATCTGGTGGTCACCACCATCGTCATGAAAGACGGCGTCAGCCCCGCGCAAGAGGTCAGCGCCGTGCTGGTGGTGGTCGGCGACGTGACGGAGATGGTCAAGCTGCACCGCAGCGAAAGCGAACTGCTGCAACGCTCCCAGCGTTTGGCCCAGGAAAAGGCCGAGGGTCTCGACCGCCTGGCCAGGGCCGTGGCCCACGAGATTCGCAACCCCATCACCAGTATCGGCGGCCTGGCCAAACGCCTGCTGACCAGCGTCAACCCCTACGGCCGCGATGCCCAATACCTGCGCCGCATCCTCGACGCCACCGAGAGGCTCGAAACCATCGTCCGCGAGGTGCGCGACTACGCCGACCTGCCCGCGCCGCGCCCCCGGCCGGTGGACCTTGGCCCCTGGTTGGCCGCCCAGGCCGAAAACTTCCGCATGGAGGCCGCCGCGTCCAAGGTGGAGCTAGAAGTCATGGGCGAGGTGGGCCAGGCCGGCGCGGCCTTTGCCCGCATCGACGAGACCATGCTCGAACGGGTGCTGGACATGCTTTTTTCCAACGCCCTGGACGCCATGCCCGGCGGCGGCAAGCTGGTCATCGGCCTGCAACTCAACGGCGATCTGGCCCTGATCACCGTCACCGACAGCGGCAAGGGCGTCGACCCCGAGGAGTTGCCTTATCTGTTCGATCCATTCTATAGCACCAAGGCCGACGCCGTGGGCATGAGCCTGGCCATCGCCAAGCGCGTGGCCCTGGAGCATCACGGCGACCTGAGCTTCGAAAGCCGGTCCGGCCAAGGGGCCACCTTCACCCTGCAACTGCCCCTGTGCCCCCACGAGCGCGACGAACAAGCCGAGCCTGTCGCCGAAAGCGCCTGAGCGCGCGGCCAAGGGGCGATTTTTCTGGCGGCGGCCCAGGGCGCGGGGCATATAATCGGGGCCATGTCGCCACGCGCCATGAAAATCATCGGGCCGGCGGCGCTGGCCTTGCTGCTGTGCTGGCCCGCCGTGGCCGCCGAGGGCGAACTGTGCCTGCGCCTGGTCTGGGCCGAGAGCCAGGCCCTGCTGGCCCCGCTGACGCCGGCGCGGCTGGCCGGCCGTTCGTTCGCCAAGGCCGCCGCCCAGGCCGTCGAACAAAGCGGCGGCCGCATGCGCCTGACGGTCAGTTGCCTGGAGCGGGCCAAGATCGACCCGGCCGTGTTGCGCGCCGCCCGGGGCCTGGGGCCGGGCCAGGTCAGCGCGCCGTTCGACCTGGCCCAGGGCCGGGCCCTGGTCCAGCCGACGACCCTGGCCTTTCGCCTGGAGGGCAAGGCCCTGTTCGACCAGGGCCAATACGCCCAGGCCGAACGCCTGCTGCTAAAAGACCTCGACCTAAACCCCGATTCGGCCCTGTGCTTGCATCTGCTGGGCCTGTGCCGGGTCTGGGCCGGCGACCATCTGGCCGCCGTGGCCTACTTCGACCAAGCCCTGGAAGTCAGCCCGCGCAACCCGGCCATCATCGGCGACAAGGCCTCGTCGCTTTTGGCCATGGGCCGCCTGGCCCAGGCCGCCGAACTCTACGACCAGGCCCTGGCCCTGGGCGGCGACAACCCGATTCTGCTCAACAACCTGGCCTGGGTGTTGGCCAACCAGCGCAAGGATCTGGCCCGGGCCGAACGCATGGCCAAACGGGCGGTGGAGCTGGCCCCCGATCAGGCCGCGCTGTGGGTGACCCTGGGGGAGGTGCAAGCGGCCAGGGGCCGCCACGCCTCGGCGGTGTCAAGCCTGCGCCGGGCCCTGGAGCTGAACCCCGACGAACGCGGCGGCGCCGAGAACCTGGCCAAGAGCCTGGCCAAGCTGGACGCGGCCCAACGCCGCCGCCTGGCGGCCGCCGAACCGACGCCCGAGCCCACGCCGGCCAGGCAAGCGCCCGCGCCCACGCCGACCAGCGCCGCCAGGCCCCCGGCCGGCCGGGCCGAGGCGGCCCAGACCCCAACCGGATATTATCTGCAAGCGGGATCGCACCCCGACGAGGCCCAGGCCCAGGCCCAACTGGCGCAATGGCGGGCCCTGGGCCAGGCTTGCCTGCTGGAGCAGTGGCGTGGCGGCGCGGGCCTGGGCCCGTGGTGGCGGGTGCTTTTGGGGCCCTTGGCCAGCCGCGAGGCCGCTCTGGCCCGGGCCGAGGAACTGCGGCGGCAAGGGGCGCTCGAGCGCTGGGTGCTGCTCTGGCGGCCGTGAGGAGCCGCGCCGGCGTGGGCGTCGACCCGGCCCCGGCCGCCAGGGCCCACAAACGCGCGCGGCCGGGGCCGAAGTTTGCTCAGGCCTCGTTCCAGGCCTTTTTGCTGCGGGCGATCTTTTGCAGCGAACCCCGCCAGGCGTGTTTTTTCAAAAACGATTGTTCGTAAAGCTCGACCATGCCCTCGAACATGGCTGGCGAAACGGTAAACGACAGTTCGTCGGTCTTGTAGAACTTGCGCGCCGAAGGATCCCAGCCGCCCAGCACGGCGCGCTCCTGGCCCTTGGCCAGATAGTGCAGGGGCCAGGCCACCAGGCTGCCGCAGCCGGCGCTCCAGGGCGAAGCCACCACCTCCGGGTCGTTGCTGACGAAGGTGGCCAACTGGTGCAGGCCGGCCATGGCCTCGGGCCGGGCGAAAAAACAGACCAGCACGGGCTTGTCGGCCTCGCTCAGCAGTTCGAAGGGCTTGAAGACCAGATACTTGCTGGGCACGGGCCGGGGGTCGACATAATTGAAGATGCGGCGCAGTTCATCGGGCGAGGCGCAGTAGTGCTCGCTCTCCATGCCCTGGGCCCCGGTGGAGACGTAGTGAATGATCGACTCCAACTGGGGCTTTTGAAAGCCCAGCCAGAAGGCCGCGCCCAGACAGCCAAACCGTTCGGCGCTGAACCAGGCGGGCAGGCGTTTTTTGCGCGCCCGCCAGATATGGCCCATGGCGCAGGAAAAATTGGCGAAGACCTGGCCCAAGTCGGCCTGGCCCTGGGCCTCCATCTCGCGGCTGGGCAGAAGCTGTGGCTTGGGGCTGAAGCCGTCGGTTGGTTCGTCGTCGCAAAACAGCGCGACCATGGGCGGCTCGTCCAGGCCGATGGTTTGCAAAAAGTCGTCGAGTCGTTGGTCGGAGATGTTCATCGCTTTCCCCCGTTGGTCGTGGTTGGCTGGCCAAGGGCGGCCCCGCGCGGGCCGGCGCTGGTTATTTTTTTATTATAGCGCGGAATTTTGGCCGGGGTGGCCTCAGACGATGACGTCGATGGAGGGATGCGCGGCGTTGGCGTGGACGAGGGCTTGCGGCGCGGCGTCGGCGGCGGGCTCCGTCGTGGCCTGGGCTTGCGGCGCGGCGTCCTGCTGGTCGGCCGCGACCTCGGCGTCGGTGGCGACGACTGCCTGGCCCGTGGCTTCGACCGCCGCGTCTTGGGCCGCGCCGTCCACGGCCGCTTGGGCCTGGGCCTCTTCGGCCGCCTGGCGCTGTTCGAAGTCTTCCTGGGAGTCATCGATGATCCGTTGATCGACGTCGCCTTGCAGGGCCTCTTCGATGTCGTCTTTGGACGTGCCCGAGCCGGCCTCGTCCGGGCCGTAGGCGCCGCCGCTGAACGTGCCGCTGGCCTTGAGCCCGCCGAAGCGTTCGAGCAGACAATAAGCCTGGCTTTGCTGGGTGGTTTGCAGTTGGCTGGCGACGTGCAGGGTTTGGACCTGGGACGTGAGGTATTTCGACTGCTGGTAGTCGTAGTCGAAAAAGTTGCCGGCCATGAGGTTTTGCTCGGCGGGGCCGCTGGAGGTGAGTGCGGCGGTCTGTTCGGCTATGGTTTCGGTGAGTGCTTCGTCCAGCAGGCCGGCCTCGGCGTTCAGGCCCTCGGCCAGGGTCTGGTCGATCTGGCCTCGGATGTCGAAACTCTGCAAGATGCTGTTCATCAGGCTCATTGTCACGCCGCCGCTCATGTCTCACCCCCCTCGCCCCGGCCAGGGTCTTGTATCGCTGTTCATATATTCATCGGCGCGACAAGACCAATTTGGCTCGGCAGACGCCTATCTCGGTGGCCTGGTCGGCGATGACTTCCGCGACGCCCGCATGCGGCGCGCATCCTCGGCCAGACTCTGGGCGCTTGTTTCTTTGGCCTGCCTCAGACGATGACGTCGATGGAGGGATGCGCGGCGCCGGCGTCGGCGGAGGCTTGCGGCGCGGCGTCGGCGGCGGGCTCCGTCGTGGCCTGGGCTTGCGGCTCGGCGCTCTGTTGGTCGGCCGCGACCTCGGCGTCGGTGGCGACGACTGCCTGGCCCGTGGCTTCGACCGCCGCGTCTTGGGCCGCGCCGTCCACGGCCGCCTGGGCCTGGGCCTCTTCGGCCGCCTGGCGCTTTTCGAAGTCTTCCTGGGCGTCCTCGATGATCTGCTGATCGGCGTTATCGCGCAGGGGCTCCTCGACCTCGTACTCGGATTTGCCCAGGCCCGAGCCATAGGTGCCGCTGACGCAGAGGCCGCCAAAGGGATCGAGCATGGAGATGATCCGGTTTTTTTGCAGGCTTTCCATCTTGCAGGTGAGGCTCAGCGACTCCACCTTGGCCGTGAGGTATTTCGACTGCTGGTAGTCGTAGTCGAAAAAGTTGCCGGCCATGAGGTTTTGCTCGGCGGGGCCGCTGGATGTGAGTGCGGCGGTCTGCTCGGCGATGGTTTCGGTGAGTGTTTCGTCCAGCAGGCCGGCCTCTGCGGTCAGGCCCTCGGCCAGGGTCTGGTCGATCTGGCCTCGGATGTCGAAACTCTGCAAGATGCTGTTCATCAGGCTCATTGTCACGCCGCCGACGCTCATGGCCCCGCCCCCCTCGACGAAATCAAGTCGTGCAACCTTCTCATCTAGCTTATCGGCGTGTTGGCCTGGAAACTTTAGGCCTATTTTGCTTGGCGCGGGGAAGGGCCGTGGCCTCGCCGCTGGCGCGCCAGATAGCCGCATTATGGACCAAGGGCCAGGCGAAAGTTAAGCCCCAAGGCGCTTGGCGCGCAAAAAAAGCTTAGCAAGTGGCCCAGGGCATGATAACAAAGTATTATTATGCCGGGCCATGACCGCGGCCGCCAGCGCACGACCGGCAAGTCGGGCGGTCGGGGTGGTCTGGCCGTTCGTTTGGCCCCGCGACCGGTCGGCGGGGAGCACTTGATCCCCGACAGAAGGAGTTTTGCCGTATGGATCAAACAGCGTGGCGTTCGCCGGCGGGCGAGGCGATCAGCGATCGTCAGACCCAGATCATCGGCGCGTTCATGCGCCGGGTTTACAATTGGATGACCCTGGGCCTGGCCCTCAGCGGCGTGGTGGCCTGGTGGGTGATGAACTCCGATGCGGCGCTGAGCGTGTTCATCGACGCCCAGACCGGCCCGACAATGATGTTCTGGGCGGCGATCATCGGCGAGTTCGGCCTGGTCATCGCCCTCAGCGCCGGCATCCGGCGCTTCAGCCCGACCACGGCCATGGCCCTGTTCACGGCCTACGCGGCCTTGAACGGCGTGACGCTGGGCATTGTGATGTTGGCCTTCACCGGGGCCTCGGTGGCCAAGGCCTTTTTGATCACCGCCGGCACCTTTGGCGTGACCAGCATCTGGGCCTCGACGACCAAAAAAGACCTTTCGGCCTGGGGCTCGTTCCTGTTCATGGGCCTGATCGGCATCATCATCGCCTCGGTGGTCAACATTTTCTTCGAGTCGCCGATGATGGACTGGATCATCAGCGTGGTTGGCGTGGGGTTGTTCGTTGGTTTGACGGCCTATGACACCCAGCGCCTGCGGGCGATGGTGCTGGAGGCGGCCAACGAGGTCACCGTCAGCAAGATGGCCATTTTCGGGGCGTTGCAGCTCTACCTCGACTTCATCAACCTGTTTTTGATGTTGCTGAGGCTGTTCGGCGACAGGCGATAAGCGTTTTACTCGGAGTTGGGTCCGGGGCTCGGCCGGGAGAGCCCCGGACTGCTTGACACCTTGTGAGACGCAATCTATACTCTCCCGCTTATCAGACAACCAAAACCCAGCTTCGTTAAGGAGTCCCCCATGATTGAGGTTCGCTTTCATGGCCGGGGAGGTCAGGGCGCTGTCACCTCGGCGGAATTGATGGCTCAGGCCGCCATCGCCGAGGGCAAGTACGCCCAGGCCTTCCCCAGTTTCGGCCCTGAACGCCGCGGCGCTCCCTTGCAGGCTTTTCTGCGCATCTCCGACGAGCAGATCCGCCTGCGCGAAAAAATCTACGAGCCCGACGTGGTCGTCGTGCTCGACCCCAGCCTGCTGGCCACCGGCAACGTCAACGCCGGCCTGAAACCCGACGGCGTGCTGGTCGTCAACAGCGCCAAAAATGTCGAGGCCGTGCGCGGCGAATGTCAATTCAATGGCCGCACGGCCATCGTCGACGCCAGCAAGATCGCCGAGGAAGAACTGGGCGTGCCCATCACCAACACCACCATGCTGGGCGCCCTGCTCAAGGCCGCCGGCCACGTGGACCTCAAGGCCATCGAGAAACCGCTGGCCGCGCGTTTCGGCCGCATCGCCGAAAAGAACCTGCGCGCCCTCAAGCGGGCCTACGAAGAAACCGTGATCGAGGAGTAACGACAATGGCCGACGAAGGAATGGTTTCGTGGAAGAGCCTGGCCCTTGGTTGCGCCATGGTCGAACCTGGCACTTCCAAGCGCTTCAACACCGGCGATTGGCGCAGCCGTCGCCGGCCGGTCACCGACCGCGAAAAGTGCATCAAATGTGGCCTGTGCTACATCCTGTGCCCGGACATGGCCTTCAGCCCCGACCCCAACGCCGAAGGCTACTACAACTGGGACGGCTATTATTGCAAGGGCTGCGGCATCTGCGTCAAGGAATGCCCCAAGGACGCCATATCCTGGCAGGAAGAAAAAGAGGAGGATAAGTATGGCCCAGCGTGTGGGGCTTGAGTGCTCACTGGCCGTTAGCGAGGCCGTCAAGCTTGCCAACGCGGACGTGATCGCGGCTTATCCCATCACTCCGCAGACGCACATTGTCGAACATCTTTCCGAGCTGGTGGCCAGCGGCGAACTGGACGCCGAGTTCGTCCCCGTCGAGAGCGAGCACAGCGCCATGAGCGCCTGCGTGGGCTCGTCGGCGGCCGGCGCGCGCACCTTCACCAGCTCCAGCAGCCAGGGCCTGGCCCTGATGCACGAGATCCTCTACATCGCCAGCGCCCTGCGCCTGCCCATCGTCATGGTCGTGGCCAACCGCGCCCTCAGCGGCCCCATCAGCATCTGGAACGACCACGGCGACATCATGAGCGAGCGCGACATCAACTGGGTGCAGTTCTTCGCCGAAAACGGCCAGGAGGTGCTGGACCTGACCATCACCGCCTTCAAGATCGCCGAGGACCACCGCGTCACCCTGCCGGTGATCGTCAACATGGACGGCTTCATCCTCACCCACGTCATCGAGCCCATCGAGATGCCCGAGCAAAACGAGGTCGACGCCTATCTGCCGCCCTTTGTCCCGGCCCAGAAGCTCGATCCGGCCAAGCCCATCAGCATGGGCATGGTCGGCGTGCCCGAGGTCTACACCGAGGCGCGCAAGGCCTGCGTGGACGCCCTGGAAAAAAGCTATCCCTTCATCGTCGAGCACTGGAACGACTTCGCGGCCCAATTCGGCCGGCACTACAAGCCCATCGAGTGTTACAAGACCGACGACGCCGAGGCGCTTTTCGTGACCATGGGCTCGCTGAGCGAGACGGCCATGACCACGGTGGATGAGCTGCGCGCCGCCGGCCAGAAGGTGGGCCTGGTGCACATCCGCCTGTGGCGGCCTTTCCCGACCGACGACTTCCTGGCGGCCATCGGCGAGAGCAAGCCGCTGATGGTCCTCGACCGGGCGCTCAGCCCCGGCTGCAACGCCGGGCCGGTGGCCACCGAGCTGCGGGCCCTGTTGTACGCCAAGGGCAAGACCCATTACGTGGCCAACTTCGTGGCCGGCCTGGGCGGCCGTGACGTCACCCGCGCCGACTTCAAGTCGATGATGGCCAAGACCCTGTCGGCCGCCAAGTCCGGCGCGCCGATGCCCTACGAGATGGTGGGGGTGAAGGAATGAGCAAGGCAGCCGAGGCAATCAAGAACGTCGAGAAGATCTCGCCCAAGAACATGCCCCTGGTCGAGCCGCTCTCCCGCGGGCATCGCGCCTGCCAGGGCTGCGGCGAGGTGTTGGCCCTGCGCCAGGTGCTCAAGGCCGTGGGCAAGCAGGTCATCGCGTGCAGCGCCACCGGCTGCATGGAGATCATCAGCTCGCCCTATCCGCAGACGGCTTGGGAAGTGCCCTGGATCCACGTGGCCTTCGAAAACGTCGCGGCCGTGGCCAGCGGCGTGGAGGCCGGCCGCAAGGCCCTGATCCGCAAGGGCCGCATCCAGGACGACAACACCAAGGTCATGGCCTTCGCCGGCGACGGCGCCACCGCCGACATCGGCCTCCAGGCCCTCTCCGGGGCCATGGAGCGCGGCCACGACTTCGTCTATGTCTGCCTGGACAACGAAGCCTACATGAACACCGGCATTCAGCGCTCCAGCTCCACGCCCTACGGCGCCATGACCACCACCAGCCCGCCGGGGGCCAAGAGCAAGGGCCAGTCCACCTGGAAGAAAAACATGCCCCTGATCGCCGCGGCCCACGGCATTCCCTACGTGGCCACGGCCAGCCCGGCCTTCCACCTGGACCTGATGAACAAGGCCCGCAAGGCCGCCGCCGTGCCCGGCCCGGCCTACCTGCACATCTATTCGCCGTGCCCCACCGGCTGGCGTTGCGGGCCCGACACGGCCATCGAGGCCTCGCGCCTGGTGGTCCAGACCCGCGTCTTCCCGCTGTTCGAGGTCATCGACGGGCGCTACGTGCTCACCCGCGACATCACCAAGCCCAAGCCGGTGGCCGACTATCTCAAGAGCCAGCGCCGCTTCGCCCACTTGAAAGATGAAGATATAGAATTTATTCAAAAAAGAGTGGACGAAGAGTGGGAGCGCCTGCTAAATTTAGTAAAGGCTACGAACCCGGAGGCCAAGTGATCGAGGCCGACGCGTAGCCCCTGAAAAGCCCCCCAACCCTGTGCGCCGCTGACACTTGCCAAGTTGCAGTGAAGGCGGCGTGCAGGGGTTTTTAATTCCCGCCCCCACACGCCGCCTTGGTGAATCAGGCGCGGTCCGAACCCTTCAGCGCCACCGTCGAGATCAACGGCAGCAGCCGCCTGGGCAGAAGCCGAGGCATCAGCAGATGCACCAGTTTGTTTTGTATCCCCGGAATGAACACGGCCCGGCCCTTTTCGATGGTTCGCAACCCGGCTTCGGCGATGGACTCCGGGCTGGCCAGGCCGCCGATGGCGTACCAGCGCAGCTTTTTGGGAAAGCCCTCGCCGCGCAACAGCGGCGTGTCCACGTAGCTGGGGCACAGGGCGCAGACCTTGACCCCGCTGCCGGCCAGCTCCTGGCGCGCGCCCTCGCTTAGCATCAGCACGAAGGCCTTGGTCGCGCCGTAGACGGCGTGGTGGGGCGTGGGCTGGAAGGCGCTGGCCGAGCAGACGTTGAGCACCCGGCCCTGTCCGCGCCGCGCCATCTCGGGCAGAAACAAGGCCATGGTGGCCATGTAGGCCCTGGCGTTGACGTGCAGCAGCAGCTCGCTTTTGGCCAGCGGCGTTTGGTGAAAGGGCCCATAGCTGATCACGCCGGCGTTGTTGACCAGCACGTCCAGCTCGGGGCGGATCGCCGCCGCCTGGGCGTGCAACTGGCGCGGCCCGTCGTTTTGGGCCAGATCCACGCACAGGGGCCAAGCCTGGACGCGGTGGCTTTGGCGCAACTCGGCGGCCAGATCGTCCAGGGCCCCGGCCTCGGCGGGCAGGGCCGCCACCATGACGTCGGCCCCACGGGCGGCCAGGCCCCGGGCCAGTTCGCGGCCGATGCCCGAACTGGCCCCGGTGACCAGGGCCGTCTTGCCGCGCAGTTGATAGCGGGCCATGCTGTTTACGCCTTTTGCAGGATGTGAATGCACATGGCCGCTTCTTCCACGCCGATGTTGCCGCCGCCGTTTTCGGCCAGGCCAACGCGCGCGCCGGCCACCTGGCGCGGGCCGCATTGGCCGCGCAGTTGCTGGACGATCTCGTGGATCTGGGCCAGGCCCGAGGCCCCGATGGGGTGCCCCCGACACTCCAGGCCACCGCTGGTGTTGATGGGCAGTTCGCCGCCCAGGGTCGTCGCGCCGCTCATGGCGTAGACGCCGCCCTGGCCCGGCGGGCAAAAGCCCATGACTTCGGTTTGATGCAGCTCGCCATAGCTGGTGGCGTCGTGGACCTCGGCCAGGTCGATGTCCTTGGGCCCCAGATTGGCGGCGGCGTAGGCCTGCTTGCTCAGGCGCTCGCCGATGTCCTCGCCGTCCAGATCGCGGTCGGAGCCCTGGCCCAGCACCGAGGCGGCCACGCGCACGGCCCGGCCCAGGCCGAGTTTTTTGGCGATGGCCTCGGAGCAGACAATGGCCGCCGCCGCGCCGTCGCCCACGGGCGCGCACATGGCCCGGGTCAGGGGATAGGCCACGGCCTTGTCGGCCAGCACCTCGGCCACGCTCATGGTCTGTTGATATTGCGACAGGGGATTGAGCGAGCCGTGCAGGTGGTTTTTGCTGCAAATATGGGCCAGTTGCTCCTGGGTCGAGCCAAAGCGGTCCATATGCCAGCGCGCGCCCATGGCGTAGGCGTCCATGAAGATGCTGCGGCCCTGGCCGGGGGCGCTCTCGCCCTGGGGCAGGCTGATGTTTTTGAACGAGGAGCCCACCTCGACGATCATTTTGATGTGGTTTTCGAAGTTTTCCAGGTCCATGCAGGTGGCGTAGGCCGAAAGCGATTTGAGCTTGTCGTCGCTGGTGATCTTTTCCGAGCCGATGGCCAGGGCCACGTCGTGGGCCCCGGCCCTCACGCCGGTGCAGGCCAGGTGCAGGGCCGTGGAGGCCCCGGCGCAGGCGTTTTCCACGTTGGTGACGGGGATCTTGTCCATGCCCATGCGCCGCAGGATCACCTGGCCGCGGATGGAGTGCTGATTGTCGAACATGCCCCAGAAGGTGTTGGAAAAAAACGCCGCCTGGATGTCGCGCTTTTGCAGGCCGGCGTCTTGCAGGGCCAGCTCGATGGCCTGTTGGGCCATGGTGCGCACGGTTTCCTGGGGGTATTTGTTGAAGCGAATCTGGCCCACGCCGATGATGTAGACGTTTTGACTCATGACTCCAGGGCCTCCCGCACGATGTCGCTGGCCGCGTGCAGGGCCAGGGAGTCGTTGGCGCCGTCCTCGATCAGCCCGGCCCGGGCGTCGCGGAAGATCTTTTCGATGGGGTATTCCTTGGTCAGGCCGTAGCCGCCAAAGATCTGCAAGGCGTCGGAGGCCACCTCGAAGGCCGCCTGGGTGCAAAAGACCTTGCTGGCGATGGAGTATTTGGTGTTGGGCGGGGTGGTGCTCATGTTGTAGACCATGGCCGCCCGCGAGAGATAGCGGCTGGCCTCGATCTTGCTGAACATGTCGAACAGGCGGCGCTGGATGGTGGGGTGCTCGCACAGGCGCTTGCCGCCCTGGACGCGCTCGGTGGAGTATTGCAGGGCCAGGTCGTAGGCGCTGCGGGCCACGCCGGTGAAAAAGGCGCCCATGTGGGCGTTGGCCAGGGCCACGACCATGTCGGTGATCATGGTGTAGGATTCCTGGTCGCAGATGAAGTGCCCGGCCGGAACCACGGCCTCGTCAAAGTAGACCTCGCCCTGGGGCAGATCGCGCTGGCCCAGCTTGTCCAGGGGCTTGCCCCGGCTGACGCCGGCCTGGGTCAGATCGACCAGGCAGATGCCGCCGCCGGCCAGGCCCATGGATGGGTCCAGGTTGCAAAAGAGCATGGAGTTGCTGGCGATGGTGCCGTTGCTGATCCAGGCCGATTTCTGGCCCGAGAGCACGAACTGGTCGCCTTTTTTGGCGGCCTTGACCTGCTGGGTGATCTTGGGGTTGAAAAACTGCGGCCCGCCGGGCATGAGGTTGTCCGAGCCGTGGTTGGGCTCGGTGATGCCCCAGCAGCTCATGACGCTGGCGTCGCGGCACTCCACGAAGGGCGTGATGTAGGCCTCGGTCAACTCATCCTCGGCCATCATGGCGCAGATGAAGGGGCCAAAGGCCGCGCAGCCCAGCGAGACGGCCAGGCCCACCGAGCCATAGGCCATTTCTTCCCAAAAAATGTGGTTGGCGATGGGGTCCAGGCCCAGGCCGCCGTAGGCGTCGGGGATCAGCACGGTGTGATAGCCCAGCTCGTACATTTTTTTCATCAGCGTCCAATAGGGCGAGCCGGGGGCGATGACCTCCTCGGGGGTCATTTTGTCCAGCAGCAGCGAGGTGGGGCGCACCTGCTCGATGGCGAATCGGCGCACCGAGTCGCGCAGGGCGGCGTGGTCCTCGGCCAAATCAAGGCTAAGCTCCAGGTATGACATGTAATTCTCCGTCGTGGCCCCTTTGGGCCCCGTTTAGCGATAATCTTCGTGTTTGACGATCACGCCCCGGCCGGCCTCGAAGTCGGCCCTCAGCAGGCGGTCCAGGGCCTTTTCCGAGACGGTCTTTGGCACCTCGTCGACCAGTTGCAGATATGACGGGATGCTGTTGGCCTCCAGTTCTTGCTGGCAGGCGCTGAAGATGGCCTTGGCGTCCAGGCTTTGGCCGGGCAGCGGGGCCACGGCGGCCACCAGGTCGCTTTCGCCGGGCGCGCCGCTGGCCGCCGGCACGCCGTAGACGCAGACCTCGCCGACCTGCTCCAGCCGGCCGATGACCGCCTCCACCCGCTCGGGCTGGATGAAGTCGCCGGCCCGGCGCAGGCCGCCGCCCTTGCGGAAGTCGAAGAAATACCAGCCCTCGGCGTCGCGGTGGACGATGTCGCCGGTGCGCAGCCAGCCGCCGCGGGTCTTGTCCTCGCTGGCCTGGGGCAGGCCCAGATAGTCGACGCGGGTCTCGCCCTTGAGCATGCGGCAGATCAGCTCGCCCTTCTGGCCGGCGGGAACCGGGTTGTCGTCGTCATCGACGACCTTGAACTCCATGATGCCCGGCACCGGCTTGCCAAACGAGCCCACGGGCCCCTTGCCCACGGGCTTGAAGGCGAAGCCGCCCTCCACCGCGCCGTACCACTCCAGGATCTTCACGTCGAAGCGCTTCTCGAAATCCTCCCAGATGGCCGTGGGCGTGCCGGCGCTGATGACGGTCTTGACCGGGTTGTCGGCGTCGTCTGGCCGGGGCGGCTGGTTGTAGATGCCGGCCATCATGCCGCCCAGCAGGCTGAAGGTGGTGCAGCCGAACTGGCGGCAGATGTCCCAGATGCGGCTTTTGGTGAAGCGCGGGCTGAACACGGCCTTGATGCCCAGGTTCAGCGAAGGGAATAGCGTCACGGCCTGGGCGTTGCCGTGGGTCAGCGAAAGCCCGCTGTAGAGCACGTCGTCGCTTTGGTACTTCCAGGCCAGGCGGTTGACGATGTTGAACAGGCCCATGCGGTTGCAGCGGATGGTCACGCCCTTGGGGTCGCCGGTGGTGCCCGAGGTGTAGATGACCTCCCAGGGCTGGCGCACGTCCATGATCTGCTGATCGACCGTGCGCCAGGCGTCGGCCGCCAGGGTCTGGTTGAGGGCGTGATAACGATCGGTGGGGTCCACGTCCTCGTCGCGCTGGTAGGCGATGGAGACGAACTTGACGTTGGGCGCCTGGGGCAGGGCCTCGTCGATCTGCTCCAGGCAGGCGCCAGTGCCGATGATGGCCTTGGCCCCGGAGTTGTTGATCAGAAAACGCAGGCGCTCGCCCCTGATGCGCGGGTCCACCGGCACGGCCACCGCGCCGATGGTGGTGGCGGCCAGCAGGCTGTAGACGAACTCGGGGTAGTTGCGCATGTAGACGACAAAGGCGTCGCCTTTGCCAATGCCGTTATCCAAGAGCAAGCGCGCCAGCTTGTTGGCCTTTTGATGCATGTCGGCGTAGGTCAGCTCGTCGTGGCCGTGCTGGTTTCGCTCGAAGACATAGACGACCTTGTCGGGCTCTTTGTCGGCCTTCTGCTCCACCAGGTGCGAGGCGATGATCGGATTGAGGTGAGCTTTGCCAGCCATTGGTTCGCTCCTGCTAATCTTCGATGGCCCCGATGAAGCCGCGGGTGAAGGTGGGGAATTCTTTTTCGAAGGTCTCGTCCCAGTGCTCGGCGGTCCAATACTTGTGGCGATCGAAGTAGGGGTCTTGCTTGGCCACCGAGACCGAGACGCTGCTGACGATGTGCACATCGGGGATCACGCCCATGGACATGGCCCCGAAGGCCAGCGTGCTGAAGACCCGGCAGTGCAGGCCCATGCGCCAGGCGGCGGCCGCGGCGGCGTTGACGGCGATGTTTAGGTTGATGTTTTTGAACTGGCACGACGGGCCGATGGCCGTCAGGGCCTCGACCTCCTCGGCCTTGTTGAGCTCGGCGCAGGTGCGGTAGCCGCAGGCCCCGCAGTTGTAGCCGAACTCGCTGAAGCGGGTGTCGCCCACCAGCAGCAGTCCGCAGGGCTCCTTGATCAGCTCCATGACAAAGCGGCCGTCGCGGGCGGCCAGGGGCGACATGTCGCCCAGCGAGAAACAGAACTCGGCGATCTGCTCCATTTCCTCGACGCCGACGCTGATGATTTTGAGGTTGTTGCGGCCCTTGAAGCGATAGCTGTTGTGGGCGGCCACGGTCATCAGCTCCAGGGCGCGTTCCAGGCCGTTTTGGATCAACTGTTCTTTTTCGATGATGGCCATCGTGATAATGCTCCTTGGTCCGCGCGGTTAGCTGTAGATCGAGCGGAACTGGGGCCACAACCGCTGGATGGTGCGGTCGTTCATGGTCCGTTCGTTGATCTCGTCGTAACGCTTGGGAATGTCGCGGAAGGGCGATTTTTCGGTGACGGAGATGGCCACGGCCAGGGCGAAGCCGGTGGCCTTGGGCAGGATCCCCAGGCGCATGGCCGCCGCGCCGGCCGACCAGAACACGCCGTAATCGACGCCCAGGTTGCGGGCCTGGCTGATCACGCCGTCCAGGGCGTAGGCGATGTTGTTGGCCCGAAAAACGCACAAGGGCCCGGTGAAGGCCACCTCGGGCGCGGGGGCCAGGCGCTCGGCCTCGCGCAGATAATCGCAGGTGATCTTGCCGCACATGTTGCAGTTGATGTCGGCCGGGTCGTCCAGACAGCGCAGGGAGGTGATCAACAGCACCGCGTCGGCGTCGCGCAGCATGGCCGCGTCGCGCCGGAAAAACTTCCAGGCCTTGTTGTCGTCGGCCATGTCCTCCACGGCCTGGCAGAGGTCTTCGATGTCGCACTCGTCGTCGACGATGTGGATGGTGCATTCGCCCACGCCGCCGACGCGGGGGCTGGTGGTGCCCGAGGCCAAGAGCAGCCGGGCGGCGATGCGCGCGGCCGCGGCGCGGTCTTCCTCGAACTGCTTGATGCTGCGTTGTTTGCTCATGGCGCGCTCCTAGATGGCCAAGCCGGCCTTTTGGGCGATGGCCGGATAGGCGGCGTAGGCCGGCTTCAAAAGGGGCATCAGTTTGAGCACCTTGGGCATGGGGCCCTTGGCCTTGATCAGGCCCTTGGCCAGGGCCACGGGCATTTTGATCTGTTGCAGCCAGAACTTGTGGCAGGTGTCGCCGCCCAGGGTCATCTCGACCACCGGCTTGCCGTCATGACCGCCGCAGATCACCTGGCCGTCGGGCAACAGCCAGATCTCGCCGCCGGGCTCGGAGATGCTGAACTTGATCGTCAGATTGTCGGCGGCCAGGGTGTCGACGATCCCCGGCTCGGCGGCCAGGGTGCGGAAGAGTTCTCCCAGCACTTCATACATTTTTTCGGTGTTTGCAAATATGGCCATCGTGTTTCTCCCCTGTTTATCCCTGTTGGCCGCTGGGAATCAGCAGCCCAAATAGCGCTTGATGGAGACGCGGCAGTGCTCGCGGGCCCAGGCCGTCGAATGGTTTGGCCGGTCCAGATACCAGCGGATGGCGAAGCCGTGATAGATCGATGAAATGGCGCGGGCGGCCTTTTCGGTGTCGTCGACCTGGAAGCGACCCTGGTCCACGCCCAGATCCAGGGCTTCCTTGAGCAGAGTGATCCAGCCTTCGATCCAGTCGTGGATGATCTTGCGGTACATCTCGTCGCGCATGGCCAGGACCATGGCGTCGAACATCAGCGGGTAGCCGATGTCGCGGATCATGGCTTCGTGGTCGTTGAACAGCCAGCCAAAGGAGAGCACCTTTTCCAACGGGTCGTCGAACTGGGCCATGGTGGTCATGCTGCGGTCGAAGATGCGGCCGAACAGGTCGAGGAAGGCCTCGCGGAACAGCTCGTCCTTGGACGAAAAATAATAGGCCACGCCGCCCTTGGACAGCTCGGCGGCCTTGGCCACGTCGTCGAGGGTGACGTTGTGGCTGCCGTTGGCGGAGATCATCTGCACGGCGGCGTCGAGGATCTGGGCCTTGCGGAGCTTTTCCAGGGTGATGTTGGCGGCCAAGGCAAACCTCTCCGTTGGCGCGCTGACGCGCCTTTTTTGGGGCATGGGTGGTGTCTGATCGCGGGACGCCGCGGGCCAGGGAGGACGTGCGGGGTGGTTGATGTCCGGCGCCGCGTTTTCTGACCGACCAATCAGTTCAAAAAACCGACTGGTCAGATTTTTTACAATCGTGCCAAAGTGGGAATTTGAAAGTCAACCATGTTTTTTGGTTTTTTGGGGTCTCTCGGCAATTGTGAAAAGATTATCAGCGAGGCAAGGCCTGGCAAAAACAGCGCTACTGCGCTGTTTGGCCAAAAAATACAGCGTCATATCGAACGTTGTTCAGCTTGATCGCGGGCGTTCAGACGTAGACGTCCACCAGATGCACCGACTCCACCCGTGGCGACGCCCCCTCGGGCTCGTGGGTGGGCCGGCCCAGCAGCTCCTCCGGCCGCTGGCCCAGCAGCTCCGCGAACTGGCGCGAGGCCTCCTCGTCGTCGCACAGGGCCTGGTGGTAGGGCGCGCCCTGGCGGCTGTGCAGCGAGCAGTTGATCCCGCCGGGCGCGGTCACGTGCATGACCTTGAGCTTGGGGTGGACGTAGGCCTTGCCGCCGTCGCTGAAGTTGATCTGGGCGGTCTGGCGGGCTTGATCGGCGCTGAGGGCGGCGACGCCGTCGAAAACCATGGCTTGGTCCGCCTTTCCGGCCTTGAGCGCGCCGGGAGGGGCCTGGCGCGGCCCTTCCCGACGCCTGATCGGCCGCTTATTCGTAGATTTTTTCGTCGGGCGCGCCAGCCTCGGCCGCGTCGTTTTCGTGATCGCGGGCGGCCTTGCGCTCGAAATATTCCTTGTACCACTGGTGGGCGATGATCATCGACATCACCTCGTTGGAGCCGGTCCAGATCGAGGCCAGGCGCAGATCACGGAAGATGCGCTCGACGGGAAAGACGTTGGTGTAGCCGATGCCGCCCATGACCTGCATGGCGTTGTGGGCCACCTTCTGGCACGACTCGGTGATGAACTTCTTGGTTTGGCTGACCAAACGCCGCACCACATCGGGCCGCACGCCCTTGTCCACCGCCGAGGCCGTGGTGTAGGCGATGGCCCGGCAGGCGTCCAGGAGCATGGCCGCCTCGGCCACCTGGAAGCTGACGCCCTGAAACTGGGCGATGACCTGGCCAAAAGCCTTGCGCCGGGTGGTGTAGCCGGTGGCCACCTCCAGGGCCGGCCGCGCCGCGCCGATGGTCATGGCCGCCGTGCCCAGCCGCTCGGGGACCATCATCGTGTTGAAGACGGCGTAGGCGTTGTTGATCTGGCCCACCACGTTGGACTTGGGCGCGACCGCGTCCTTGAACACCAGCCGCGCCGCGCCGCCGCCCCGGCAGCCCATCAGGCCGTAGAGGTATTCGACCTTGACGCCGGGGCCGCGATCGACGATCAGGCAGGTCAGGGCCTTGTGCGGATGGGCCTTGGGGTCGTGGTCGGTGCGGGCGTAGACCAGAAAATAGTCGGCCCCCTCGCCGCCGACGATGAAGCGCTTCTGGCCGCTGACCAGATAGTGATCGCCCTGATCGACGGCCACGGTGCTGGTGCCAAAAAAGTCCGAACCGCCGCGGGGCTCGGTCAGGCATTCGGCGGCGAAGATCTCGCCGGCCAGCAAGGGCCGCACGTATTTGGCCTTTTGCTCGTCGGTGCCGTGCTGGATGATGGCGTCGCAGACCAACTCGGCCCCCACGCCAAAGGTGCAGGCGAAGATATAGCCCAGCGTGCCCACTTCCTCCATGGTCATGCAGGTGCTGACCCAGTCCAGGCCCCGGCCGCCCCACTGCTTGGGATAGCGGCAGCCCATGAGGTTGCGCCGGCCGGCCTCCCGCAAAAACTCCTTGGGAAACTGGATCTTGTCGGCGTCCATGTCCAGGATCGTCTGACGTGGAACCCAGGCCACCAACTCGCGGACTTCCTCGCGCAGCTTCAGCGCTTCCTTGCTCAGCAAGTGTTCATACATGGCTTTACCCTCACTTTTATTTTGCGGGTTTGTCGTCTGGTTTGGCAGGCAATTGGGCCAGGCGCGAGAGCATTTTTTGGCGCACCGCCAGCAGGTCGGCCTCCATGGCGTCGATCTCGCGGCGGCGCGCGGCCAGTTCACGCAGCTTTTTTTCGCCGTATTCCAAAGATTTGGCTATCTGATCCGCCTCGTCCATGTCCACATCGGCCATGCCGATCATCTCGGCGATCTGCTCCAGGCTGTAGCCAAAGCGCTTGCCGCGCAGGATCAGCCGCAGCCGCGCCCGCTCGCGTCGGCCGTAGACCCGGTGGCCGCCGGCCGTGCGCGCGGGCCGCAACAGGCCCTTTTCCTCATAGAAGCGGATCGACCGGGCGCTGAGGCCCAGTTGCTCGGCCAGTTCGCTGATGGTCCATTGTTCGTGATCCGACATGGCGCTCCGTGGTAAACTTCCAGTTAACGTTAACTAGAAGTTTGCCACGGCCAAGCCATCCGCGTCAAGGGCCGGACGCGCAATGTGCGCCGCCGGCGGCTGGTGTATACTTTGCGCCGGCGGCCGGCCGCGCGCCGGTCGTCGTGCGCCCAACCCGCAACCTGGCGAGGTTTCATGATTTTGCCCATCGTGGCCCTGATCGCGGGCCTGATCCTTTTGGTTTGGAGCGCCGATCGCTTCGTGGACGGCTCGGCGGCCACGGCGCGTCACGCCGGCATGTCGCCGCTGTTGATCGGCATGGTGGTGGTGGGTTTTGGCACCTCGGCCCCGGAAATGGTCGTCTCGGCCCTGTCGTCGGCCCAGGGCAGCCCGGGCATCGCCCTGGGCAACGCCTATGGCTCCAACATCACCAACATCGCCCTGATCCTGGGCCTTTCGGCGCTGGTCAAGCCCATCGCCGTGCAGTCGGGCGTGCTGCGCAAGGAGCTGCCGATCCTCTCGGCGGTGACGATTTTTGCCGTGGCCCTGCTGTGGAATGGCGACTTGACGCGCCTGGACGCGGCGCTTTTGCTGGCCGTCTTTGCCGGGCTGATGGCCTGGACCATCTGGCAGGGCCTGCGCAACCGCCACGACGCCCTGGACGCCGAGATGGCCAAGGAGCTGGCCGCCAACGAAATGCCGCTGAAACGGGCCTTGACCTGGGTCGGCGTGGGCCTGGCCCTGCTGGTGGGCAGCTCGCAGCTTTTGGTCTGGGGCGCGGTGGAGTTGGCGCGGAGCCTGGGCGTCAGCGACCTGATCATCGGCCTGACCATCGTGGCCGTGGGCACCTCGCTGCCCGAGTTGGCCTCCTCGCTGGCCGCCGCCCGCAAGGGCGAGCACGACATCGCCCTGGGCAATGTCCTGGGCTCCAACCTGTTCAACACCCTGGCCGTGGTGGGCATCGCCGGGATGATCCACCCCCTGGCGGTGGAGCCGGCCATCCTCTGGCGCGACTGCATGGTGATGACCGCCCTGACCTTGTCGCTGTTTGTGATCGGCTATGGCTTTCGCGGGCCGGGCACGGGGCGCATCAATCGCTTCGAGGCGACGGGCCTGTTGGTCGCCTACGTGGCCTACACCGCCTGGTTGGTGATCGGCGCGGTCAAGCCGGCCGTCTAGAAGCGAACGCGTGGGAACCGGCGGAGGCCGGGGCGATCGGGGCAAGCCAGGCCGCCCGATGGCCCCCGCCGGGCTGATTTATGCGGCGATGCTCAGGCCCTGGCCAAAGCTGGTCAGGCTGGCCTCGGTCAGGGCCGCGTTCTGGGCCTGGTAGGCGCTCATGGCGTAGCTACCCAAGAACCCGCTGCCGGCCTTGTCTTGCTTCATGGTCTGGCGGGCGGCCTCCAGTTCTTCCTGGGAGACGAATCCGTCCTGGTTGGTGTCGAGCTCGTCGAATTCGGTGGACGACATGCCCATCTCCTCCTGGGAGAGCTGGCCGTCGGCGTCGGCGTCCAACTCGCTTACCACCTCCGAGGCGTCCTGGGGCGGCGGCGGGGCCATGGCGTCCATGGTTTCGCCTTCCATCTGGGCCTTCATGGCCTCGAAGTCGGCTTCGGTCAGCACGCCGTCGCCGTCGATGTCCATGGCCGTGAATTCCTCGCTGGAAAGCCCGCTTTCCTCCTCGCTGATCTCGCCGTTTTCGTCGGTGTCCAGCGAGGCCGGGTCGATGGGCGGTTGGCCGCCGCCGAAACGGCCCTGCATCTGCGAAAGCAGGGCCTCGTGATCGGACTCGGTCAACACGCCGTCGCCGTCGACGTCCAGCGAGGTGAACTGCTCCTCGCTCAGGCCACTTTCCTCGAGGCTCAGGTCTCCGCTGGCGTCGACATCAAGCTCGCTCAGCATCTCCTCGATGGTCGGTGGCCGCTCGCTGGCCGACTGCGAGCCGTAGAGGCTCGATGTCTGCCAGCTTCCGCTGCTGATTGCTCCTATGCTCATTTTGCTCCTCCTCGGGTTTTTCGAAATGTCGGCGTCGCCGAGCGCCTGTGTTTGGGCCGTCCTTGGCCCGCCCCGATCCTGGCCGGCCAGACTGTGACCAGGGCTTCAAAGGCGTCCATTTACCGGTCCATGGTGTTGGTACAGACGCCTTAAATGATAAAATTTTGCGAGATTGGCCTGGTCCGTCGCGCCTTGATTTTTATTTTCGCATTACTATTCATGCAACATCATTGCCAACGATTGGCGGTGCATGTGATATTTATTAATTAATATATACAGCATATTAGCAATGAAAAACGACTGGTGGCGCGGCAAGATTGTTGGGCGCGGCTGCATATTTTTCCGCGCTAATCTAGCGGCGGAAAAATGTCGTGGGCAGATTGTTGTTGGCTGGGATAGCTAGAAAAAAAGCCACGAAAAACGATACGCCGAGCGCCCGTTTTCCAGGACCGAAAGCAAAAGCCCGACCACGCCGAGACGCGGCCGGGCTCGTTATTGAGAGTGCTGCACGGGGGCGTCCTGCCCCGCGCGGCATCGGCTTGGCAAAAGCGCGGTTTTGCCAAGCCTCGCAAATCGCTCGCCTAATCAGGCTCGCGATTTGGCGCGCCGTCCATGGCGCGCTTCGGCTGCTGCACGGTGGAATTTATGTTTCACAGATTATTATCTGTTTTTACAACATTTGTTATGTTTCACCGTGCAGCAGCCTCTTATTGTGATCTGAGGCGGGACTACTTGCTTTTCATCTCCACCAGCGTGCCGATGACCGTGGGGTCGGCCAGGGTCGAGGTGTCGCCGAAGCTGGTCTCACCGGCGGCCATCTTGCGCAGGATGCGGCGCATGATCTTGCCCGAGCGGGTCTTGGGCAGGGCCGGGGCCCAGTGGATCTGATCCGGCGCGGCGATGGGCCCGATCTGGTTGCGCACGTGCTCGATCAGCTCGCGGGCCAGTTCGTCGCTGTAGTCGTGGCCCAGCCGGAGCGTGACATAGGCGTAGATGCCCTGGCCCTTGATCTCGTGGGGGAAACCCACCACCGCCGCCTCGGCCACGGCCGGGTGGCTGACCAGGGCCGACTCCACCTCGGCGGTGCCCATGCGGTGGCCCGAGACGTTGATCACGTCATCGACGCGGCCGGTGATCCAATAATAGCCGTCCTCGTCGCGGCGCGCGCCGTCGCCGGTGAAGTAGTAGCCGTCAAAGTCGCTGAAGTAGACCGTCTCGAAACGCTCGTGGTTGCCATAGGTGGTGCGCAACTGCCCCGGCCAGGGGGCCTTGATCACCAACCGGCCGCTGACGCCGTTGCCGCTGGTCTCCTTGCCCTCGTCGTCCATCAGGGCCGGCTCCACGCCAAAGAAAGGCAAGGTGGCGCTGCCGGGCTTGGTCGGCGTGCAGCCGGGCAGCGGCGTGATGAGGATGCCGCCGGTCTCGGTCTGCCACCAGGTGTCGACGATGGGGCAGCGGCCCTCGCCAACGACCTCGTTGTACCAGCGCCAGGCCTCGGGGTTGATCGGTTCGCCCACCGTGCCCAGCAGGCGCAGCGAACCACGGTCGCTCTTTTGCACCAGCTCGTCGCCCATGCGCATGATCGCCCGGATGGCCGTGGGCGCGGTGTAGAAGATATTGACGCCCCACTTGTCGACGACTTCCCAGAAACGGCCCGAGTCGGGGTAGGTCGGCACGCCCTCGAACATCAGGCTGCGCGCGCCATTGAGCAGCGGCCCATAAAGGATGTAGCTGTGGCCGGTGACCCAGCCGATGTCGGCGGTGCACCAATAGACGTCGCCGTCGTGATAGTCGAAAACATAGCGGTGGGTCAAGGCGGTGTAGACCATGTAGCCGCCGGTGGTGTGCAACACGCCCTTGGGCTTGCCGGTGGAGCCCGAGGTGTAGAGGATGAACAACGGATCCTCGGCGTCCATCCACTCCGCTTCGCAGACTGGCGCGGCCGCCTCCATCAATTCGTGCCACCACAGGTCGCGGCCGGCGGTCATCGGGCAGTCCACGCCCTTGCCCTCGCCCACGCGGCGCGCCACCACCACCTTGTCCACCCGCCAGCCTTCACCGGCGGCGCTATCCAGGGCGTCGTCGGCGATGAGCTTCAAGGTCACGGCCTTGGCCCCGCGAAAAGCGCCGTCGCTGGTGATCAGCAGCCGGCATTGGCTGTCGATGATGCGGTCCTTGAGCGACTCGGCCGAGAATCCGCCAAAGACCACGCTGTGGATGGCTCCGATGCGCGCGCAGGCCAGCATGGCGATGGCCAGTTCGACGATCATCGGCAGGTAGATCGTCACCCGGTCGCCCTTCTTGACGCCCAGCCCGCGCAGCACGTTGGCGAAGCGGCAGACCTGCTCGTGCAGTTGGGCGTAGGTCAACACCTGATCCTCGCCGGGCTCGTTGCCCTCCCAGATCAGGGCCGGCTGATCGGCCCGCGTGGCCAGGTGGCGGTCCAGGCAGTTGTAGCAGACGTTGGTCTTGCCGCCGGCAAACCACTGCACGTCGATGGGCCCCTGGCTGCGCTTGAAGTTGAAGCGGCGCACGTCGCTCCATTTCTGGCTCCAGAAAAACCCCTCGGCGGCCTCGGCCCAGAAGCCTTCCGGGTCTTCGATGGAGCGCCGGTACATTTGCCGATATTGCTCCATGCTGGACACGTGGGCCTTTTGGGCAAAGGCGGCCGGTGGATAAAACATCTCGCCGCGTTGGCTGACCAATTGATCGGTTCGCTCCGACATCTGGCGCAACTCCCTGTCGTATTTGGCAAAATTTGGCGCATCGCCGCCGCGTGGACGGCAGCCGCCCGCCCCGTGGGCGCTTGAGCGCGCCGCCGGGGCTGCTTTTATTCTAAGCCCCCGACGCGGCCGCTGAAAAGGGCCTAAGCGCGTAAGATGCTTGCGTTATGTCTTGGGTTCGTCGTCGGCGAAAACGGCCCTGGCCAGACGTGGGCAGAGCGTGGGGTCGCCTTGCGGCAGGGCCGCGCCGTCCAGGCTCAGGGCCGGGCAAGGGCCGATCAGGGCGTTGGCCACGATGAGCTGATCGGCGCGCAATAGCTCCTCGGGCCGGATCGCGCGCCAGAGCGTCTGATAGCCCCAGGCGCTCAGCTCCTCCAGCAGGCGCTGTTGCATCACCCCGGCCAAGACATGGGGCGAACTGGGCGCGACGGCCCGGCGGCCCTCGATGACGATCAGGCAGGCGCTGTTGGTCTCGCTGACGCCGCCGTCGGGGTTGAGGATCAACGCCTCGTCGGCCCCGGCCTGGGCGGCGTGGCGGCCGGCCAGCAAATAATATAGATAGTTGGTCGTCTTGTGCGCGGCCAGGGGGCTTTGCCGGGGCTGGGGATAGGTGATCAACCGCAGGCCGTCGGCCCCACGGGGGGCGTAGGGCCGCGCGGTGACCAACAGCGTGGGCCGCGTGGTCGGCCCCAGGGCCGGGGTCTGGGCCAGGCGGCCGCGGGTGGCCAAGATTTTCACGGCGGCCAGGCCCCGCTCCAGGCCGTTTGCCGCCAGCACCTGGTCGATGACCTGGGGCCAGGTCAGATCGGGGACGGGGCCGAAATCCAGCGCTTGCCAGGCGCGCTCCCAGCGGGCCAGGTGCCGCGCCAGCAGCGGGGCTTGGCCGTCTTGCAAGCGGATCGTCTCGAAAAAGCCGTCGCCCCACAGCAGGCCCCGGTCGTCGGCGTGGACGCGGGCCCGCACGGCCGGCGAGAGCAGGCCGTTGAGCCAGACCATGGGTCGTGATCGGTCCGCCTCGCCCGGGCCGGGCATGACCTCCAGCAGGGTGCGGCCCTTGTGCAGGGTCTCGTCGTACTCGGCGGCCGGGTCGGAGTCGTAGACGACGCCGCCGCCCACGCCAAAGCTGGCCCGGCCGTGGGCGATGGTCACGGTGCGGATGGCGATGTTCAGGTCCATGGTTTGGTCGAAGCCGATGTAGCCGATGGAGCCGGTGTAGATGTGACGGCGGTTGGGCTCCAGTTCGTCGATGATCTCCATGGCGCGGATCTTGGGGCAGCCGGTGATGGAGCCGCCGGGAAAACAGCCCTCCAGCAAGTCCACGCCGCGCTTGCCCGGGGCCAGACGACCCTCGACCAGCGAGACCAGATGATAAACGTTGCGCCAGGCCTCCAGGCGCTTGTGGGCCAGGACGCGCACGCTTTGGGCGGCGCAGGAGCGGCCCAGGTCGTTGCGCAGCAGGTCGACGATCATCGAAAGTTCGGCGGCGTCCTTGGGGCTTTCTTGCAACTCGCGGCCCATGGCTTCATCCTGGGCCGGGTCGGCCAGGCGCGGCCGGGTGCCCTTGATGGGCCTGGTCTCGACCCAGTCGCCGCGCTGGAGCAAAAAGCGCTCGGGCGAGGTGCAGACGATCTGGTGATCGCCGGCGTTGACAAAGGCGAAAAACGGCGCGGGGTTGGCCGCGTGGAGCGCCCGGTGCAGGGCAAAGGCGTCGCCGCTGAAGTCGGCCTCGAAGCGCTGGCTCATGTTGACCTGATAGACGTCGCCGGCGGCGATGTATTGGCGGATGCGCTCGACAGCGGCCATGTAGGGCCCGCGCGCGAAGTTGGCCCGCCACGGCCCCCGGGCAAAGGCCCCCGGCGCGGGCGGCGGGCCTTGCAGCGCCCGAAAAAAGCCGTCCAGCGCCGCCCGGGCCTCTTGCCGGCCGCCGGGCCGGTCGCGCCAGGGGGCCAGGGCCACGGCGCGGTTTTTTGGGCGGTCAAAGACGACCAGCACCGAGGGCGCGATCAGGTGGATGTGCGGCAGATTCTGGTCATCGACCGAGGTGCGCGGCAGGCGCTCCAGGCGGTCCTTGAGGTCGTAGGCCAGATAGCCCAGCAGGCCGGCGCGCAGGGGCGCGTCATCGGCCGGCGGCGCCAACTGGAAGTGATCGACCAGGGCCCGCAGCAGGTCAAAGGGCTCGACGCCCAGCTCGTGGCTCTGGCCGTCGATGGTCAGGTTCATCTGGTCGGCGCGGCCCCGCAGCGTCAGCCACGGCCGCAGACCCAGGATATGATGGCGCGCGCAGTCCAGCTCGCCGCCGCTTTGCAACAGCACCGTTCCCGGCTCGGCGGCGAAGCGGGCGGCCACGTCCAGGACGGGCTCGGGCCTTTCCAGGGGCTTGGTCAGCACGCCGGCCAGCCGACCGGCCCGGGCCAGGATCGCCTCAAGCATGGCCGGCCTCGTCGCGCCAGGGGCCCAAACGCAGAAAATTGGCCGCCAGGGCCCGGCCGTGCTCGGTCAAGAAGCTCTCGGGATGAAACTGCACGCCGTGCAGCAGGCCGTGGCGGTGTTGCAGGCCCATGATCACCCCGTCGTCGCTGACGGCGGTCACCTCCAGGGCCTGGCCGGCCGGCACGGTCATCAGCGAGTGATAGCGCGCGGCCAAAAAGGGGCTGGGCAGCCCGGCGAAAACGCCCCGGCCCTGGTGTCGGACCAGGCTGGTCTTGCCGTGGACCGGCAGGGGCGCGCGTTCGGTGCGGCCGCCAAAGGCCTCGTTGAGGCACTGCATGCCCAGGCACACGCCCAGGATGGGCAGGCGTTGATGCAGGGCGGCGATCAGCTCCACCGAGACCCCGGCGTGGCGCGGATCCTTGGGGCCGGGGCTGATCACCACGTAATCGACGCCCAGGGCCTCGGCCTCGGCCACGGCGATCTTGTCGGCGCGGCGCACCAGCACCTCCAGGCCCAGGCCCAGGAAAAGCTGCACCAAGTTGAAGGTGAACGAGTCGTAATTGTCGATCATCAGCATGCGGGGCATGGGCCGACCTCGTGGTGGCGAAAAATCAGCCGCAAAGCTAACCCGAGGTCCGCTTCAGGTCAAGGGCGAATAGGGATCGAGCCCCTTCGTGCGGCCAAAGGCCCTATTCGACCACCTGCACGCCGGGTTCGGTGAGGTCGACGCCGCTTTCGGCCATGATCGTTTCGCCAGGCAAGACCTTGAGCTGGCCGTTTTTCTCCTTGAACATGGCCTTGAAATCCTGCACGCGCACCAGGCGCGGGCCATAGCAGCGCGAGGCGGCCCAGTCGCTGGTGTTGACCAGGGTGCGCAGGCCCAGGCCGCGCACCAGTTGCGCGCCGCTGGCCGGGTCGGACCAGCAATAGGACCAGGCCACGGGGTAGGGGAAGTCGCCGTGCCGGCGCACGGTGACGCTGACGGGCTCGGCGTAGGGCTTGTTGTCCAGGCCGTAGAGCCAGTTGAAGACGATGGTCTGGCCGTCGAGCTTGCGGTCGTAGTCGATGAACAGGGCCCAGAGTTCGGTCATCTCGTGCACTTCGACGCTGTTGGGCGGCGGGCCGTTTTCCTCCATGTCCTTCAGCCCGTCCAGGGGCGTCCATTTGCGGCCGTGGTTTTTCTCGAAGCGGCGTTTTTCGGTGATGGTGATGGGGATGATCAACAGGGGCGAATCGGGGTTTTGCATGCCGCTGCGCACCTGGCGGTGTTCGAGCTTGATGGCCCCGTCGGGCAGGGAGCTGTCGAGGATGCCCACGGCCTGGCGCAGTTGCTGGGCCAGCTCTTGGGAGCCGGTGCCGCCGGCGCCGTCCTGCTGACAACCGGCCAGGGCGGCGACCAGGGCGGCGACCAGGGCCAGGCGGTTGAGGAATTTGTGGATGGGGCGCGAAAACATCGGCCATGCCCTCCCTTTGCGCCACAAAATATATACCAGCCACCCAGGGGTTGCCAAGGGCGGCGCGCGGCCTTCCGAGCGCCGGACGCCGCTCGCCGACATTTTGCGCGGCTTGCGCCGTGGGGCGCTCGCAAATCCTCGACAGTGAAGGGCTTATGGTTTATTGTGGGAAAACCTTGGGGTATTGGCCCCGGGCGCGATCGCGAGGGGATGTGCGGATTTTTACTGATCGCCGGGCCGTGGGGGCCGCCAAAAAAATCATCGCCGGGGCGCTGCTGACCCTGGCGGCGCTGTCGCTGGCCGGTCAGGCGCGGGCGGCCGACAAGGTCCGCCTCCAGTTGATGTGGGTGCATCAGGCCCAGTTCGCCGGGCTCTACATGGCCCAGGATCATGGCCTCTACCGCCAGGCCGGGCTGGATGTGGAGTTTTTGTCCGGTGGGCCGGGCCTCGACCCGCTGGCCAGGCTGGGCGAGGACCGTTGCGATTTCGCCGTGGCCTGGCTTTCAGCGGCCATGGCCTGGCGCGACCGTGGCTTGCCGGTGGTCAACCTGGCCCAGATCGTTCAGCAGTCATCGGTCATTCTGGTGGCCAGGGCCGGTTTTGGCGTCAAAAAGATCGCCGACCTCAACGGCCGATTGGTGGGCCTGTGGGGCGCCTACCTGTCGCTGGCCCCCCGGGCGCTGCTGAAAAAACACGGCGTCCAGGCCGATGAGACGCTCCAGGGCTCGACGGTGGCCCTGCTCACCTCGGGCGCGGCGGCGGCGGTCTCGGCCATGCGCTACAACGAATACCACGCGCTCTACCAGGCCGGTGTGGATTTCGACGAAATGATCGTCTTCGACGCCAACGAGGCCGGCCTGAGTTTCCCCGAGGACGGCCTCTACTGCCTGGCCTCGACCTGGCGCGACAAGCCAGATGTGTGCCGCCGTTTCACCCAGGCCAGCCTGGCCGGTTGGCGCTTGGCCTTCGAGCGCCCCGAGGAGGCCTTGCGGGCGGTCATGGCGCGGGTGGAGGCCCAAAAGCAAGCCACCAACCAAAGCCATCAGCAATGGATGCTGACGGCCATGCGCAAACTCATCGAACCAGCCGGCGGCCCCAAAAACATGGGCCGGCTCGACCCCGAGGCCTTTCAGCAAACCGGCCGCAGCCTGCGTGAGCAGGGGCTGCTGGAGCGTGGCGTCTCGTGGGAAAGTTTCGCTATCCCGGCCTGGAGGACCGATCAATGAGACCCCGCGTGCTGAAACTGCGCAGCCGTTTTGTTTTGTCCGTGGCCGCCGGCGTGCTGGCCATCGGCGCGGCCATGGGCGTGATCAGCTTTCACGAGGGCCGCGCCGCGCTGTTGGAGGCCAAAAGCGCCGAGTTGGCCATGATGGCCGGCCACCAGGCCGCGCGGGTGGCCCTGCGCCTGACCAGGGTGGCCGACCGGCCGTTGGTGGCCGCCACCGCCCTGGAGCTGACGCCCAAACCCAGCCTGGAGCATCTGCGCGAGCTGGTCGAGCGGATCATGGCCAAGGCCCCCGAGGTCTTTGGCATGGCCGTGGCCTTCGCGCCCAACTCCTACGACCCGGCCGTGCGCCTGCATAGTCCCTACTTTTTCCGCGGGCCCAACGGCATAGAGACATCCAACCTCAACTCCGCGGACTACGACTACCCCAACCAGGACTGGTACAAGATCCCGGCCCTGCTCAAGCGGCCGGTGTGGAGCGAGCCCTACTTCGACGAGGGCGGCGGCAACGTGCTGATGAGCACCTTTTCGGCCCCGTTGATGCAGGGCGGCCAGGTCGGCGGCGTGGTCACCGCCGACGTTTCGCTGCAATCGCTGGAGCGACAGGTGGCCGATTTGACCGTGGGCCGCAACGGCTTCGCCTTCGTCATCAGCGCCTCGGGCCGCTTTTTGGCCGCGCCCAAGGCCCAGTGGGTCATGCGCGAGACCATCTTTTCGCTGGCCGAGGGCGCGGGCCGCGACGACCTGCGGGCCCTGGGCAAAAAGATGATCGGCGGCCAACGGGGGTTGGTGCGCGTCAAAAGCTTCCTCGACGGCCGTGACGTCTGGCTGGCCTACGCCCCGGTGGAGGGCGCTGGTTGGAGCTTTGGCGTGGTCATCCCCGAGGATGACGTGATGGCCCCGGTGTGGGAACTGGCCAAGCGTCAGGCCATGACCGTCTTCGGCGGCCTGGCGGCCATGCTTCTGGTGGTCTGGCTGCTGGTGCTGGGCCTGACCAGCCCGCTACGGCGGCTTTCGGCTGCGGCGGCCCATCTGGCCGAAGGCGACCTGGCCACCACCGTCGACGACGTGCGCCCCGGCGACGAGATCGGCGACCTGGCCGAAAGCTTCAACCGCATGGTGGCCGACCTGCGCCGCCACGTCGAGGAACTTACCGCCACCACCGCCATCAAGGAGCGCATCCAGAGCGAACTGGACACGGCCTACCAGATCCAACAATCGATCCTGCCCCGCACCTATCCGGCCTTCCCCCAGCGGCCCGAGATGGACCTGTTCGCCAAGACCATCCCGGCCCGCGAGGTCGGCGGCGATTTCTACGACTTTTTCATGCTCAGCCCCGATACCGTGGGCCTGGTGGTCGGCGACGTTTCGGGCAAGGGCGTGCCGGCGGCCCTGTTCATGACCGTGGCCCGGACGCTGATCAAAAACGCCGCCGCGCACTACAGCCGGCCGGCCGATGTCCTGGCCGAGGTCAACGCCCAGATCATGCCCGAAAACGAGATGTGCATGTTCGTGACCGTGTTTTACGGCATTTACGCCATCTCCACGGGCGAGTTGGTCTACACCTGCGCCGGCCACCCCGCGCCGATGATGCGCCGGGCCGATGGGACGGTTTCGCGCATGGAGCAGATCCCGGGCATGGCCGTGGGCTTTTTCGAAGGCATCGAACTGGAGCAGTGCACCATCACCCTGGAGCCCGGCGACTCGATGCTGGTCTTCACCGACGGCCTGGACGAGTCCATCGACATCGACGGCAAGATGTTTGGCATGCAGCGGGCCCTGGATTGGTACGCCCAGGTTGGTTCGGACCTGGACGCCCCGGCCATGATCGACTCGCTCATCGAGTGTCACGGCCAATACACCGCCGGGACAGAGAAGTTCGACGACCTGACGATGCTCTTTTTGCGGCGCAAGTTCTAGGCCGCACCAGCGCGGGAAAACGCCATCGGCCGCCGCCAGCCCGGCCGATGGCGCTGTTTTGCCCGCCAACGCGCCAACGGTCGTTTCGGCCCTTGGCCTGGCTTCACCGCGCTGGCCAAAGGATCGCCGTTGAACGACCAGCGAGCCGCCGCCCCGCCGGCGACAAAATATCAGTACATCCAGATGGCCCGGGCCATCGCCGCGCTTGTGGTGGTGTTTCACCACGGGCAGATGGTCCTGATCCGTTTCCCCGAAGGCCTGTTTTTGCCGTTTTATTATTTTTTCGGGACGGGTCAATATGGCGTGCACATTTTTTTCGTCATCAGCGGCTTCATCATCTCCCACGTGGTCAGCTCGGCGTCGTTTTCCCTGCGGCCGTATCTGATCAAGCGGGGCCTGCGCATTTATCCGCTCTACATGCTCTGCACGGTGGTCTATGGGTTGGTCTATCTCTTGCACCGACAGGCGCCACCATATAAATTAGGATATGATTTCGAATACTTAATCAAGTCGATGCTGCTGATACCCCAATGCCGAGCCCCCATGCTTGATCCGGGCTGGACCCTGGAGCACGAGGTCATTTTCTATCTGGTTATGGGCCTTGGGACGGCGCTCTTTTCGTTTCGGGCGGCGGTGTGGCTGCTGGCCCTGTCGGCGGTGGTCGGCGTCGTCCGCGAGGTTGTTCTACCGCTTTTCGGCATGATCCCGGCGGTGTTCGACTATCACCTCACGTCGCACCTCAACTGCTATTTCGTGCTGGGCTGCGCGCTATACCTCACCAAGGAACGCTGGAGTAAAAAATCCGGCCCGTGGCATTTGCTGGGCGGGCTGGCCCTGCTGGCGCTGATGGCCTACGCCAAGCTCAACCACGGCAAGGCCTGGGGCCATCTGGTCATGCGCGCGCTGGAGCTCTGCCTGCTGGGGCCGGGCGCGGCGCTTTTGATCATCGGCCTGCAATGGCTGACCGACCGCGCGCGCCTGGGTCGGTCGGCCAGGGGCCTGGTGGCGGCGCTGACCAGGCTGGGCGACATATCGTATTCGGTCTATCTGGTCCACTTCATCTGGGTGGCGATTTTTCAATACGTTCACCGCGTTTATTTCGCGGCCGGGCGCTGGGCCCTGCCGGCCTGGGCGGCCGATATCTATTTTTTGCTGTTCGTGGCGGCGTCCATCGGTTCGGCCTTCGTGGTCTACCACGTTATGGAGCGGCCGCTGATCGGCCTGGCCCAGCGCCTGGCGCGGCGCTGATTTCAACCCTGGCCCGGCCTCTTGACGGCGTGGCCGCCGAACTGCTCGCGTAGCGCCGCCAGCACCTTGTCGCCGAAGGCCTCGCTTTGCCGCGAGCGGAAGCGATTCATCAGCGCCAGCGTCAGCACCGGCGCGTTGGTGGCCGTCTCCACGGCCAACTCCACCGTCCAACGGCCCTCGCCCGAGTCGTCCACCCAGCCGCCCACCTCCTCCAGCCGCGGGTCGGCGGCAAAGGCCCGGCCCAGCAGCTCCAAAAGCCACGACCGCACCACCGAGCCCCGTTGCCACAGCTCGCAGATGGCCCGAAAGTCGCATTCGGCGGCAAAGGGCCCGGCCTTCATCAGCTCGAAGCCCTCGGCGTAGGCCTGCATCATGCCGTATTCAACGCCGTTGTGGATCATCTTGACAAAATGCCCGCTGCCCACCGGGCCCACGCGCAGATAGCCGCCCGCCGGGGCCAGGCTTTCCAGCGCCGGCGTCAGGCGCGCGAAGCCTTCGGCCGAGCCGCCCACCATCAGGCAATAGCCTTCCTCCAGGCCCCAGACCCCGCCGCTGACCCCGGCGTCCAGGTAATCGACGCCTCGCGCGGCCAACAGCGCCGCCCGGGGCCCGTCGAGCTTGTAATGGCTGTTGCCGCCCTCGACCACCAGGTCGCCGGGCTCCAGCACGGCGGCCAGCCCGGCGATGGCCTGGTCGACGGCCTCGGCCGGCAGCATCAGCCAGACCACGCGCGGCGGGCGCAGCAAGGCGGCCAGTTCGTCCAACGAACCGGCGGCCAGGCCGCCTTCCCGCACGGCGAAATCGAGGGCTTTCTGGGGGGTGCGATTGTGGGCCACCACCTGGTGGCCGCCCCTGGCCAGGCGGCGGGCCATGTTCAGGCCCATGCGGCCCAGGCCGATCATGCCGATCTGCATGGCGCGCTCCTTTCGTGGGCCGGGCGGAAGCCAGCCTTGTCTGGTCATTGTGGGCCAAGGCCCGGCGCGAAGCAAGGCCCCAGGCTCGCGCCGTCGCCGCGCGGCCACGGCCATCGTCGTGAAAATGCTTCCGTGCGTCGGCCGACGATGCTAAAACCATGCTATAACGTGTTTCGGCGGGCCGTGGGCGCGGCCGCCGAACCTCGACGACGCCAAGAATCCGCCGCCGGGCGGCCAGCCCGCGACCACCGCAAACGAAAAAGGGGATGTGATGAGCCGCAGCAAAAATATCCTGATCGCCGCCACGCTCATGCTGGCCATGGTGTTGGCCGTTGGCTGCCAGCCCAAGGCCAAGGGCCTTTCGCCCCGCGAGAAAAAGGGCTTCGAGCGCCTGGCCGTGATGCCCTTCATCATCGCCCAGCCCGACAACCCCGACAAGCCCGAGGCCACTTGCGCCATCACCGGCGGCTGCTTCAACGCCTCCGACGTGCCGGCCGAGGCCCCGCGCATCCTCGACAGGCTGCTGGAAAAGAACCTGGACAAATACTGCGAATTGCCGTTTGTCTCCGCCGACCAGACCGGCCTGGTGGCCCGCGAGGCGCTGGGCCGCGACGTCTGGTTGGCCGACCGCCAGGACATCGCCGACATCGGCCGCCGGCTCAAGGTCGACGCCGTGCTGGTGGGGGCGGTCTATCGCTGGCAAGAGCGGGTGGGCGGGCCCTTGGCCGCCGAGCGGCCGGCGGCGGTGACTTTCGAGCTGGCCCTGGTCACCAGCGCCGACGGTTCGCTGCTGTGGACGGGCAACTTCGACCAAGCCCAACAGCCGCTGACCGACAACTGGCTCAACATCGAAGAGTACGCCCAGCACGGCGTGCAGTGGTTTTCGGTGGCGCAGTTTGCCGATATCGGCATGAACACGTTGATGAAGGGCTTCCCCTTCCGCAAGAAAAAGGGCAAATAGCCAGCTTGGCCGGGCGGCGGCCTCAGGCCGCCGCCACGAAGCGTCGATAGCCCTCGGCGCCCTCGGCCTGGGCCTGACGCCGGGCCTCGTCCAGACGGCGCGAGTGCTGCTGGGCCAGGCCGATGACCAGCTTGTCCTGCTTGCCCGTGGCGGCCAGTTGCCCCAGGATCGTCAGCACCTCGGCCAGGGGCAGGCCCCGGCGATAGGGTCGGTCCTCGGTGAGGGCGGTGAAGATGTCGGCCACGGCGATGATCCGCGAGCCCAGCGGGATCGCGGCGGCGCCCAGCCGGAAGGGATAGCCCGCGCCGTCGAGGGTTTCGTGGTGATAGGCCGCCCAAGCCCGTATCTCGCCCAGGCCGCTCAGGCCGGAGAGCAGGCGGTGGGTCTGGTAGGGGTGGGTCTTGACGACGCGCATCTCGGCGGCGTCGAGCAGCGCCGGCTTGTCCAGGATCTCCGAGGGCACGGCCAGCTTGCCGATGTCGTGCAGGTGGCCGGCGGCCATGATCATGGCCCGTTGCTCTTGCGAAAAGCCGGCCAACTCGGCCAAAAGCTCGGCCGCGCGGGCCACGCCCAGCGAGTGGGTGGCCGTAAACGAACTGCGATAGTCGACCATCTCGCCGATGATGTTTGAAAGCCCCATCAGGCCGTTCATGTCCAGGGGCATCTCGCCGGCCGCGCCCACCTGGTCCGCCAGATAGGCCTCGATCTCGTCAAGGTATTCCAACTCCAGCCAAAAGGCCTCGCGGCTGGCCGCCTCCTGGAAGGCCTGGACCATGCGCGGGTCGAAACTTTCGCCGGCGGACTGATCGATGCGCCGCCGCACGCCCTCGGCCTGCTCCAGGGGTTGACGGCCGCGCTTGCACAAGACCTCCACCCGGTCGGCCAGATGCAGCAGGTGGCTTTCCATGGCCACGATGCGGTCGTTGTGCAGCCGGCCCCGTCCATCGGCCCAGGCCACGTGATGGTGGCGCACCAGGTTGGCCATGCCCAGGGCCTGGTTCCTTTGAAACATGGCGTCGATTTTTTTAAGGAACAGGTAGCCCAACTCGGCGTGTAGGTGGGGATTTTTCTGGTCGAAGTCGAAATCCAGGGCCTCGAGCTTGCTGCCCAGGGACATGGCCCCGCAGTCGTGGAGCATGGCCGCCAGGATGATCGCCCGGCGCTGGGCGGCCGAGAGCTTCATGACCTCGGCGACGCGCGCGGCGATGAAGGCGGTGCGCTTCTGATGATTGGCCACCGCCGGGCTGACCAGGTCCAAGGCGCTGGAAAGGCAGGCGACCATGCCATAGAGCGATATGCGGCCGGCTTGCGGCATGACCCCCCCGGGGCAAGGCTCGGGCGCGGGAAAGCGGCCCGAGGATAGGGTCTTGGTTAATCGCGGCCGTCCTGGGCCAGGGGGCACTCGCCGATCACCCGGTTGCGCCCGGCCTGCTTGGCGGCGTAAAGGGCCTGGTCGGCCAGGTTGATCAGGCGGTCCTGGTTCAGGTCGCCCTTGAGGCAGGCCACGCCGATGCTCACCGTGACGCGGCGCTTTTGGCGCTGGCCATCGGCGGCCACCGGCCACAGGTCCATGGCCTCCACCGCCGCGCGGATGCGTTCGGCCACGACCATGGCCTCGGCGCGCTCGGTGCGCGGCAACAGCACGGCGAACTCCTCGCCGCCATAACGACAGGGCAGGTCGGCGGCCCGCACCACGCCGCGCACCACGCCGGCGAACTGAGCCAGGGCCTTGTCGCCTTCCAGGTGACCAAAAGTGTCGTTGTATTGCTTGAATCTGTCAAGGTCGAGCATGAGCAGGGCCAGGGGTTGGCCAAAGCGGCGGGCGATCTCCATCTCGCGGTCGACGGTGGCGTGAAAAAAGCGCTTGTTGTAGAGCCCGGTCAACTCGTCGGTCACCGAGAGCAGGCGCAGTTCCTGTTCCAGGTTTTTCTGGTCGGTGATGTCGATGAGCGTTTCCACCGCGCGGATGACGCGGCCGTGTTCGTCCTTGATGGGCGCGGCGATGAAATAGAGGTGCCGGCCGTGGCCCGATTCGCCCCAGAAGAGATCCTCGCACTCGATGCTGCCCTCGACCAGGCTGGAGCGGCGCAGGCCCTTGGCGCCGTAGTGCTTTTCCATGGCGTCATAGTCGCCGTCGAGCACCAGGTCGGCCAGGGTGGGATGGATGTCGGGGTAAAAGGGCCGCCAGTGGTCGGAGGTGCCGATGACCTCGCTGGCCGCGCGGCCCGAGATGCGCTCCATGGCCCGGTTCCAGTGCACGACCTTGTGCCGGCTGTCGATGACCATGACCGGCACGGGCAGGCTGGCCAGGGTGGCCTCGATCATCATCTGGCCTTCGCGCAGGGCCTCCTCCAAACGTTTGCGCTCGGTGATCTCGAAGCCGATGCCCTCCAGGTAGGTCGGCTGGCCCTGGTCGTCGCGCACCAGTATCGAGCGCTCCAAAAACCAGTGCAACCCACCCTGGCAGTCGCGGATGGCGAATTGCTGCTCGCGCACGGCCGGCGGCTCGCCGCTGATCTGCGACAGCCAGTTTTGCAGCACGCGCTGGCGCTGATCGGAGGGGATGGCCCGGACCATGATGTCGTTGTCGCCGATGATGTCGTCGGCCTTGTAGCCGGTGATGCGTTCGACGGTGCTGTTGAGGTATTCGAAACGTTTGGTGTCGATGCACCAGCGGTAGACGATGCCCGGCGCGTTTTCGACCAGGCGGCGATAGCGCTCTTCGCTGGCGCGCAATTCGGCCTGGGCCTGGGCCATCTCGGTGATGTCGCGCACCAGGCCGAAGCGGCCCTCGCCGCCGCCCCGGGCCGTGGCCGTGATCAGGGCCTCGAAGGCCTGGCCGGACTTGCGGCGCATGGTCGTGTGATGATCCTGCACGTAGCCCTGGGCGAAGATGGCCTCCAGATAGGCCTGGCGTTGGCCTTCGTCGGCGAACATGGGGCCGGTGTCGGGCAGGTCGAGCATTTCTTGGCGGTTGTCGTAACCAAAGACCTTGACCGCCGCGGCGTTGACGTCGCTGAGGCGGCCGTCGTGGCCGACGATGAAGGCGGCGTCGCGGCTGTCGGAGAAAAGTTGGCGGAAACGAGCCTCGTTGGCCTCGGCCGAGCGGATCATGTCCTGGGCGCTGATGGTCAGCTTGCGTAGCGCCGCCGACAGTCGGCCCAGTTCGTCGCGGCGTTGCAGGGTTTCCGGCGGGGTCAGGTCGCCGGCGGCCACCCGCTCGGCCTCGGCGGTCAGCCGGCGCAGGGGCCGGGCCACCCCGCGGCGCAGCGCCACGATGGCCACCGCCGCCAGCACCGCCGAACCGATGAGCGCCAGCCAGAAGACCGTCAGCTTGGCCCGGTGGAACAGGGCCCGCGCCTGATCGTCGCTGACCTGCACCACCAACAACAGCCCCGAGTTGCGCTCCTTGTCGAAGCGCAGCCAGATGTCGCCCTCGGGCGTGCTCAGGCTGGTGAAACCGTGGCCCCGCAGCAGCAACGCCTTGATGGCCCGGCGGTCGGGCAGGACGGCGGCGCGGTAGTGATGGGCGGCCAGGACGCGGCCGTGCTCGTCGGCCACGAAGGCGAAACTGCCGCCGGGCGTGCGGCCGGGGGCGAAATGGGCCATGCCGCGTTCCAGGGCCTGGCGCGTCTGGGCCGGCCCGCCCGCGCCGTGCAGCTTAAGCAGATGGTCGACCTGGCGCTGGATGTGCCACAGCTCGTTGCCCAGGCTGGTCTCCAGGCTGGCCACGATGTGGCGCATGGACACGTCGTGGAATAAAAGCAGCATCGAAACCGACACGACCAGGCACACGCCCATCATGGTCGCGCCAAGCTTCAGGCCGACGGGCATGGCGCTGATTCTGTCGGCTAAACGCAAAGACATGGCCAGTGTTCCATAGTAAACTAGCTGCCAGCCGGAGCCCGGCCAACGGGCGTGCTTTGTAAAAAAATCGGCCAAGACGGGCTTGGCGCCGTGGGGCGACGGGTTGCCGCGGCCGCCGCCGGGAGGATACGATCATGTTGATGCATGAACTGACCATGCCGGGTTTCGTACAGCAACGCCGGCAAGTCGAGGCGGCGATTTTGCCCATCGGCGTGATGGAGCAGCACGGCCCCCATCTGCCCCTGGGCCTGGACGCCATGCACGCCCTGGCCCTGGCCCAGGCCGCCGCGGCCATCGAGCCTTGCTTTGTCTTGCCGCCGCTTTTTTATGGGATCTGCCGCAGCACGGCCAATCATCCGGGCACGATCGGCATCTCCGGCGACGCCCTCAGAGCCGTGCTACACGATATAGGACAGGGGGTTTGGAGTCAAGGCATACGCTGCCTGTGCCTGCTCACCGGACACGCCGGCGGCACCCACCAAAGCGCCCTCATCGAGGCCGGCGAAAGACTCTTGACCAGCACCGGCCTACAGGTGGCCACCGTCTGCGTGCTCGACCTGCTGGCCGAGGCCCGGCCGATCCTGCAATGCCCCGGCGACAGCCACGCCGGCGAGGTCGAAACGTCGCTGGCCATGCATCTGTGGCCCGGGCTGGTCCAGGGTTCGGCCGCCGAGGAATATCCCAGCTTCCCGCGCTTTCGCCTGGTGCGCGACAAACGGGCCCACTGGCCCGGCGGCGTTTGGGGCGATCCCACCAAAGCCTCGGCCGAAAAGGGCCGCCTGATTCTGGAGGCCGAGGCCAAGGCCCTGGCGGCGCTGGTGGCCGAACTGCTGGCGGCGGCCCAGGAAGGCGCTTGACCGGGCGGTCGCCGGCTGATATCTTGGTTTGGCCGATAGGTGCACGCATCAATTATCGATAGGTGATCCATGGACCTGCGCCGGCTACAGGTTTTCGCCAAGGTTTACGAGCAGCGTTCGTTTTCGCGGGCGGCCGAGGAGGTGCTGCTGAGCCAGCCCACGGTCAGCGGCCACATCAAGACGCTGGAGGAAGACCTGGGCGTGAGCCTGTTCGACCGCCTGGGCCGCGAGATCATGCCCACCAGGGCCGCCGAACTGCTCTACGACTACGCCAAACGCATCCTGATCATGGTCGAGGAGGCCCGCCGGGCGGTGGACGCCTATCTGGGCCGGCTCAGCGGCGATCTGCTGGTGGGCGGCTCGACCATCCCCGGCCAATACATCCTGCCGCTCTACATCGGCCTTTTTCGCCAGGCTCACCCGGACGTGCGCATCAACCTGACCATCGCCGACACCGAACTTATCGCCGGCAAGGTGTTGGCCGGTGAACTGGAGCTGGGCGTGGTCGGCGCGGCCCTGGACGACGACCGCCTGCAGTTTTCCGCTCTGTGGAACGACGAACTGGCCCTTGCCGTCTGGCCCGATCACCCCCTGGCCGGCAAGGTGGCCGGCATCGGCGACTTGCTGCGCTGGCCGCTGATCCTGCGCGAGGCCGGCAGCGGCACGCGCATGTCGCTGGCCGCCTCGCTACGCAAGGCCGGCGTCGGCTTCGACGACCTGACCGTGGCCGCCCAGATGGGCTCGACCACGGCGGTGATCCAGGCCGTGCGGGCCAAGGTGGGCATGGGCGTCCTCAGCCGCCGGGCCCTGGCCGACGACGTGGCCGCCGGCCGTCTGGCCCTGGTGGAAATCAAGGTTCTGGACCTGCGGCGGCGTTTTCATCTGGTCATGCGCAAGCGCCGCACCCACTCGCCGGCGGCCCAGGCCTTCATCGCCCTGCTCAAGGAGCAGCGGGCGGTGGCCGAGTAGCGCCATGGCCTTGCGTTTGGACATCCCCGGTTGGCGCGCCCTGGCGCTGGAGCACCTGGTGCTCGACCTCAACGGCACCCTGGCCCACGACGGCGTGGTCGCCTCCGCGGTGCGCCAGGCCGTGCTGGGGCTGAGTGAAATCCTGACCTGCCACCTGTTGACGGCCGACACCTTTGGCACGGCCGCCACTATTTTTGGCCAGGGCGTGAATCTGCACGTCATCGGCCCCGGCGACGAGGCCGGGCAGAAGCTGGCCTTCGTGCGGCGGCTGGGCGCCGACAGCGTGGCGGCCATCGGCAACGGGGCCAACGACGCGCCAATGCTGCTGGCGGCGGTGGTGGGCGTCTGCGTCGTCGGCCCCGAGGGCGCCAGCGGCCAGGCCGTGCGCGCCGCCGACGTCATCACCACCGGCCCGTTGGAGGCCCTGGGCCTGTTCGCCCGGCCCGACCGCCTGCGGGCCACCTTGCGGCGCTAGGGGCCGATAGGGGAGCGATCGATCATGGCCGAGGAGCCAAGGCTGGCCGAAAAGGCCCGGGCCGCCGGTTGAGCGGCAAAGATAGGTCCGGGTGATCTAGCGCAGATTCTCGAAGGCCTGCCCCCCGAGACCGACCCCCGCCTGCTGGTCGGCGCGGGCACGGCCGACGACGCCGGCGTTTACAAGCTCAGCGACGATCTGGCCCTGATCCAGACGCTGGACTTTTTCACGCCCATCGTCAACGATCCCTATCTTTTCGGCCAGATAGCCGCGGCCAACGCCCTCAGCGACGTCTACGCCATGGGCGGCCGGCCGCTGACGGCCATGAACATCTGCTGTTTTCCGGTGAAAACCCTGCCCTTCGAGACCCTGCGCGAGATCCTGCGCGGCGGGGCCGACAAGGTCCACGAGGCCGGCGCGGCCCTGGCCGGCGGCCACTCGGTGGAGGACGAAGACCTCAAATACGGCCTTTCGGTGACGGGCGTGGTCCATCCCGATCGGGTGGTGACCAACGCCGGCCTGCGGCCGGGGCAGATCCTGGTGCTGACCAAGCCCCTGGGCACCGGCGTCATCGCCACCGCCCTCAAGGCCGGCCTGGCCTCGCCCCAGGCCGTGGAACGGGCCGTGGCCCAGATGCGCCGGCTCAACGCCCTGGCCGGCCGGGTGATGAACGAATGCGGCGTCGGCGGCGGCACGGATGTAACGGGCTTTGGCCTGCTGGGCCACGGCCTGGAGCTGGCCCGGGCCTCGGGCGTGGGCCTGGAGATCATCGCCAACGACGTGCCCGTGCTGGCCGAGGCCAGGGAGATGGCCACCATGGGCCTGGTGCCCCTGGGCAGCCACCGCAACCGGCAATATTGCGACCGCTGGCTGGCCAGCCGTGGCGCGGTCGACCCCATAGTCCGCGATCTGCTGGCCGACGCCCAGACCTCGGGCGGGCTGTTGATGGGCCTGGAGCCCGATCAGCTCGACCGGGCGGTGGCGATGCTTTTGGCCGGCGGCGACGGCGCGGCGATTATCGGCCGGGTCACCGCCGAGCCGGCCGGCGTGGTCACGGTGGTCTACTGAGCCTGCTTTTGCCGGCGGGCGGCGGCCAAAAGCTCCTCGGCGTGGCGACGGGCGGTGCCCTGGTCGTCGGGGCCGGCCAGCATGCGGGCCAGTTCGGCCAGGCGGCCGCGCTCGTCCAGGGGCGCTAGCGCCGTGGCCGTGCGGCCGCCGTCGATCTGCTTGACCACGGCGATGTGACTGTCGGCCCAGGCGGCGATCTGGGGCAGATGGGTGATGCAGATCACCTGGGCCCCCCGGCTGAGTTGGGCCAGCTTGCGGCCGATGGCCGAGCCGGTGGCCCCGCCCACGCCGGCGTCGACCTCGTCGAAGACCATCGTCGGCAGGCCCATCTTTTGCGCCACCACCCCCCGCAGGGCCAACAACAGCCGCGAAAGCTCGCCGCCGCTGGCGATGCGCGCCAGCTTGCGCAGGCCCTCGCCGGGGTTGGGCGCGATGAGGAACTCGCAGCCTTCCAGGCCGGCCGGGCCCAGGGGGCCCTTGTCGGTGGCCACGGCGGCCCCGGCGGGCGGGATGAACTGGGCCTCGAAACGGCAGGCGGTCATGCCCAGTTGGGCCAGCTCGGCCTCGACGGCCCGGGCCAGGCGGCTGGCGGCTTGCTGGCGCCGATCGCTGAGCGCCTCGGCCAGGGCCAGGGCGCTTTCCAGGGCGGCCTGGCGTTGGGCGGCCAACTCCCGCAGGGCGTCCTGGCCGGTCTCCAGGCTGGCCAGCTCTTGGCGGGCGCTTTCCAGGGCGGCGGGGGCGTCGCCGCCGTACTTGCGGCCCAGACGCTGGAGCTGGTGCAGGCGGGCTTCGATCCAATCCAGGCGCTCGGGGTCGAAGTTGATCTTGCCATTGTAGGCGCGCAGCTCCATGGCCAGGTCTTCCAGCAGAAAAAAGGCCTCCTCGGCCTTGGCGGCCAGGCCGGCGGCCCGCTGGTCGATGGCCGTCAAGTCCTTGAGCTGGCCGCGCAGCTTGCCCGCGCGCTCCAGCAGCGAGCCTTCGGCGGCGTAGAGCCCGTCAAAGGCCTGGCGGCCCAGATTGCCCATCTGCTCGGCCCCGGCCAGCAGATGGCGTTCCTGGCGCAGTTCGTCCTCCTCGCCAGGGCGCAGGTTGGCCGCCTCCAGTTCCTCGACGGCGCGCAGCAGATCGTCGCGGCGGTGCTCGCGGCGCTCCAGCTCTTGGCCCAGGGCCTTGATCCGGCCGTCCAGGTCGCGGACCCGGGCCGCGGCCCGGCCGACCTGGCCGCGTTGGTCGTCCAGGCCGGCAAAGGCGTCGAGAAGGGCCAGGTGCTGATCGGCGCGCAACAGGGAGGTGGATTCGTGCTGACCCACCACGCTGACCAACTCGGGCCCCAGCCGGCCCAGCAAGGCCAGCGTGGCCAGCGTCCCGCCCACCTGCACGCGGTTGCGGCCCTCGCGGTTGACCACCCGGCGGATGACCAGCTCGCCGCCGGGCTCCAGGGCCGCGCCGCCGTCCTCGGCCAAAACGGCCGCGGCCGGGCCATGTTCGTCGACGGTGAACAGGGCCTCGATGACCGCCTGCTCGGCCCCCTGGCGCACCAGATCGCCGGCGGCCCGCTGGCCCAGGATCAGGCCCATGGCCGCCAGGATGATCGATTTGCCGGCGCCGGTCTCGCCGCTGAGCACGGTCAGGCCGGGGCTGAGCTCCAGCTCCAGGCGGTCGATGAGGGCGAAGTTTTCGATGCGCAGATACGACAGCATGGCTCACTCTGCCAGGAAAAGCCGCCACAAGCAAGGGTCCAGGGCGGCGCGGCCGGGATGCCAGGCCACCACGCCCCGGCCCAGGATGATTTTCAGGCACTCCAAGGCGGCCAAGGCTCCGGCCAGCCAGACGTGGGGGCCAAAGCTCAGGGCGGAGTGACCCTGGGCCATGGCCAGCAGCATGGCCGGACTCAGGGCCAGGGGCGAACCGTCGCCCTCCAGCCAGGCGGCCAGGGGGCCCTCGGCCATGGCCTGGCTCAGGGCCTCGTCGGAGAAATCGCTCAGGGGCCGGCCCTGGGTGGCCATGCCGTCCTCGGGGTCGGGGCCTTGGGGGTCGAAGGCCCGGATCTGGATCGTCGGCAGGGCCACGGCCTCGACCAGGGGCGCGTGGCCCCGGCGGGCGGCGCGCAGGGCCATCAGCGCCGCGCGGGGCGCGTCGGCGGCCAGGATCACGGCGTCCCGGCCCGCCAGCAGGTCCGGTCGCCAGCCGTGGCCGCCCAGGGGCGGGATGATGGCCAGGCGGGCCTGGGGGTTGATCAGGGCCAGGCGGGCGGCGGTGACGGCCTCCTTGGCCTGGCCCATGGTCTCGCCGGTGGCCCCGATCTGGCGGTTCAGGTTGGTGGGCTCGAAACGGTCGCCATCGCCGAGCAGCAGATGGCCCACGCCGGCCCTGACCAGCAGCTCGGCGCAGACCCCGCCCACGCCGCCCAGGCCCAGCACGGCCACGCTGGCCTGGGCCAGGCGCTGTTGTTCCTCGGCGCCCAGATAGCCCATCTGGCGCTGGAACATCACCGGCGTGGCGGGCGGGCGGCTCATGATCGGGGCGCGGCTCGCTGGGCGTCCAGGGCCTGGGCCGCGGCCAGCAGGCCAAAGCAGCCCGAGAGCATCACGTCGCCGTGGGGCGCGGCCACGGTCCAGCCCAAATCGCGGGCCAGGGCCCGTTGGGGCCCGGTGACGAAGATGGGCGTGGTTGGCTCGTCTGGCGCGCCGGCGGCGCGGGCGCAGCCGTGGCCCCGGCCGTCAAAGACCTCGGCGTCGCTGATGCGGCCGGTGATGAAGCGCGCCAGGTGATCGGCCAGCAAGGCGGGGGTGAGCAGGCCGGTGTGGTGTTCGTAGACGGCCCAGACCCGGCCGTCGGCCACCAGAAAGGCCACGGCGTGCTCGTTGCCCAGGTTGACCAAACACAGGCCCCGCCCGGCGTGGGCGGCCGCCAGCGGGTCTTGCAGGGCCCCCCAGAGGGCGGCGGCGGCGGTGTCCATGACCAGGCAGCCGGGCCACTGGGCGCTGGCCGCGCGCAGGCGGGTCTGGCTGGGGGGCGGATCGTCGCCGATCAACGCGAGCGGGCGGCCGCCGCCGGCCAAAAAGCGCTCCCACTGGGCGAAGCGGAACTTGCGGTTGGAAAAGCGCGGGCTGAAGCCGTGGTCGCACAGGGCCACGGCCAGGCGCGGCGGCAGGTCGATCTCGCAGGCCAGGCAGATGGCGCGCAGGGCCTTCATGTCCAGATCGGAGGCGTGGATGCGGGCCGCGCCGGCCGGCGGTCGCGCGCCAATCGTGAAACCCATGGCCCGCACGCGCTCGGGGTCGTCGTGAAAGCTGGCGGCGGCCCGGGCCGTGGCCTGGAAGGCCAGCCCCGCCGCCACGTGATCCCGCGCGGCTTTGGCCATGGCCCCGCCGCCCATCAGCCAGCCGTTCAGAAACACCGGCCGGCCCTGGCGCGTGGCCCGTTGGATGCGTTTGGCCACGATCTGGGTTGGCGAGGGCAGAACCATCTTCAGGGCGTTTTCGATGGGGCGATCGGCCCGCCAGAAGAGAATATCCTGGGTGCCGCCGCCCACGTCGAGGCATAATAGGCTTTGCAGGGCCATGGCGTCGCTCCTTGTGGTCGAGATTGGATTTTAGGTCCGGGCCGAAAGGCTGGCAACAAGCAATTGAATCCCGAGCGCGAGGGATGGTATATTTTCACAAGAGGCGCAAGCGCGGCTCGGGGAAAAAGGCGCGGCCGTTGGTTGACGGTTGCGGGGGCATCCAATATAATCCATTCTTTCGTGGGGCCATCCACGCAAGGGTCAGGTGCGCCCATATCACGCGAAGCGAGTTATAGCGGAAATCTGGTTGCCGATGTTCGATAATCTCAGCGATCGCCTGGCGGAGACATTCAAGCGCCTGAAGGGCCACGGCAAGCTGTCGGAGGCCAACATCGCCGACGCCCTGCGCGAGGTGCGCCTGGCCTTGTTGGAGGCCGACGTCAACTACAAAGTGGCCAAGGACTTTGTCGCCGGGGTGCGCGAGCGCGCCGTGGGCCAAGAGGTCATGAAGAGCCTGACCCCGGCCCAGCAGGTGATCAAGATCGTCCGCGAGGAGCTTTCGTCGCTGATGGGCGGCCAGGCCGAAGGCCTGAACCTGATCGGCCGGCCGCCGCAGGTGCTGATGATGGTGGGCCTGCAGGGCGCGGGTAAGACGACCACCGCCGGCAAGCTGGCGCGCATGCTGGCGGGCATGGGCAAAAAGCCCCTGCTGGTGCCGGCCGACGTGCAACGCCCGGCGGCCATCGAGCAGCTGAAAAAGCTGGGCGCGCAACTGGGCGTCCCCGTCCACGACAGTGACCCCGGCGGCGACCCGGTCGACATCTGCGTGCGGGCCCTGGGCACGGCCTCGCGTCTGGGCTGCGACGCGCTGATCCTCGACACCGCCGGCCGGCTGCACATCGACGAGCCGCTGATGGCCCAGTTGGAGCGCATCAAGCAAAAGCTTCAGCCCGGCGAGATCCTTCTGGTGGCCGACGCCATGACCGGCCAGGACGCGGTCAACGTGGCCGAGGCTTTTCATCAGCGCCTGGGCCTGAGCGGCGTGGTGCTGACCAAGGTCGAGGGCGACGCCAGGGGCGGCGCGGCGTTGTCGATCCGCGCGGTGACGGGCGTGCCGATCAAGCTCGTTGGCGTGGGCGAAAAGCTCGACGCCCTGGAGCCTTTTCACCCCGATCGCATGGCCGGGCGCATCCTGGGCATGGGCGATGTGCTAAGCCTCGTGGAAAAGGCCGCCTCGGCCTTCGAGCAGGAAAAAGCCCAGGCCCTGGCCAAGAAGATGGCCAAAAACGAGTTTGACCTGGAGGATTTTCGTGAGCAAATCCGCCAGATTCGCAAGCTGGGCTCGCTGGAGTCGATCCTGGGCATGCTGCCGGGGGCCGGTAAGCTCAAAGGCATGAAGGACATGCAGCCCGACGAGAAAGAGATCGGCCGGGTGGAGGCGATCATCAGCTCGATGACGCCCGGCGAGCGGGCCAAGCCCCAGATCATCGACGCCTCGCGGCGCAAGCGCATCGCCGCCGGCTCGGGGGTGACGGTGGCCGATGTCAACCGGCTGCTGAAAAACTTCACCCAGGCCAAAAAGATGATGAAACAAGTGAGCAAATTGGGCGGCAAGCGCAAGGGCCTCAAGCGCCTGCTTGCCTCCATGTGATCCGATAACCAGGCACACAAAAGCGGAAACGAAATAATGGCCGTAAAAATCAGACTGACCCGCATGGGCGCCAAGAGAAAACCCATCTACCGCATCGTCGCCGCCGACTCCCAGGGCAAGCGTGACGGGCGTTTTCTAGAGATCGTCGGCACCTACGACCCCAACCAGAACCCGGCCGCGGTCAACGTCAAGGCCGACGTCCTGGGCAAGTGGCTGGCCAGCGGGGCCCAGTGCACCGACACCGTGGCCAGCCTGCTCAAGGCCCGGGGCCTGTTGTCCGCCGCCGCCGAGTAGAGAGCGCCTATTGGCTTGACGCGCCGCGGTCTTCGCCGCCGTTCCCATTCCGCCACTCCTACGGAGGTGCTCTATGAAGGAGCTGATCAAGTACATTGCGCAGGCATTGGTCGACAATCCGGAGCAAGTTGAAGTGGGCGAGATAGAAGGCGAGCAGACCTCGGTGATCGAGTTGAAGGTGGCCAAGGAAGACTTGGGCAAGGTCATCGGCAAGCAGGGCCGCACGGCCCGGGCCATGCGCACCATCCTCAGCGCGGCCTCGACCAAGATCCGCAAGCGGGCGGTGCTGGAGATCATCGAGTAGCGATGCCGGCCCAACGCCTTGTGACCATGGGTCGTTCGGCGGGCTCGTTCGGCCTGCGGGGCGAGGTCAAGATAAGCTCGTTCGCCGAAGACCACGAGGTGTTCGCGCGGGCGGGCGTGGTCTATCTGGGGGCCGAGCCCGGCGTGGCCAAGCCATACCGCCTGCTGGGCGCGCGCTGGCACGGCGGCCGATTGCTGATGACCCTGGAAGGCGTGACCACGCGGGAAGACGCCGCGGCGCTGGGTGGGGCCTGGCTTTATCTGCGCCGGGAAGACCTGCCGCCCCTGGCCGACGACGAGTTTTACTGGTTCGAGCTGATCGGCGCGCGGGCGCGCACGGCCCAAGGTCAAGACCTGGGCCATGTTTTCGCCCTGACCGACAACGGCGCCCACGACAACCTGGTGTTGCGTGGCCCCGGTGGCAAGGAGGCCATGATCCCTCTGGTCGAGGGCGTGTTGGTCGAAATGGACCTGGCCGCCGGGTTGGTGGTGGTCGATCCGCCCGAGGGCCTGTTGGAGGCCCAGGGCTGGGACGAGCCCTAGGGCGGGCCACGAGATGATATTCGACATCCTCACCCTGCTGCCCGAGGTCTGCCAGGCCTACGCCCAGGCGTCGATCCTGGGCCGGGCCCAGAAGGCCGGGCTGATCGCCGTGCGGCCGCTGGACGTGCGGCCCTTTGGCCTGGGCCGCCACCACGTGGTCGATGATACGCCCTATGGCGGCGGCTGCGGCATGGTGATGATGGCCGGGCCGTTGTGCGCGGCCCTGGAGAGCCTGGAGCCCGAGCCGGCCGGGCCGGTGATCTTGCTTTCGCCCCAGGGCCGGCGTTTCGATCAGGCCGTGGCCGAGGAACTGGCTCGTTTGCCGCGGCTGATTCTGGTCTGCGGCCGCTACGAGGGCGTGGACGAGCGCTTTCGGCGGTTGAAGGTCGACGACGAGCTTTCGGTGGGCGATTTCGTCATTTCCGGCGGCGAGTTGGCGGCCCTTTGCGTGGTGGACGCGGTGAGCCGGCTGTTGCCGGGAGTGTTGGGCTCGGAGGATTCGGCGGCCAGCGACAGCTTTGCCGACGGCCTGCTGGAGCACCCCCACTACACGCGGCCGGCGGTTTTTCGGGGGCTTGAGACGCCGGAAGTGCTGCTGGGCGGCAATCACGCATTGATCGCCCGCTGGCGGCGGGCCCAGTCGCTGGCCCGCACCAGGGCCCGTCGGCCGGACCTGCTGGCCAAGGCGCGTTTGAGTGAAACGGACCTGGCCCTGCTGGATGAGGTGGCGGATCAGGATAATATAGGATAGATTATGCGCGGCCCGGTCCGGGCCGGCCCAAGCCAACAAGCGCGGCGGCGCTTTTTTCCCCGCGCACAGCTTTTTGGGAGTTTTAGTGATGGACGCCATCGAAATGCTCGCTCTCGAGCAGAAGCGCGTGGACATTCCCGATTTTCGCGGCGGCGACACGGTGAAGGTGCACGTGCGGATCAAAGAAGGTGAAAAAGAGCGCATCCAGGTCTTCCAGGGCGTGGTGCTGCGCCGCCGGGGCCATGGTCCGGGCGAGACTTTCACCGTGCGCAAGATCTCCTACGGCGTGGGCGTGGAGCGCATCTTCCCGTTGCACTCGCCGGTCATCGACAGGGTCGAAGTGGTCACCGAGGGCAAGGTGCGCCAGGGCCGCATCTACTTCCTGCGTGGCCTGCGCGGCAAAGCCGCCCGTCTCAAGGAGAAGGGGCGCAACTAGCCGTGGGCGGGGCGGCGGCCAAGGGCTGCGCGCCTGGGCCGGTCGGCCACGAGGAAATGCTCTTGTGGCGGCGGGGCTGCCGCTTGCTGGCGGGGGCCGACGAGGCCGGCCGCGGGCCGTTGGCCGGGCCGGTGGTGGCCGCCGCGGTGATGTTGCGCGCCGATTGGCCCGACCCCGGAGTCGACGACTCCAAGCGTCTGAGCGCGGCGCGGCGGGAGTTTCTGGCCGAGCGCATCAAGGCCGACGCGGCCGGTTGGGCCGTGGCCGTGGTCGAGGCCGACGAGATCGACCGCCTCAACATCCACAACGCCTCGCTTTTGGCCATGAGCCGGGCCGTGGAGCAATTGCGCCCGCGGCCCGATTTCCTGTTGGTCGACGGCCGTTTCGTCACGCCTCTGGATTTGCCCCAAAAAGCCGTCGTGGGTGGAGACGCCTCATGCCGTTGCATCGCCGCAGCCAGCATCCTGGCCAAGGTTTGGCGCGACGGGCTGATGGCGCGATTGCACGAGCGTTGGCCGCAATACAATTTCGCGGCCAACAAGGGCTACCCGACCCCTCAGCACAAAGAGGCCCTGGCCAGGTTCGGGCCCTGCCCGATCCACCGGCGCTCCTACGCCGACGTGGCCCAGATGCCTTTGGCCTGGGGCGATGCCTAGGCCGCGCTTGGGCGAGGAGGCCGAGGCCCTGGCCAGGGGTCGGCTGGAGGCCCTGGGCATGCGCGTGGTGGGCGCCAATGTGCGCACCACGGCCGGCGAGCTTGATTTGATCGCCTGGGATGGCGATGTGTTGGTTTTCGTGGAGGTCAAGGGGCGTAGCGGCGCGGCTTGCGGCCTGCCCGAGGAGGCCGTGGACGCGCGCAAGCGCCGTCGGCTGGCCCAGGCGGCCCAGGCCTATCTGGCCGGCGCGCCAGGCCCGCCCGTCTGCCGTTTTGACGTGGTGGCCGTGGACCTGGCCGCCGGTGGCGCGCGGGTGCGACACCTGCCCGACGCCTTCCGGCCGGGGGACTGAGCGATGGCCACGCTCTTTGTGGTGGCCACGCCCCTGGGCAATCTGGGCGACCTGAGCCCCCGCGCCGCTCAGACCCTGGCCCAGTGCCGGGTCATCGCCGCCGAGAGCGTCGAGCGGGCGCGCAAGTTGCTGGCCCATCTGGGTTTGAGCGGCAAGCGGTTGATCAGTTGCCGCGAGGCCAACCGCCAGCGCTCGGCCCGCGAGATCGTCGGCCGCCTGGATGAGGGTCAGGACGTGGCCCTGGTCTCCGACGCTGGCACGCCCGGCGTCAACGATCCCGGCGCGGTGGTCGTGCGCCTGGCCCTGGAGGCCGGGCACAGGCTCTGCCCGGTGGCCGGGCCCAGCGCCCTGGCCGCGGCGCTGAGCGTGGCCGGGCTGGAGCCCTCGCCGGTGGTGTTTCTGGGCTTTTTGCCGCCCAAGACCGGCGCGCGGCGCGAGCTGTTGCATCGGGCCGGCCAGACCGGCTGGCCGCTGGTGATTTTCGAGGGGCCTCACCGCCTGCCGCGCACGGCGGTGGACCTGCTGGAGACCCTGGGCGATCGGCCCCTGACCGTGGCCCGCGAGTTGACCAAGCTCCACGAACAGATCTGGCGCGACACCTGCGCCGGGTTGGTGGCGGCCACGGCCCGTGAGGAGCCTCGGGGCGAATACACCCTGGTGCTGGGCCCCGGCCAGGCCGCGCCGGCCGCCGACACGGCCGATCAGGCCCGGCGGCTGCTGATCGACGGGCTGGCCGAGGGCCGGGAATCGCCGGGTGAACTGGCCCGGCGGGTGGCGGCGGCCACGGGGCAAACGCGAAAAGCGATCTACAACAAACTCATGGAGCTGAAGGGCGGCCGCGAGCGCGCCACGACCACCCCAGAATCTAGCAAAATGGACGCAGCCAACCAAGAGCCACACGAAAGAGTCCTCAGCGTGGTCAACGCCCTGGGCCTGCACGCCAGGGCCGCGGCCAAGATAACCGAATTGGCCGGCGGCTTCGACTGCCAGATCACTTTGCACAAAGACGGCGTGGAGGCCGAGGCCGACAGCGTCTTGTCCATCCTGGCCCTGGACGCGCCCAAGGGCAGCGAACTGCTGGCCCGGGCCATGGGCGGCCAAGCCCATCAGGCCCTGGAAGCCCTGGAGCGTCTGTTCGAGGATCGTTTCGGAGAGGAAGCTTGAGCGAAGGCCAAGAAATGCGCCTTGGCGGCGTGGGCGCCTCGCCGGGCATCGCCATCGCCCGGGCGTTGGTGGTGGTGCGCCGTCCCTTGCAGGCGCCCTACGCCGTGCTGACCGACGAGGCCCAGGTCGCCGCCGAGGTCGAGCGCTTCAACGAGGCGGTGGCCGCCACCGAGGCCGAACTCAACGCCGCCAAGGCCGACCTGAGCGGCGGGCTGGCCGAGTACGCCCACATCATCGACGCCCACCTGCTGATCCTGCGCGACAACATGATCAGCCAGCGGGCGGCCTCCTACATCAGCCAGCGGCGCATCAACGCCGAATGGGCCCTGTCGCTGGCCGTGCAGGAGGCCCAGAGCGCCTTCCAGCGGATCAAGGACGAATATATCCGTTCGCGCTTCGCCGATGTGGATTATGTCACCAACCAGGTCATGCGCCACCTCATCGGCCACCAGACCGACGACATCGCCCGCATCCGCGACAAGGTCATCGTCGTCGCCCACGACCTTTCGCCGGCCGACACCGCCCAGATGGACTTGGACTGGGTGCTGGGCTTCGCCACCGACATGGGCGGGCCCACCAGCCACACGGCGATCATGGCCCAGGCCCGGGCCATCCCGGCGGTAGTGGGCTGCCAGCGGGCCAGCCGCGTCGTGCAGAATGGCGACCTGATCATCATCGACGGCGGCGAGGGCCTGCTCATCATCAACCCCGACGAGGAGACCCTGCACCTCTACCGCGAGCGCCAGGAGGCCTACGAACTCTACAGCCAGGAAGTGCTGGCCCAGGCCGGCCAGGACGCCCGCACCGCCGACGGCGTGCGCGTGCACGTGGTGGCCAACATCGAAATGGGCGCCGAGGCCGGCGGCGTGGCCGGCTATGGCGCCGAGGGCATCGGGCTCTATCGCACCGAGTTTTTCTATATCAACAAGCGTCAACTACCCACCGAGCAGGAACTGCTGGAAGACTTTCAGGATGTGGCCCGGCGCATGGGCGATCTGCCCGTGACCATCCGCACCCTCGATATCGGCGGCGACAAGTTCGCCCACAGCGTGGACCTGGCCCCCGAGGCCAACCCGGCCCTGGGCCTGCGGGCCATCCGTTTCTGCCTGCAGGAGCGCGGCCTGTTCAAGACGCAGTTGCGCGCCATCTTGCGGGCCTCCAGCATGGGCCGCATGCGCATCATGTTCCCGATGATCTCGGGCCTGGGCGAACTGCGCAAGGCCCGGGCCATCGTCGAGGACGTCATGACCGAGCTGGACCACCGCGGCCTGGCCTTTGATCGCCAGATCAAAGTGGGCATCATGGTCGAGGTGCCCTCGGCGGTGATGGTGGCCGACCACCTGGCCCGGCACGCCGACTTTTTCTCCATCGGCACCAACGACCTGATCCAATACGCCCTGGCCATCGACCGGGTCAACGAATACGTGGCCCATCTTTATCAGCCGTTGCACCCGGCGGTGCTGCGCATGATCGACCGCGTGGTGCGGGCCGGCCACGCCAACGGCATCCCCGTGGCCATGTGCGGCGAGATGGCCGGCGACCCCCGGGCCGTGCCGCTGCTGCTGGGCCTGGGCCTGGACGAGCTTTCGATGAACGCCATGACCATCCCCCGCGTCAAGCAGGTGGCGCGGCGCACCGACCTGGGCCTGTGGCGCGCCGTGGCCCAGGAGGCCCTGACCCTGCCCACCGCCTCCGATGTGGCCGAACTGATCAACCGCGAACTCAACGACAACTTCCCGGACATCTTCGGCGCGGCCGCGTCGGAAAAAAGATAGGCGCGGGCGACATGGCCGGAACTGGCGTCAAAATCATCGCCGTCAACCGCAAGGCGCGGTTCAACTACGAACTGGGCGACCGCTTCGAGGCCGGCATGGTCCTCACCGGCACCGAGGTCAAATCGTTGCGCCTGGGCAAGGCCAGCCTGGTCGACGCCTACGCCAAGATCAAAAACGGCGAGCTGTGGTTGGTCAATTGCCAGATCCAGGCCTATCCCTTCGCCTACTACGACAACCACGAGCCCACCCGTCAGCGCAAGCTGCTCTTGCACAAGCGCGAGATCGCCAAGCTGGCCAGCAAGACCCAGGAGCAGGGCAACAGCCTGATCCCGCTGGCGTTATACTTCAAAAACGGCCGGGCCAAGGTAGAGCTTGCCCTGGCCAAGGGCAAGAAATTGCACGATAAACGCGCCTCGATCAAGGAGCGTGACCAGCAGCGCGAGATGGAGCGCGCCCTGCGCCGCTGAACGCGATCGCCCGCCGAGCCAGGCAAAAGGCCTAGTCAATGATAGGAAAAAGTCGGTTGACAGTGCCGGGCAAGGCATATATATTTCCCAAAATCCGAATCCTCCACGTGCTTTCTGTGTATTTGCCCGTGGGAGGCGCCTGATGGCGCGCATTGCCGTGGCCCTCAGCGGCGGGGTGGATTCCACCGTCGCCGCGCTGATGCTGCGCCGGGCCGGCCACGAGGTCATCGGGCTGACGCTGGCGCTGGGCGCGGGGCCGCGGCGGGCCCTGACCGAGGCCGCCGAGGCGGCTAGGGCGCTGGGGCTTACGCATCAGGTGATCGACGTGGCGGCGGCCTTCGAGCGGGCGGTGATCGCCCCGGCGGCGCGGGCATACGCGGCCGGCCGCACGCCCAACCCCTGCGCGGTGTGCAACGCGGCGCTGAAGATTCCGGCCCTGTGGCGGGCGGCCCAGGCCTTTGGTTGCCAGGCCCTGGCCACGGGGCATTACGCCAGGCTGGCGCGCCTGGGCGGCCGGCCGGTTTTGGCTCGGGCGGCTGACGCGGCCAAGAGCCAGGCCTATTTTTTGGCCAGGCTGCGGCCGGCGCTGCTGGAGCGATTGATTTTCCCGCTGGGCGGACTGACCAAGGACGAGGTGCGCCGGGTGGCCAGGGAAAGCGGCTTGGCCGCAGCCCAGCGCGCCGAGAGCCAGGACGGCTGCTTTCTGCCGCCAGGCGGCTGGGACGAGCTGATCGGGCGTCGGGGGTTGACGCGGCCGGGGCCCATCGAGGACGCCGCGGGCCGGGTCATCGGCCAGCACGGCGGGTTGCACCGTTTCACGGTGGGCCAACGGCGCGGCCTGGGCCTGGCCTTGGGCCGGCCGACCTATGTTCTGAGCCTGGACGGCGCGCGCGCGGCGGTGCGGGTGGGGCCCAAGGAGGCGTTGGTCACGGGCGGCTTTTGGGGCGGGGCGGCCATGTGGAACGCCACGCCGGGGGCCGATGCGATTTACGACTGCCGGGTGCGCTACGCGGCCCAGGGCGCGGCTTGCCGCGTGGAGCGTCAGGGCGATCTTTGGCGGGTGGACTTCAACAGCCCGCAGGGCGCGGTGGCGCCTGGGCAGTTGGCGGTGTTTTTCCTTGACGACCGGGTTGCTGGCTCGGCGTGGATCATCGAAAGATTTTAACAACGGATGGTGACGACATGAAGCTATCTACCAGAGGACGATACGGCGTGCGGGCCATGCTCGAACTGGCCATGCACAACGACGACGGGCCGGTGCCCCTGCGCAACCTGGCCCTGCGCCAGGAAATTTCGGCCAAATACCTGGAGCAGTTGCTGATTCCCCTCAAAGGCGCCGGCCTGGTCAAGAGCGTGCGCGGCGCCCGCGGCGGCTACCAACTGGCCGCCGATCCCAAGGATATCTCGCTTTACGACATCGTGCGCAGCCTGGAAGGCCCCCTGGCCCCGGTGGAGTGCGTGCAGGACGCCGAATACTGCCAGCGGGTCGGCGGTTGCACGGTGCATCTGGTCTGGGGCGAGATGGGCCAACTGCTGGTCGACTTCCTCTCCAAGATGTCGCTGGCCGACATGGTCGTGCGTCAACGCGAGAAAGATCAGATCTGCCCACCCGACCGCAAGATGGCCGCCAACAGCTAAGCGGGGTAAAGCCTTGATCAGGACAATCGAGGAGATCAACGCCAGGATAAAATCGGGCAAGGTCGTCGTGGCCACGGCCGAGGAGGTCGTGGGCCTGGTGCGGGAAAAAGGCGCGGCCCAGGCGGCCAAGGAAGTCGATGTGGTGACCACCGGCACCTTCGGGCCGATGTGCTCGTCGGCGGCCTACATCAATTTCCGCCAGTCCACGCCCAAGATCAAGTGCGGCGGTGGCCGGGTGACCATCGACGGCGTGCGGGGCTATGCCGGTTTCGCCGCCGCCGACGTGCTGATCGGTTGTAGCGCCCTGCCCGATGACGACCCGCGCAACGCCGTCTATCCGGGCCTGTTCCAGTTCGGCGGGGCCCACGTCATCCAAAAGCTGGTCGAGGGCAAGAAAGTCAAGCTGGAGGTGCGGGCCTACGGCACCGACTGCTACCCGCGCCGCGAATACACCGTGGAGCTTGGCCTGGAAGACCTGAACGACGCGGTGCTTTTCGACCCGCGCAACGCCTACCAGCTCTACAACGTGGCCGTCAACCTGGGCGAAAAGACCGCCTACACCTACATGGGCGTGCTCAAACCGCGCCTGGGCAACGCCAATTTCTCGACCGCTGGCGCGCTGAGCCCCCTGCTCAACGATCCCAAGCTGCGCACCATCGGCATCGGCACGCGCATCTTTCTGGCCGGGGCCGAGGGCTACGTGGTCTGGCCGGGCACCCAGCATGTGGCCAAGCCTCAGCGCGACGCCAAGGATCTGCCCCTCAGCCCCTCGGCCACCCTGGCCCTGATGGGCGACCTCAAGCAAATGGACGCGCGCTATATGCGGGCGGCCAGCGTCACCGGCTACGGCGTGTCGTTGTCGGTGGGCCTGGGCGTGCCGATCCCGGTGCTCGACGAGCAGGTGATGGTCCACTGCGCTGTCGCCGACGAGGACATCACCTACCCGATCATCGACTACGGCGAGGCCTATCCCATGGGCCGGTCGGGCAATCTGGGGCGGGTGTCCATGGCCGAGCTGATGAGCGGCCATATCGAGATCGACGGCAAGACCGTGCCCACCGGCTGCACCACCAGCCGTGTCTACAGCCGGCGCATCGCCGACGAGCTGCGGCAGCGCATCCTGCGCGGCGAGTTTTTGCTGACCAGGCCGGTGGCCGCCCTGCCAGGCGCGGAACTGGCCTATTGAGCGCGATCCAGGCGAAAACGGCCGCGTCGGACAGCGCTCCGCGCGGCCCCCAGATAAAGGTGACCCGTTGGCAAAAAAGAAAGTAATCCTCAGCTTTCCGCCACGCCTGATCCAGGAGCCGGTGACCAATGTGCTCATCCGGCAGTTCGACCTGCAGATCACCATCCTGCGCGCCCAGGTTCGGCCGCGGGAGCGGGGCCGCATGGTGGTGGAGATGATCGGCGAGAAGCAAAACTTCGACGCCGCCTTCAAGTATCTCGACGAAAAGGGCGTCCAGGTCGATCCGGTGGTTCAGGAAATGCGCTACATGCCCGAAAAGTGCGTGCATTGCACCGCTTGCGTGGCCGTCTGTCCCACCCACGCCCTCAGCGTCGACCCCCAGACGCGGGAGCTGTGCTTCGAGCCCAGCAAGTGCATCATCTGCGAATCGTGCATCCCGGCCTGCTCGTACCAGGCCATCGAGAGCCAATTCTGATCCGTCCGCCCACGGGCGGCGGGGCCGAGAGCCGCCTCGCCACCCGTGGGGCATCCGGCCCGTTGCGTGGCCAACCAGCCGACAATCAAAGATAAATTGACGCTAGCGCCCGTAAGGCGCGCGGGCGAGGCCGGCAACGGGTGTTTTCAAAGGACGCTTGGCTGGTGCATACTGTGGGGCAGGCGAGAAAGCAACCCCTCACGGAGCGCCGCATGGAAGCAAGAACCTGGAACGCCGATGAAGTGATCCGCCTGGCCAACGGCTATTGGGGCGTCTTTGCCCTACAGGCCCTGGCCGCCACCGGCTTGGCCGCCCGTCTGGCCAAGGGCCCGGCCACGGCCAACGCCTTGGCCGCCAGCCTGGGCCTGGACCCCAAGGGCGCCGACATGCTCCTGGTGGCCTGCAAGGGCCTGGGCTTGTTGGGCGGCCGCGGGGACGGCTACGCCTTGGCCCCCGGCTTGGAGCAATTGCTCGACCCGGACTCGCCCGATTCGCTGCACAACTACATCATGCACATGCACGACATGGCCCCCGACTGGGCCCGTTTGCCCCAGGCCGTGGCCAGTGGCCGGCCGGTGGCCCAACGCGGCGGCCAGCACGATTCGCCGGCGCGGCGGCACTTTTATGGGGCCATGGCCGAACTGGCCCGCATGCGCGCGCCGCTGGTGGCCCCCAGCCTGGGCCTGCGACCGGGCATGCGTCTGCTGGACCTGGGCGGCGGGCCGGGCATCTACGCGCTCAGCTTCACGCGCTTTCAGCCGGGCCTGGCGGCCACGGTCTTCGACCTGCCCGGCGCCGAACCCCATTTTCGCCGCGAGGCCAAGTCGCGCGGCCTGGAAGGCAAGGTGGGCTACATCGTCGGCGACTACAACAACGACGACCTCGGCGGCCCCTACGACGTGGTCTGGCTCAGCCAGGTGCTGCACGGCGTGGGGCCCGCGGTCTGCCGCAAGCTGGTGGGCAAGGCCGCCCAGGCCCTGGCCCCGGGCGGCGCGCTGTGGGTGCAGGAGTTCGTGCTCGACCGCCGCAACCCCTCGCCGCCGTTCGCGGCGCTATTTGCCCTGAACATGCTGATCAACACCGAAGGCGGCCGCGGCTACACGGCCGAGGAAATCAGCCAGTTCATGATCGAGGCCGGCCTGGGCCAGTGCGAATACAGCGGGCCCTTGCCGCCGGGTTCGCCAGTGGGCCTGGTGCGCGGCGTCAAACCCTGAAACGTGGAGGATGGGCGATGATCAACCGGGAACTGCTGGCCCCTTGCGGGCTCTATTGCGGCATCTGCGCCATTCGCCTGGCCTGGGTCAGCGACGATCCGGCCCTGAAGCAAAAGGTGGCCAAACTCTACGGCGTGGAGGAGGAGCAGATAGTCTGTGATGGCTGCATGTCGCCACGGCGCTTTGTCTTTTGCCAGGCGTGCGCCATCCGCGATTGCGCGCAAAGCAAGGGCCTTGACGGCTGCGCGGCCTGCGCGGAGTTTCCCTGTTCGCGCATCGAGAGGTTCCCCGTGCCTGCCGGGCTGGCCTTTATCCGCCAGGAAGTGCCGCGCTGGCGCGAACTGGGCGCCGAGGCCTGGGTGGCCGACCTGGAGCGGCGGCATGCCTGCCCCAGTTGCGGCGGGTTGATCATGCGCGGGGCGCGGCGCTGCCATGCTTGCGGCGTGGAGGCGTCGCCAGCCGGGGTCTGAATTTCAAGCAAACGCTTCATGCTTATCGTCGAGCATGAAGCGTTTGCTTTAATCTATACCGTGACGACCTTGGCCGCCGCCTGCATGGAGGTGACGATATCGAGCATGTTGGTGGTCTGACCGACCATCTTTTGCTCCAACAGGCCGAAATGATTCAGACAGGTGCCGCAGACCAGGATGCTCACGCCGGCCGCTTCCAGTTCGAGTAAACACTCAAGCGTGGGCGCGCCGGTCACGCAGAGCTTGACGCCCGCGTTGACAAAGACCAGCCGCCACAGTTCGGGGCCCATTTCCTTGAGTGTCAGCAGGAAATTTTTCATCAGCCCCGCGCCCAGGGCGTCGTCGCCCCGGCCGAAGGTGTCGCTGCGCACCAAAACCAGGTGCCGGGTAGGGCCGGGCGCGCAGGCCAGCGAGTCGGGCGCGGGTTGGGCTGGCGCGGCCGCTTCCGGGTCGCGGCGGGCGCTGATGAGATAATCCGCGCCGTTGGGTGTGACCTGGACGTCATAGCCCCGCGATTCGAGAAAACGGCTGACGTTGATCGCCGCGGCCTGGTTGTCCACCAGCGCCTCGACGCTGGGCGCGCCGGTTCGTTCGATCAGTTCCTTGGCCCGGATCACCGGTTGGGGGCAGGCCAAACCCCGACAATCCAACATCCGCATGCCTCCGCGAAAGCGGCGTGAAAAGAGGCGCGCGCCGCATCGGCGGCGCGGCCGGCGTCAAGGGCCGCTGGTTATTTCTGCTCTTCGTCGGCCGGCGGGGCCGGGGGCTCGACTTTGTCCATGGCCTCCAGCTTGGCCCGCAGTTCGGCCACCTCGGCCTTGTATTTTTCCAGTTCGGCGTCGGGGTCGCCCGCGCCCTGGAACGGGGCCTGGGCCGCCTCCAACTCGGCGGCGCGCTGGGCCTTGAGGTCTTCGGCGCCCAGGTAGGCCGCCAGGCCGCCGCCCAGCAGCAGCACCACCGGAACCGCGCCCTTGAGCAGATCGACGAACTCGCCCCACCAACCGATGATGCCGACCAGGCCCAAAACCAGGGCCACGGCGCCTCCTGCCAAAGTGATCATAATTCAATCCTCCAATTGGTGTCGCGTCGCGGGCCGTCCGGCCCGAGCCTCGGTCGTCTAGTTTCGTCTAACACGGCCCATGGCCGAAGTCAACGCCCGGCGCGCCTGGCGGCTCAGCGCCGAAAGGCGCCGTAGACCGGCGTGTCGCTGGCCCCCAGGTCCAAAAGCAGTTGCTTCAGCTTCTGCGGCTGGGCCACGCCGAAGAGCTTGACCGCCGGCGTTTGCTCGCCGTCGATGTAAACGTGGACGTGGGCCACGCCCAAAAGGCGCTGAATGATGGCCCGGCGCAGATCGATGCGCGTGATGCGCGCGATCGGCGCGCGGTCGAGGCGGTTTTTGGGAAAACTGGACTGGGCGGTCAGCTCGTCGGCCGTGACCTGGTAGAGCGTGGTGAAGCGCTTGATCAGGATGAAGGCCAGAAAGCAGGTGGCCAAAAGCTGGCCCAGGGCCGGGCTGATGTGGGTGTCGGGGTTGATCAGCGGGCCTCCGCCCAGGACGATCACGCCGAGGAAATATACGCCAAAGCCCTGCCACGACGGGCGAAAGGCGCTAAATTGCCGCGATGCCGTTTGATCCATGTGTCGGTCCTTTCAGGCGTGGAAGGGCCGCCCGTCGACGACCAGGCGTTGGGGGTGAGAATAGACGTTCAGGCGCGAGCCTCGGGCGAAGCCGATCACCGTCAGGCCCATGGCCCGCGCCGCCTCCACGGCCGCCGCCGTGGGCGCCGAGACCGAAACGACCATCTGCAAGCCCACCCGGCCGGCCTTGAGGGCCATCTCCAGGCTGACCCGGCCGCTCAGCGCCGCGATCCTGGCCCGGCCCAGTGCGCCGGCCAGCCAAGCCGCGCCCACGGCTTTATCCAGGGCGTTGTGGCGGCCCACGTCCTCGGCCACGGCCAGCGGCGCGCCGCATGCGTCGAAGATGGCCGCGCCGTGGCTGGCCCCGGTTTGCGCGAACAAGGCCTGGCCCCGAGCCATGGCCTCGATCAGACCCAGGGCCGTGGCCAGCTCCAGGCGCAGATCATCGGCCAGGGGCTTGGCTGCCGCCGGGCCGGTGGGGCCGCCGCCAGCGCCGCGCGGGCCCTGCTCTGGCCGGGGCAAGAGCGGCCCCGCGACCAACACCCGCCGGCCCGGCGCGTCGACGACGACGGCCGGCAACGGCCCCTCGAGCTCCAGCCAGCCCATGGTCAGGCCATAACCGGCGGCCAGGGCGGCCATATCCTCGCCGGGGCTGACCATCAGCCGCGTCGCCTCCTCCCCGCCCAGCACGATGGCCCAGGGCCGCTCGTCGGCCAGCATGTCCTCGACCAGGCGTGGCGTTTGGCCCAGGCTCATCCGCCAGACCTGGCCCTTCAGCGCGCCTTGGCCGTTCATAGGTTGAAGACTGGCCGCAGCTCGGCCACCTGCTCGCCCCGGTGGTTGGCCAGCTTGGGCCGGGCCAGGTCGGCCAGGTCGTCTTCCAGCGCGTCGTGGCTCAGCACGCCCAGGCAGTGCAAGGCCTGGCAGACAGTCGGGGCCACGGCGCGCATGTTGCCGTCCTCGATCTTGATGGCCAGGCCCAGGCCCAGCTCGGGCAAGGCCACCGCGTAGGAGCCCTCGGCCCCGGTCTTGGCCAGGAGCTTGCCCGGCGCGGCCTGCATCAGCCTGGTGCACAGCCGGCCGTTGCCGGCGATCATCAGCGGGTTGGCCAGGCAGGCGGCCATCAGCCGCTCGGCGGCCGCGATCCGCGCCACGTCCAGGCCCGAACGCCCCGGATCGGCCAGCCGGGCGTAGGCCCCGGCCAGGGCCACCAGCGGCAGGCGAAACACCGGCACGCCGCAGCCATCAACGCCCACGCCGATCTGCTCGATGGGATAACGGCACCACTCGGCCACCGATTGCATCACCAGCCGTTGCACCGGATGGCTGGGCTTGTCGTAGCCATCGGTGGGTAGGCCGAGATGCTTGCACAAAATGAGCATGGCCGCGTGCTTGCCGGCGCAGTTGTTGTGCACCGGGCGCGGCTTTTGGCCGGCGGCCTCCAGGGCCTTGGCCGTGGGCCCGTGGGAGGGCCGGTGCACGCCGCAGTTGAGCAGCTCCGGCCCCAGGCCGGCCTTGGCCAGGGCGCCAGTCACCGCCGCCACGTGGAAATCCTCGCCGCCCAGCGAGCCGCACATGCAGGCCAACTCGGCGTCGGAGAGGCCAAAGGCCTCGGCCGCGCCGCTGGTCAGCAGGGGCAACACCTGCAAGGGCTTGGCCGCCGAGCGCAAAAACGTGGGCATGGCCGGATGGCCCAGGCCCCGCTGGCGTTTGCCGTCGGCGGTGCAGACGGCCACCGCCCCCCGGTGCAGGCTCTCGGTCAGGCCGCCGCGGGCCAGCTCCACCAAGGGCGGGGCGTATTCCGGCGGCTCGACGCCGCCGCGCTCGTGCTCGTGGGAGTGATCGTGATGATGGTGTCCGCCCAGGTGGCGGGGAAGGGATATTTCAGGCATCGTTTACACCTTATCTCGTATAGACGTTGACATGTGCATACTACGGCCTTAACCTAATTATAGAGAGAAGGGACGGTTATCGCCAACGGGTCACCCCCCACGCGCCCTGGCGGTCGGGCGGCCAAAGCCCCCTCAGGCGGGCCCGGCCGGGTCGGGCGCGGTTTCCTCCCTCTCATCCCCTTGAGCCCCGGGAACAGCCGCCCGGGGCTCATTTTTTTTCACGCGGCCGTGGCCGATGGTCGCCCCAAAGGCCGGGGCTTGGCAAGCAATATCGCCGCGAAAGCGCGGGTTGGCGTTGGGTTTGGCTGGCGGCCGGGCTATAATGGCTGGCGAAAAAAGGAGATGCGCCGTGGAGCAACCCCGCCCGTCGAACAACGTGACCAGTGGCCTGGCGGCCCTGTGCGCGGCCCCGCCGGCCGCCTTGCGCGGCGCGCGCCTGGGCCTGGTCTGTAGCTCCGCCGCCTGCACGGCCGATCTGACCCCGGCCCCCGAGGCCGTCAACGCGGCCCTGCCCGGCGCGCTCAAGGCCATTTTCGGCCCGCAGCACGGCTTTTACGCCGAGTTGCAAGATAATATGATCGAAAGCGACCACGGCCGCCATCCGCGCCTGGACCTGCCGGTCTTTTCGCTCTATGGCCAGACCAGGCGGCCCAGCGCCGCGATGCTGGCCGGCCTGGACGCGCTGCTGATCGACATGGTCGACGTGGGCTGCCGGGTCTATACGTTTTTCAGCACGATGGTGGCCTGCCTGGAGCAGTGCGCGGCCTTGGGCCTGGCCGTCTGGGTGTTGGACCGGCCCAACCCCATCGGCCGTGGGGCCGAGGGCGCGGTGCTGCCGCCGGAGCTGATGAGCTTCGTGGGGGCCCACGCCATCCCCCTGCGCCACGGCCTGAGCATGGGCGAACTGGCCCGGCTGGTGGCGGCCGAGCGAGGCCTGGACCTCGATCTGCGCGTGATCCCGGCCCATGGCTGGGACGGCGCTTCGTTCGAGCGCTGTGGCCTGCCCTGGGTCATGCCCTCGCCCAACATGCCCACCATCGAGACGGCCCGGGTCTATCCCGGCCAGGTTCTGCTGGAAGGCGCGACCCTCAGCGAGGGTCGGGGAACGACGCGGCCCTTCGAGGTCTTCGGCGCGCCAGGCCTGGACCCTTGGGCCGTGCTGGCGCGCCTGGAGTCCGAGGCCCTGACGGGCGCGCGTCTGCGGCCGCTGTTTTTTCAGCCCACGTTTCATAAATACGCCGGCCAGGTCTGCGGCGGGTTTCAGCTCCACGTGAGCGAGCCCGAGGTTTTTCGGCCAGTGCGGGCCAGCATCGCCATCCTGGCGGCGATCAGCCGGGCCCATCCCGGCCTGTGGGGCCTGCGGCCGCCGCCCTACGAATATGAATACGAGCGCCGGCCCTTGGACCTGCTGCTGGGCGACAGCGCGGCCAGCGACGAACTGCTGGCCGGGGCCTCCTGGGCCGCGCTGGAAGAACGTTGGGCCCCCGGCCTGGCCCGTTGGCGCGAGAGGGTCGAGCCGGCGTTATTGTACCCTTGGCCATAGGCGTTGCCTGGGCGGGCTTTGGTGTGCTAAACGATAATCGCGTGGATGAACTGCCCGGGCCGCTTTTCTTTCCCAGCCAAGGAGCCGAAACCAAATGATCGCCGGTCACCGAATTACGATCTTGCGCGCGTGCGTTGGCGGGGCCCTGGCGGCCCTGTTTTTTTGGGCCTGCCTGGGCGTTGGCGCGCATCCGGCCAAGGCCGACGAGGCGGCCGGTCGGCCGCTGGTCATCGGCCTGATGCAGGCCCTGACCGGCCCGGTGGCCGGCTATGGCCAGATGGGCCTGGAGGGCGTGCGCATCGCCCAGGCCATGGCCCACAGCGCCGCCGGCCACCCGCTGGAGTTGCTGATCGTCGACACCAAGGGCGAGGCCACCGAGGCGGCCAACGGGGCCACCCGCCTGGCCACCAAGGAAAAAGTCGTGGCCATACTGGGGCCGACCATCTCCTCCACCTCGCTGACCGCCGGCGACATCGCCCAAAGCCACGATCTGCCCATGCTCACGCCCACGGCCACCAACCCCATGGTCACCCAGGGCAAGACGTTCGTCTTTCGGCTCTGCTTCACCGACCCCGACCAGGGCGGCGCGGCCGCGTCCTATGTCTTCAACGGTCTGGGCAAAAAGAAAGTGGCCGTCATGTTCGACGTGGGCCAGGATTACTCGGTGGCCCTGGCCGGCTACTTCATGAGCGCCTTCAAGAAGCTTGGCGGCGAGATAACCATCGTCACCAAGTTCGGCGGCGGAGCCCAGGACTTCAGCGCCCAGTTGGCGGCGGTCAAGGACTCGGGGGCCGAGCTGCTCTACATGCCGATCTACTGCCCCGAAATGCCCCTGGCCGCGCGCCAGGCCCGCGAGGCCGGGCTCAACATCCCCCTTTTCGCCGGCGACGGGGCCCAAGCGCCCGAGCTGATGCAGATCGGCGGCTCGGCGGTGGAGGGCCTGATGTTCACGGCCCACTTCGCGCCGGGGGCCGCGCCCAACCAGCGGGCCGCGGAGTTTTTCCGCCGTTTCGACCAAGCCCGCGCCGCGGGCAAGATCAACGAAGACATCACCGCCTTTCATGTGCTGGGGGCCGAGGGTTATCTGGTGCTGCGCGACGCCCTGGAGCGTAGCGGCGGCCAGGGTGGATCGGCCCTGCGCCAGGCCCTGCTGGACCCGGCCGGCTTTGACGGCCTGACCGGCCACTTCGCCATCGGGCCCGACGGCAACGCCGCCAAAAAGATCCTGGTGCTGGTCGTCAAGGACGGCAAGTTCGCGCGCCTGGCCGACGTGGCCACGGACTGCAGGCCCTGAGGCCGGCAGCCATGGGCTTCGAGGCGTTCATCCAACACCTGATCAACGGCCTGAGCCTGGGCAGCCTGTACGCGCTGATCGCCATCGGCTACACCATGGTCTATGGCATTTTGCGCCTGATCAACTTCGCCCACGGCGACGTGCTGATGGTCGGCTGCTACGCGGCCTTTTTTGGCCAAGCCATCTTCGGCCTGCCGTGGTGGGCCGGGCTCGCCGGGGCCATGGCCCTGACGGCGCTTTTGGGCGCGTTGATCGAGGCCGGGGCCTATCGCCCGTTGCGCGCGGCGCCGCGCATCAGCACGCTGATCGCGGCCATCGGCGTGAGCTTTCTGCTGCAAAACCTGGCCATCGTCTTCTTCGGCGGCCGGGCCAAGGCCTTTCAGCGGCCCGAGGTCTTTGACCAGGTTTATCAATGGGGCCAGGTGCGCGTTCAGGCCCTGGGTTTGTGGACGCCGCTGGTCACCGCGTTGCTTTTGATCGGGCTTTTGCTGCTGCTGCGCCGCACGCGCCTGGGCCTGGCCATGCGCGCCCTCAGCCGCGACATGACCACCGTGGGCCTGATGGGCGTCGACGTCAACCGCGTGGTGGCCATGGCCTTTGCCATAGGTTCGGCCTTGGCCGCGGTGGGCGGGGTGTTCTGGGCCATGAAATATCCCCAGATCAACCCGGCCATGGGCGTCATGCCCGGGCTCAAGGCCTTCACGGCGGCGGTGCTGGGCGGCATCGGCAATGTGGGCGGGGCGGTGGCCGGCGGGCTGGTCCTGGGCCTGGCGGAGATTCTGCTGGTGGCCCTGCTGCCGGCCTACTCCGGCTACAAGGACGCCCTGGCCTTTTTGCTGCTGATCGGCGTGTTGTTGTTTCGGCCCACGGGCATCATGGGCCGGGAGCTGCCGGAATGACGATTTGGCGCGATTTTTTTCGGCCTGGGCCGCTGCCGCCCCGCTCGCTGAGCCGTCGCCGCGACGTGGCCCTGACCCTGCTCGCCGGCCTGGCCGGGGCTGCGGCGCTGTGGTTGGTGGAGCGCCACGGTCAACCCTTCGTGGTGCACATGCTCACCCTGGCGGCCATCTACGCCACCCTGGCCGTCAGCTACAACCTCATCAACGGCGTGGCCGGCCAGTTTTCGTTGGAGCCCAACGCCTTCGTGGCCTGCGGGGCCTATGTGACCGCCCTGCTGACCATGACCCCCGACGAAAAGGCCATGACCTTCATTCTCGAACCCCTGATCTGGCCCTTTGCCGACATCTGCCTGCCGTTGCCGGCGGCGCTCCTGATCGCCGGCTGCCTGACCGTGGCCCTGGCCTTCGCCATGGGCTTTCCGGTGTTTCGGGTGCGCGGCGACTATCTGGCCATCGTGACGCTGGGCTTTGGCGAGGTGATCCGGGTCGTGGCCGAAAACGCCCAGGGCCTGACCAACGGGCCGCTGGGCCTCAAGGGCATCGAACGGCAGACCAACCTGTGGTGGTCGTGGGGCCTGCTGGCCGTGACCCTGATCGTCGTGGGGCGGCTGGTCAATTCGTCCTATGGCCGGGCCATGAAGGCCGTGCGCGAGGATGAATCAGCGGCGGCGGCCATGGGCGTCAACGTGTTTTGGCACAAGATGCTGGCCTTTTGCACCAGCGCCTTTTTCGAGGGCGTGGCCGGCGGGCTGCTGGCCCATCTGCTGACGGCCATCAACCCCAGGCAGTTCGACTTCTTGTTCACCTTCACGCTGTTGATCATCATCGTCGCCGGCGGCCTGGGTTCGACCACCGGCGCGGTGCTGGGGGCGTTTCTGGTGACCTTCGGCGCGGAATACCTGCGTTTTGTCGATCAATCATTCACTATCCCGTTGATCGACTACGCCGTGCCGGCCACGCCGGGGTTGCGCATGGTCATCTTCAGCCTGCTGCTGGTGGGGCTGATGATTTTTGCCCGGCGGGGCATCATGGGCCGAGCCGAGTTTTCCTGGCGCTGGCTGGCGGCGGTGATCGGCCGGCGGCGCGGCGGAGGGGCGGCGTGAATCGGGCGCTGTTGAGCGTGAGCGGGCTGGGTTGCTCGTTCGGCGGGCTGCGGGCCGTGGACGATCTGACCCTGGAGGTGCGGCGCGGCCAGGTGGCCGGGCTGATCGGGCCCAACGGCGCGGGCAAGACCACCTGCTTCGACTTGATCAGCGGGCGCGGGCGGCCCGATTGCGGGCGGGCGGTCTTCGACGGCGTGGACATCACCGGCCAAAAGGCCCATCGCATCAACCGCCTGGGCCTGGCGCGCACCTTTCAGAACATCCGGCTCTTCGATGAGCTTTCGGTGCGTGAAAACGTGCTGGTCGGTTTTCACGGACGCTTGCGCGGCGGCTTTTTTTCGGCGATGCTGCGCCTGCCCGGTTACGCGCGCCAGGAGCGGGCCATGGAGCGCCGGGCCGACGAACTGCTGGCCCTGGTGGGCCTTGCCGCCCAGCGCGACGAGCGGGCCGGAACCATGGCCTATGGCCAGCGCCGCCTGCTGGAGATGGCCCGGGCCCTGGCCACCGACCCCAAGCTGCTGCTGCTCGACGAGCCGGCCGCCGGCATGAATCACGGCGAGACGGCGGCGCTGAGCGTGTTGATCGGCCGGCTGCGCGACAAAATGAACCTGACCATCCTGCTCATCGAGCACGACATGCGCCTGGTGATGAACGTTTGCGACACGCTCACCGTCCTCGACCACGGCAAGGTCATCGCCCAAGGCGCGCCGGACGAGGTGCGGGCCGACCCGCGGGTCATCGAGGCCTATCTGGGGCCGGAGCTGGAGTTGGGCGATGCTTGAGGCGCGTGGGCTGGAGGCCCGTTTCGGCGGGGCGCTGGCCCTGCGCGGGGTGGATCTGCGCGTCGGCCGGGGCGAGGTGGTCTGCCTGATCGGGGCCAACGGCGCGGGTAAGACGACGCTTTTGGCGCTGTTGGCTGGGCTGCTGCGGCCCAGCGCCGGGACGATTCGCTTTGCCGGCCAAGACGTCGGCGGCCTGAAGGCCCACGCCCTGGCCCGGCGCGGCTTGATCCTTTGCCCCGAGGGCCGGCGGGTCTTCGACGAACTGAGCGTGGCCGAAAACCTGACCCTGGGCGGCTACGCCCGGCGGCGCGGGCCGGAACTGAGCGCCGATCTGGCGGCGGTGTACGAGCGCTTTCCCCGCCTGGCCGAGCGCCGCAAACAGCCGGCCGGCGCGCTCAGCGGCGGCGAGCAGCAGATGCTGGCCATCGGCCGGGCGCTGATGGCCGGGCCCAAGCTCTTGATGCTCGACGAGCCCAGCCTGGGCCTGGCCCCGTTGGTGGCCGCCGAGGTCTTTGGCGTGATCAAAAACATCGCCGGCCAAGGCGTGACCGTGCTGTTGGTCGAGCAGAACGCTCGGGCGGCCCTGGCCATCAGTCAGCGGGGCTACGTGCTGGAAAACGGCCGCGTCACGCTGGAGGGGCCCAGCGCCGAGCTGGCCGCCAACGACGCGGTGCGCCGGGCCTATCTGGGGCTGGATTAAGCTCGCTCAATCCAGGTTCACGGATTCTTCCAGGCCGTAACGGTCCATCACTTCTTGCACTTTTTCCTTGCCAAACATGCGCAGCGCCTCCAGCGCCGCCTCGCGGACCATCTTGACGCTGTCGCCCTTGGCCCGCAGCAGCGGCCGCACGGCCTTGTCGTCGCCGATCTGGCCCAGGGCCAAAGCCGCCGCCGCGCGCACGTCGCGGTGGCTGTCGTGCAGGGCGGCGATGGCCAGGTCGGCCGCCGTGCGTTCGGCCAGCTTGCCCAGGGCGGCCATGACGGAGGCGCGCACCTCGGGCTGGGGATCGCTGGCGGTGGCCTTGAGCGGATCGATGGCGCGGCGGTCGGCGATGGCGGCCAGGGAGGCCGCCGCCTGGGCCCTGGCCCGGCCGTTGCCCGAGCCCAGCCGGCCGATCAGCGCCGGCACGGCCGCCTCGCCAAAGCGTTCCAGGGCCTCGCCCACGCTGGCCGAGACGCTTTTTAGTTGATCGCCCAAGGCGGCGGCCAGCGGCGGGATGGCCTCGGCCTGGCCGGCCAAACCCAGGGCCTGGGCCGCCGCGCCGCGCACGGCCGGGCTGGGGTCTTCCAAGGCCTCGATCAGCGGGCCCACGGCCTTTTTGCCCTGTTCGCCGCGCAGGGCCATGGCCGCGCCCAGGCGCAGGCCCGCGTCGCGGCCGTGCAAGGCCCCGGCCAGGGCCTCGCCGCCCAGGATCTGGCCCAGGTTCTTGAGCGCTTCGTCGGCCACGGCGCGCAGGGCCGGTTCACTCAGGGCCGCCGCTAGCGGGCCCAGGGCTCGGGCGTCGCCGATCTGGGCCAAGGCCATGGCCGCGGTCTTGGCCGCCTGGTCGCTGATGCCCGACAACAGCTTGGCCAGGGGCGCGACGGCCGCGGGGTTTTTCAGCTCGCCCAAGGCCTGGGCGGCGGCCACGCGCACGTCCCAGTTTTCGTCTTCGAGCCGGGCGATGAGCCCGCCGGCCGCGCCGCCGTCGCCGATCTGGCCCAGGGCGGTGGCCGCGGCGGCCCGCAAGGCCGGATCTTGGCGCTGGGTCATGCGCAGCAGCGGCTCCACCGCCACGCCGCTATGCAAGCGGCCCAGGGCCTGGGCCGCGGATAAAAGCACTTCGTTGGGCTGGTTGTCCAAAAGCGCCACCAGCGGGCCGGCGGCGCGGCGGTCGGCCAGTTGACCCAGCGCCTCGGCGGCGGCGGCGCGCACCTGGGCGTCATCGTCGGCCAGCGCCTCGATTAGCCCCGGCGTGGCGCGATCCTGGCCGATTTGGCCCAAGGCGGTGGCCGCCCGTTGCCGGGCCAGGGCCGATGGCGCTTTCAGCGCCCCCAACAGCGCGCCCACGGCCATGGGGCCGATCTCCACCAGGGCTTGCCAGGCCGTGTCGGTCTGGCCCAGGACGCCCACCAACGGCTCCACCGCCCCGGCATGACCCGTGCGGCCCAGGGCCAAGGCCGCCTCGTGGCGCACCTTGGCCGAAGGGTCGTCGAGCACGCGCAACAGCGGCTCCACGGCGTGTTCGTCGCCGACATGACGCAGGGCCAGGGCCGCGCCCAACCTGATGGCCTCGTCCTCGTTGGCCAGGGCGTTGACCAGTGGCCCCACGCCTTGGGCTAGGGCCAGGGCCTCCAGGGCCTCCTCGGCGGCCGATTTCAGCTCGGCGTCTTGCCGGGCGCGGGCCAGGGGGGCCAGGGCCTTGATGTGGCCGATGCGGCCCAGGGCGATGGCCGCGGCGGCCTGGGTCTTCTTGACGGCGGCGTCTCGTCGCTTGTCGTCGAGCACGGCGCTGAGTGGCTCCACCGCCGAGGCGTGGCCGATCTGGCCCAGGGCGCGGGCGGCCTCCTCGCGCAGGGCCGGGGTGTTTTCGGCCAAGGCTTCGACCAACAGCGGCACGGCGCGGCGGTCGTTGAGCAGGGCCAGGGCGCGGGCGGCCTCCTGGCGCAGTCCGCTGAAACGGTCGCGCAGCAGGGGCGTGAGTTTTTCCAGGGCCTTGACCACGCCCAGGCCGGTCAGGCGGGCCGTGGCCCGGGCCGCCACCTCCTCGACATCACTGTTCATCAGGCGCAGCAGCGGCGGCGCGCCGCGATCGTCGCGCACCTTCCACAGGGCCGCGGCGGCCTCCAGATGCACCCAGATATCGGCGTCGTGCAGGGCGGCGGCCAGCCACGGCGCGGCGTCGGGGTCGCCGAAAGCGCCCAGCACCCAGGCGGCCAGGCGGCGCAGGTTGGCGTCTTTGTTATCCAAAACGCGCACGAACGGCGCAACGCCCTCCACGCGGCAGATCTCGTCGGCGGCCAGCCCGGCCATGGAGCGCGCGTCTTCCTGGCCATCGCCCAGGCCGGCCACCAGGCTCTCCACGCCCAGCGCGTCGACCAACTGGCCCATGATCCATTCCGGATCGCGGGCGAACGACAACCCCGGCGGCAGATCCAGCCCGGCGAAGTAGCGGCCGACCGCGCCGGGATCGTGACAATGGACCAAGACCCACGTGGCGGCGAAGGAGCGCACGCCCAGATCCTGGGCCGACAGGGCGCGGGAGATGTTGGCCGCGCCGCCGGCCCCGACGATGTCGGCCAGGGCCTCGGCGGCGGCGGCGCGCACGCGGGGATCGCGGCCGCCCAGGCTGCGGCAGAGCAGGCGGGCGTCGAGCTTGGCCTTGGTGCGGGCCACGGCGGCCACGCTGTGGCGGGCGCGACCGCGCAAGCGGGCGCTCAGGCGCTTGGCCAGGGGCCAGGCCAGGCCGACGAACAACAGCGCGCCCAAGCCGATGACGATGATTTTGACAAGCCCCTCCATGCCTGGTCCTTTCGCCCGGAGATTAACAGGATAGCATCGATCCGGCCGGGCGCGCCAGAGATAGCGCGCGGGCGGGCCGCTGACGGCGCAGCATTGGCGAGACGGCTTCCCGGCCTTTTTCCGCCAGCGCCGCTAACGTTTGCCCAGGCGGCCGCGCTGGGGTCGGGGCCGCCTGGGTCAAAACTGGGAGGTGGGGATTGTTGGCGGGGCTCTATATAAAAGTGATAGGCTACGAGTGGTTGAGCGGCGGTGACAATACCTGCCGGCCATGCCAGGAAAACAACGGCCAGCGTTATTATGTCCGGCCAAGGCCGGGTCAAAAGGCGCTGTCGGAGATGCCCGACGCGCCGTTGCACCCCAACTGCCGCTGCAAGGCCAGGCCCATCGCGCGCGTCACTGTCGAGTCGTCGGCGGGCGAGCAAGGCGGCGACGATGACTACATCCAAGGCGGGGTCAGGGTGATGGGCGGTTGGTGGTTCAACAATGGTAGAACGCTGTGGGATGGGCCGGTGTGGAAAAAATGGTGCGGCGGCGACTGGGGCGGCGGCCGCGATCTGCGCGACCCCAACGCCATCGGTCCGGCCGACGCCAGCCCAGCCGACGCCATGGACGCGGTCTGCAAGCGGCATGACGATTGCTACGACTCGGCCGTGGCGCGCGAAGAATGCGACCGCCGCCTGGTGCGCGAACTGGAGGCCTTGCCCGCCGATCCGGCGCGATGGCCCCACCCGCCGGTCGCCGACGAAGTCGAGGCCGCAGACGAGTACAGAACCATGGCCCTATGGTGGTTCAAGCGAAAAATCGAACGCGAGGCGCTTGTTGGCGACTGAGGATCGGTCGCGCATTGGGGGCAAATGAAACGCCGCATCGATATTTATCTTGGGCTGTTCGCCTGGCTTTTGGGCGCTATTGCGTTTCATATATCCGTATTGCCAGGAGGCGCCTGGGATTTTGACCTTAGCGCGTATGGAATTGATTTTCAATATACATTTTTTGACGCCCTGACCGGCGCGATCCCGCTATTGTGGACGGCGTCGGTGGCGGCGATGATCGTCCTGCGCCAGCGTCCGTTGCGCAAGCTGTGGTGGGTGTGGTTATCGTTTCCGCTGGCGTTTATATTTTATGTTTTCATTTCGTTCATGGTCATTGGTGAGATACGCAACGCCATGGGTTGGAACAAATGAAACGCCGCATCGATATTTATCTTGGGCTGTTCGCCTGGCTCTTGGGCGTGGTTGCGGCGTCGCAAGCCAAGTTTTCATCGCTGACTTGGTGTGTTGACATGAGAAGTTATGGCGTTGGCTTTTATTATACATCATTTGACGCTCTGACCGGCGCGATCCCGCTATTGTGGACGGCGTCGGTGGCGGCGATGATCGTCCTGCGCCAGCGTCCGTTGCGCAAGCTGTGGTGGGTGTGGTTATCGTTTCCGCTGGCGTTTATATTCTATGTTTTTATTTCGTTCATGGTCATTGGTGAGATACGCAACGCCATGGGTTGGAACAAATGAAACGTCGCATCGATATTTATCTTGGGCTGTTCGCCTGGCTCTTGGGCGTGGTTGCGGTCTCGCGAGCAATTTTCCCATCGGCCAGTTGGGTCATTGATTTGAGGAGCCATGGCCTTGATTTTTATTACACTTCAGTTGAAGCCATGATGAAAGGAATCCCGCTGTTGTGGACGGCGTCGGTGGCGGCGATGATCGTCTTGCGCCAGCGTCCATTGCGCAAGCTGTGGTGGGTGTGGTTATCGTTTCCGCTGGCGTTCGTGTTTTACGTGGTCGTCGCGGCGTTTGTCGTTGAGCGGGCGCGCATCGTCATGGGCTGGTGAGATGAAACGCCGCATCGATATTTATCTTGGGCTGTTCGCCTGGTTTTTGGGCGTGGCGGCAGTTTTACGCGCCAAGTTTTCATCGCTGGCGTGGCGTGTTGACCTGAGAGGTTATGGCGTTGACTTTTATTATACATCAATTGACGCCCTGACCGGCGCGATCCCGCTGTTGTGGACGGCGTCGGTGGCGGCGATGATCGTCTTGCGCCAGCGTCCATTGCGCAAGCTGTGGTGGGTGTGGTTATCGTTTCCGCTGGCGTTTATATTTTATCTGATCATCGCCGTGCTGATAACGGGGCAGGCGCGCGAGGTCATGGGCTGGGATAAATAAGCTTGTTTCGCAAGCATGGCTTGTGCCTCACGGTCGTTTTTCGCCATCGCGCGTGGCCCGCGCGGCGTTATTTTGACGCAACATGGCTGATTCACGCGTAAAATAGCGCTTCGCCTCGCCATAAAAACAACGTTTTGCATCGCGAACAAAAAACGCTTGACAGGCCCGCGCCCGCCGTGCGAGGTTATTCCAACATTTGTTGGAACGACATGTTGGGATGATACGTTGAAAAACCCCCTGGAAACGGCGCGTAAAGACCCCGAATCGATGAAGGCCCGCATCCTGGCCAAGGCCCGCACGGTGTTTGGCGATTATGGCTTTCACGGGGCGACCATGCGCATCATCGCCCAGGAGGTGGGCATCGACGTGTCGACGCTCTATTACCATTGGGGCGACAAAGGCGATCTGTACGAGGCGGTGATCCTTGACATCACCGAAGACCTGCGCCAGGAGCTGGCCCGGGTCGAGAAGGTGATCAAGGGCCGACCCCTGGCCCAGCGCATCGAGATAGCCCTGGACATGATGACCAACTACCTGTTCGACCACCCCGAAGTGTCCAACCTCAACGTCATGCGCTTTTTCGCCAAGACGCGCCACGAGATGACCTGGGACGCGCGCATACCGGTGTTCGCGGTGGACATCGCCCGCTCGATGGGCATGCAGCAGGCCGACGGAAGCGTCTCGACCGACACCAAGATGGAAGTGATGGCCATCATGATGGCCATTCACAACTTCATCGCCGGCGAGGATTTTTTCCGTTCGATGCTGGCCATGGACCGCCCGGCCTACGTGACCTCGGTCAAGCGCACGCTCAAGTTTCTGATGATCCCCGCCTTTGCCGGCGTGGGGCTTGAATCGCAACCGGGCACGCACAGCTAAAGGCAAATTTGGGCCGGCCGTTCGCGGCCGCGCATGGTGAACAACGCGGTGCAAGTGGTTTTTATTTTTATAGAACATTTGTTGGAATAAATCGTTTGATAAGCCGGCGGCGCGGGGCCCGGCTGGACGAAAACACGAAAAAACCTAGCGGAGGAGGCCCGATGGCTCTCAATCTGGACGCCATCAATAAGAAGATCGGCCCGTTGACCAAGCGTTACGACTGGAAAGACGTGGCGCTCTACGCCCTGGGCGTGGGGGCCGGTTTCGACGAGCTGGAGTATGTCTACGAGAAGAAGCTCAAGGTCATCCCGAGTTTTTCCATCGCCTCGATCTTCAATTTTCTGGCCGAGGTGGGGATCAAATCGGGACTGGACCTGTCGGGCGTGCTGCACGGCGGCCAGGAGCTGATCTTCTACAACCCCATCCCCATCGAGGGCGAGCTGACCACCGAGGGGCGCATCACGGCCATGTACGACCTTGGCCAGGGCAAGGGCGCCACGATCATCGCCGAGGGCGACACCTTCCACGGCGATGGCCAGAAGCTGTTCAAGAACATCCTGACGGTCTTCGCGCGCAAGGACGGCGGTTTTGGCGGCGAGGCCCCGCCCAAGGAGGTCTTCAGCTTCCCCGACCGGCCGGCCGATTTCGAGGAGCTGGCCGTGCCCTCGGCCGATCAGCCGCTGATCTATCGGCTCAGCGGCGACACCTTCGACCTGCACGTGGACCCGTCCTTCGCCAAGCTGGCCGGCTTTGAAAAGCCGATCATGCACGGCCTGTGCACCCACGGCTACGCCTGCCGGGCGCTGATCAAGCATTTGTTCCCCGGCCAGCCCGAGCGGCTCAGCCGCTTCAAGGTGCGTTTCAGCCGCACGCTCTACCCCGGCGAGGCCATCAAGACGCAAATCTGGAAGATCGACGACGGCAAGGCCCTGTTCCGGGTGGTCAACGCCCAGAGCGGCGAGGTGGTCATCGACCGCGGCGAGGCCGAGTGGCTGGGCGACGCCGAATTGGCCCGGCGGCAAAGCCTGGGCCGGATCAACTTCGACGGCCAGGTGGCCATCGTCACCGGGGCCGGGGCCGGCCTGGGCCGGGCCTACGCCCTGGAGCTGGCCAAGCGCGGGGCCAAGGTGGTGGTCAACGACCTGGGCGGGGCCCGCGACGGCCAGGGCGGCGACACGGCCGCGGCCGACAAGGTGGTGAGGGAGATCATCGAGGCCGGCGGTCAGGCCGTGGCCAACTACGACTCGGTCTCCACGCCCGAGGGCGGCGACAACATCGTCAAAACGGCCATGGACGCCTTTGGCCGGGTGGATATCTTGATCAACAACGCCGGCATCCTGCGCGACCGCACCCTGGTCAAGATGGAGCCGGCCGACTGGGACGCGGTGATGGACGTGCACCTGGGCGGGGCCTACAACGTCACCCGCCCGGCCATCAAGGTCATGCGCGATCAAGCCTACGGCCGCGTCATCTTCACCAGCTCGGCGGCCGGTCTCTACGGCAACTTCGGCCAGACCAACTATTCGGCGGCCAAGATGGGCCTGGTGGGCTTGATGAACACCCTCAAGCTGGAGGGGGCCAAGAGCAACATCAACGTCAACACCGTGGCCCCGGTGGCCGGCACGCGCCTGACCGAGGACGTCATGCCGCCGGATTTGTTCCAGAAGCTGGCCCCGGAGTTCGTCACGCCCCTGGTGCTCTATCTGTGTTCCGAGCAGTGCAAGGCCAGCGGCCAGATCTTCAACGCCGGCATGGGCTATTTCAACCGCGCGGCGGTGCTGACCGGCCCGGGGGCCACCGTCGGCGAGGAAGGCGTCTTCCCCAGCCTCGAGCAGGTGGCGGCCAAGATCAAAGACATCTGCAAAATGGACGGCGCGGTGGAGTTCCACGACCTCAACGCCTCGCTGGGTCCGATCCTGGAGGCCTGGAGCCCCAAGAAGCCGGCCGCCGGCGCGGCGAGCAAAGCGCCCAGCGTGGCCGACATTTTCGCCGGCATGGCGGCCGCCTTCCAGGCCGACAAGGCCGCCGGCGTGGAAGTGAGCTTCCAATACGTCATCGGCGGCGAGGGCGGCGGCGAATGGTTCGCCGAGATCGCCGGCGGAGCCTGCAAGGTCGGCCAGGGCAAGCATCCCAGCCCCACCACCACCATCAAGATGAAAGCGCCGGACTTCGTGGCCATGATCGGCGGCCAGTTGAACGCCATGGCCGCCTTCACCAGCGGCAAGCTGCAGATCGAGGGCGACGTGATGAAGTCACAGCTCATCGAGAAGCTTTTCAAGTTTTAGATAGGGGAGGAAAGCCACAATGATCGGGATCAAATCCTACGGCGGTTACATCCCCAGGCTCCGGCTCAACCGCATGAGCATCGTCCAGGCCATGGGCTGGTTCGCCCCGGCCATCATCACCGTGGCCCAGGGTGAGCGCTCGTTCTGCAACTGGGACGAAGACAGCCTGACCATGGCCGTGGCCGCCGCCCGCGATTGCCTCAAGGGCATGGACAAGCAACAAACCGACGCGCTCTACCTGTGCTCGACGACGCTGCCCTTTGCCGACCGCCTGAACGCCGGCATCCTTAAAACCGTCCTGCATCTGCCCGACGCCATCAGCGCCGCCGACATCACCGACAGCCAGCGCGCCGGCACGACGGGCCTGTTGCAGGCCCTGCGCGGCGTGAAAAGCGGCGAGACCAATCAGGCCCTGGTGGCGGCGGCCGATCAGCGCATGACCAAGACGGCCTATTTCTACGAGATGTGGTTTGGCGACGGCGCGGCCGCGCTTTTGGTGGGCCAGGGCGACGACGTCATCGCCGAGTTCCTGGGCGCCCACAGCGTCACCCACGATTTCATCGATCACTATCGTGGCCAGGGCCGCCAGGTCGACTACATGTGGGAAGAGCGCTGGGTCCGCGACATGGGCTACGCCACGATCATCCCCCAGGCCGTTAACGGCTTGTTCGCCAAGCTGGGCATCGGCATGGATGACGTGGACAAGCTGGTCTTCCCCTGCTTTTTCGCGGCCGAGGCCAAAAACATCGCCCGCAAGCTGGGGGCCGGCCCGGAAAAGCTCATGGGCAACCTGCACGAGCAGTGCGGCGAGACCGGCGCGGCCCACGCCCTGGTCTTGTTCGTCAAGGCGTTGGAGGAGGCCAAGCCCGGCGACCGCATCCTGTTGGCCGGCTTTGGCCAGGGCTGCGACGCCATGTATTTCCGCGTCACCGAGGCCAGCGCCAAGCTGGCCCCGCGCCTGGGCGTCAACGGCTCGCTCAAGCGCAAGCTAACCACCGACAACTACGCCAAGTTCCTGGTTTTCCGCGAGCAGCTCCAGCCCGAGATGGGCATCCGCGCCGAGGCCCCCAAACACACGGCCCTCAGCACCCTGTGGCGCAAGCGCGACCAGATCATGGGCCTGGTCGGCGGCCAGTGCCAAAAGTGCGGCACGCCGCAGTTTCCGCCCCAGCGCACCTGCGTCAACCCCGATTGCCGGGCCATCGACTCGCTGGCGCCCTATGAGTTCGCCGACCAGCCGGCGGTGGTCAAGTCGTTCACCGGCGATCTGCTGGCGGTGAGCGTCGATCCGCCGGCGGTCTATGGCATGGTCGAGTTTGTCAACGGCGGCCGCTTCTTGTTCGACTTCACCGACTGCGTGATGGATGACCTGTCCGTCGGCCAGAACGTGGAGATGGTCTTCCGGCGGCGCTACGTGGACGACGATCGCGGCTTCAGCGGTTATTTCTGGAAGGCCGCGCCGCTGCCCAAGGCCAAGGCGACCGCCCAGGCCGCCGAACAGATCCGCTTCGACGGCCAGGTGGCCATCGTCACCGGGGCCGGGGCCGGCCTGGGCCGGACCTACGCCCTGGAGCTGGCCAAGCGCGGGGCCAAGGTGGTGATCAACGACCTGGGCGGGGCCCGCGACGGCAAGGGCGGCGACGCCGCGGCGGCCGACAAGGTGGTGAGGGAGATCATCGAGGCCGGCGGCCAGGCCGTGGCCAACTATGATTCGGTCTCCACGCCCGAGGGCGGGGCCAATATCGTCAAAACGGCCATGGACGCCTTTGGTCGGGTGGACATTCTGGTCAACAACGCCGGCATCCTGCGCGACATGACCCTGCTGCGCATGGCCCCGGAAAACTGGCGCGCCGTGGTCGACGTGCACCTGAAGGGGGCCTACAACGTCACCCGGCCGGCCTTCGCCGTCATGCGCGATCAAGCCTATGGCCGCATCATTTTCACCACCTCGGCGGCCGGTCTCTACGGCAACTTCGGCCAGACCAACTATTCGGCGGCCAAGATGGCCCTGGTGGGCCTGATGAACACCGTCAAGCTGGAGGGCGGCCGCTACAATATCCTGGCCAACACCGTGGCCCCCCTGGCGGCCACGCGCCTGACCGAAGACATCATGCCGCCAGACTTCTTCGAAAAGACCAAGCCCGAGTTCGTGGCCCCGCTGGTGCTTTATCTGGCCTCCGAGCGCTGCGAGCACAGCGGCCAGATCTTCAACGCCGGCGTGGGTTATTTCAACCGCGCGGCCATCGTCACCGGCCAGGGCGCGGTGATCGGCGACGGCCAGACCCCGCCGACCATCGAGGACATCCACGACAACTTCGCGGCCATCTGCGACATGGCCGGCGGCCAGGAGCACAACGACGCCATGGCCGCCCTGGGCCAGATCATAAACGCCTTCTCGGCCAAGCCGGCCGGCGGCGGCCAAAAGGACCAGGCCGCCGAGCAGGTCCAGGCGGTGTTTTCGGCCATGCCCGGGGCCTTCCAGGCCGGGGCGGCGGCCGGGCTGAGCGTGGTCTTCCAGTTCTCGCTGGCCGGCCAGGGCGGCGGCGAGTGGTTCGCGGCCATCGCCGACGGGGCCTGCGCGGTGGAAAAGGGCGTCCACGAAAAGCCCACCACCACCATCAAGATGGACGCCGGCGATTTCGTGAAGATGATCAAGGGCGAGCTCAACGCCATGGCCGCTTTCACCAGCGGCAAGCTCAAGATCGACGGCGACGTGATGAAGTCGCAGCTCATCGAGAAGTTGTTCAAGTTCTAGAAGAAAAACTCCGCCAATCCCCCCGGCGGCGGGCCCCAGCAAGCGGGCGGCCGTCGCCGGGGCCGGGAGGACAACGATATGGCCAGCGGAATCAAGGATAAAGTCGCCATCATCGGCATGGGCTGCTCGCGTTTCGGCGAACGCTGGGACGTGGGGGCCGAGGAGCTGATCGTGGAGGCCTTCGAGGAGGCCCTTGCCGACTCCAAGATCGATCGCAACGATATTCAGGCCGTGTGGCAGGGCACCTGCTTCGACGAGTTGGACCTGGGCCGCAGCGCCTTGTCGGCCTCGGCGGCCCTGCGCTTGCCCTACGTGGGCGTCACCCGCGTGGAGAACTTCTGCGCCTCGGGCACCGAGAGCTTCCGCGGGGCGGTCTACGCCGTGGCCTCGGGGGCCTACGACATGTGCCTGGCCCTGGGCGTGGAAAAGCTCAAGGACTCGGGCTACGGCGGCCTGCCCCAACTGGGGGCCAACGCCGGCAGCAACCTGTGGATGACCTGGCCCAATCTAACCGCGCCGGGCTCCTTCGCCCAGTTGGCCACGGCCTACACCGCCAAATACGGCGTCAGCGACAAAGACCTCAAGCGGGCCATCGCCCAGGTCTCGGTCAAGAGCCACGAGAACGGGGCCATCAACCCCAAGGCCCACCTGCGCAAAAAAGTGACCATCGAGCAGGTCATGGCCGCGCCGATCATCGCCCACCCCCTGGGCCTGTTCGACTGCTGCGGCGTCAGCGACGGCGCGGCCTGCGCCATTGTCACCACCGTGGAAAAGGCCCGCGACATGGGCTTCAGCAACCCCGTCACGGTCAAGGCCCTGCAAGTGGCCGTCAGCAATGGCGAGGAGATGTGCTTCAACTCGTGGGACGGGTCGTATTTCCCCACCACCGACAAGGCCGCCGACCGGGCCTACCAGGAAGCCGGCATCAGTGATCCCAAGGAAGAAATCTCGATGATGGAGCTGCACGACTGCTTCTCCATCACCGAGATGGTCACCTACGAGGACTTGAAGATCAGCCAGCGCGGCCAGGCCTGGAAAGACACCCTCGATGGCATGTACAACGCCGACGGCAAGGTGCCGGCCCAGATCGACGGCGGCCTGAAGTGCTTTGGCCATCCCATCGGGGCCTCGGGCCTGCGCATGCTCTACGAGATGTATCTGCAACTCCAGGGCCGCGCCGCCGAGCGCCAGTTGAAAGACCCGCGCTACGGCCTGACCCATAACCTGGGTGGGTTCCCGTTCAACAGCGTTTGCAGCGTGGCCATCGTGGGCCGGCTCAACGGCTGAAAGACCAGGTAGGGGGCTCGCATGCTCAGCGTCAAGCCAATCATGAATTCCTGCGTCGAGGCCATTTTCGGCTTCAAGACCTGCTGCGGCTTGCGCGCCTTCGACCAAAACCTGGAGTTTCTGGTTACAAATCAGGGCCCGGCGACCGTGCGGGTGCCCAGCCGCTGTGACCTGCGGGGCGACTGGGGATCCCACGGCGTCGAAGCCCTGATGCCCCACGGCGTGCACGCCCTGGCCCCGGGCCAGACCATGGCCTTTTATTGCGCCATGGACGAACAATTGTGGCTGCGTAGCGACGAAGTGGTTTTTTTCGACGATCAAGGCAACCAATACGCCTGCCCGACGGGGGCCCGCCGGCCGGCCGAGGATTAAGATGGAAATCCTGCAATATACCGAGGATCACCGCATTTTCCGCGACGCGGTGCGCAAGTTCTGCGAAAAAGAGGTCATCCCCAACGTCGAAAAGTGGGAAGAAGCGGGCATCACGCCCAAGGAGGCCTGGCTCAAGCTGGGCGAGCAGGGCTTTTTGTGCATGGACGTGCCCGAGGAGTACGGCGGCCTGGGCGCGGACTTTCTCTATTCGGTGATCGTCAACGAAGAGATGGCCCGCACCAACCACACCGGCCTGGCCGTGGGCCTGCACTCCGACGTGGTCGCGCCCTACATCACCGCCTATGGTTCGGAAGAAATCAAGCAGCGCATCCTGCCCAAGTGCATCTCGGGCGAATACATCGCCGCCGTGGCCATGACCGAGCCCAACACCGGCTCCGACCTGGCCAACATCCGCACCACCGCCCAGCAAGACGGCGACATGGTGGTGATCAACGGCCAGAAGACCTTCATCAGCAACGGCATCAACTGCGGCGTCTGCGTGGTGGCGGCCAAGGATCCGGCCGAGAAAGACCCCTACAAGGCCATCGACCTGTTCGTGGTCGAGGCCGATGCGCCGGGCTTTGAAAAGGGCCGCAAGCTCAACAAGATCGGCTGGCACAGCCAAGACACCGCCGAGCTTTACTTCACCGACTGCCGCATCCCCGTGGGCAATCGCCTGGGCGACAAAGGCGCGGGCTTTATCATGCTCATGCAAAAGCTCCAGCAGGAGCGCCTGATCTGCGGCATCGGCGCGGTGGCCGCCGCCGAGGTCATTTTGGAGCGGACCATCGCCTATTGCAAGGAGCGCTCGGCCTTTGGCAAGCCCATCAGCAAGTTCCAGAACACCCAGTTCGAGCTGGTGGAGATGGCCACCGAGGTCAAGCTGGGCCGACTGTTCGTCGACAAATGCATCGCCGACCACATGGAGGGCAAGTCTCTGCCCGCCGAGGTGTCGATGCTCAAATATTGGACCACCGAGATGGTCAAGAACGTGGCCGACCGCTGCCTGCAACTGCACGGCGGCTATGGCTACTGCGAGGAATACCCCATCGCCCGGGCCTGGCGCGACGTGCGGGTAATGAGCATCTTCGCCGGCACCAACGAGATCATGAAGACCATAGCCGCCAAGTTCATGGGCCTGTAGAGAGGCGGCTTTTCCCAAAGCGGCGGGGGCCTTTCCGAGGGCAGCCGGGGGGCCTCCGCCGCATCCCCGCGCGTCGTTGGCGGCGCGCGAGCCTTTTGCAAGCCCATCGTCCCAGAGCCTTTCGTGGTCCGCGCCCAGCCGGGCCGGCGGTCAAAATGCGCGGCCAAAGCGGCGCGCGGCTTGACGCGCCGGCCCGTGGTGGCTATAACAACGCATGGCGGTAGGCGTTGGCGGCTCTATGGATCAATCGTTAATCTTGTATAACCTGGCGCTGGGCCTGGGCTGCGCGGCCCTGCCGCCGCTGTGGCTTGGCGCGCGCCTGGGCCGGCGCTACGCCGAGGTCTGGCCGCGGCTGGGGCTTTATCGCCACACGCCGGAGCCTGGCCCCGGCCCCCGCGTCTGGCTTCAGGCGGTGAGCGTGGGCGAGGTGGCCGTGGCCCGGGCCGTGGCCGAGCGCCTGTGGGAGCTGCGGCCCGACGTCAAGCTGATCGTCAGCTCCTCGACGGCCAAGGGCCTGGAGCGGGCGGCCGAGCTGTTCGCCGGTCGGGCCCTGGTCGCGCCCTTTCCGCTGGACATGCCCTGGGCGGCGGCGGCGGCGGTGGCCCGCTTGCGGCCCCAGGTCTACGCCTCGCTGGAGACCGAGATCTGGCCCAATCTGCTGGCGCTGTTGCGGCGCTCGGGGGCGGGGGTTCTGCTGCTCAACGGCCGTTTCAGCGAGCGCAGCTTTCCCGGCTACCGGCGTTTTCGCTGGCTGATCGCCCCGGCCCTGGCCCGCTTCGATCATTTAAGCATGATCGGCCCGGCCGACGCCCAGCGGGCCGTGGCCCTGGGCGCGCCGGCCGCGCGTGTTTCGGTGGATGGCAACGCCAAGTACGCCGGGCTGTTGGAGCGGGCCCGAACCAGCGACCCCGCCGAGGCGGCGGCGCTGTTGAAGCTCGATGGCGCGCCGCTGTTGGTGGCCGGCTCCATGCGCGGCGGCGAGGAGGCCGTGGTCATGGAGGCCTTTGCCAAGGTGCGGGCGCGTTTTCCGCGGGCGGTGCTGGCGGTGGCCCCGCGCCATCTGGAACGCGGCCGGGCCTGGTTGCGGGCGGCGGCGGCGGCGGGGCTGACGGCCCAGTCGTGGACGCACCTGCGCCCCGACGCGCCGCGCCGGCCCGAGACGGCCGTGGTCGTCGTCGACGTGATGGGCAGGCTGATGGCCATCTATGGCCTGGGCGCGGCGGCGGTGGTGGGGGCCAGCTTTGTCGGGCTGGGCGGGCAGAACCCCATGGAGCCGGCGGCCTGGGGCAAGCCGGTGGCCTTTGGCCCGGACATGAGCGATTTTGCCGACGCCAGCCAGGCCTTGATCGAGGCCGGCGGCGGCCGCCAGGCGGCCGATGGCGCGGCGCTGGGCGATTTCTGGCTGGCGGCCCTGGCCGATCCCGCCTTGGCGCTGGCCTGGGGCCGGGCGGGGCAGGGGGTCGTGGAGCGCTGGTCGCGGGCGGCCGAGGCGGCGGCGGGGCATATCGCCCGGCGCTTGGACCGGCGGGGAGCACGAACTTGAGCGGTCGTCCGCCGATCATCGACGGGGCCATGCTGGCGGACTTGGCGGCCCGTCTGGACGCCTCGGCCCTGGCGGCGGTGGAAGAGGCGGCCGAGGCCTGGGCGCGGGTCAAGCTGGCCGGCGGCCGGGTGGCGGTGGCCACGGGCAGCGGGCCCAACCTGCACGAGGGCGCCACCTGCCAGGTGGCCGAACTGGTGCGCCTGGGCCTGGTTGACGGCGTGATCACCTCCAGCGCGGTGGTGGGCCACGAGATGGCCGGCTGCCTGGAGCGCGTGCGTCGGGTGGACGGCGCGGCCCTGGGCCTGCCGCTGGACGTGTTGCCCCACGGCGGCAAGGTGGAGGTCTCGCTGCTTTCCGAGGCCGAGCTGGCGCGCATCGAGCGGGTGGCTCCGGTGGACCGCGATCTGCTGGCGCGCATGCTGGCCCTGCCGGGCAAGGATATCATCAAGGTCGCCGGCAACCTGGCCTATCCCACCGGCATGTGGGCCGAGCGCATGGCCCGGCGCATGCTCTCCATGGCCCGGGCGGCGGGCCTGCCGCTGGAGGCCGTGGCCGGCCTGGGCTGCGATCGCCAGACCATGCTGGGCGCCTGCGCCCGGCGGGGCGCGCCCTGCCTGGTCAGCGTGCCGCAACTGGTGGGCGGCGGCTACGTGGGCCTGGCCGTGGGCGACAGCGTGCCCATCAGCCGGCGTTCGATGTTGGTGGCGCGCGTTTTGGCCCAAGCCGATATAATAGTGGAAAGCGGCCTGGCCCTGGCCCAGGAGATCCACGACGGCCCCTTCGAGCTTTACACCGGCCACGGCCTGTGGGCCCGCCACGAGGGCATGAAAACTTTCTCGCTGCGCGACAAGCGCATCGTGCGCATCGACCTGGACCCGGCGTTGCGTCGGGTGTGGGAGCTGGAGCGCGGCGGCGGCGCGGTGAGCGCGGCCATCGACGACGGCCGGCCCAAGGCCGCCACGCTGGAGGCGCCCTTCCGCATGGAGATGAGCGGTTTCGCCCGATTGCCGGGGTCGTTGCCCATCACCGGCGATCTGGGCGTGGTCTGGCCGCTGTTGGCCACGAAAGTGGCCGCGCGGCTGGGTGTCAAACTGGACTTTGTGTGTTACAAACAGGACGCGCCGCCTGGCCGGGCGGTGCGTGAATATATCGTCGAACACGTGCGGCCCCTGGATCCGTCCTTGACGGTGCAGGGGCTCAAGGATATGTGATGTCGCAAAAAGCGCTATTGGCCCTGGAGGACGGCACGATCTTTTGGTGTCGGGCCTTTGCCGGCGGCGGCGAGGTGGCGGCCGAGGTCTGTTTCAACACGGCCATGACCGGCTATCAAGAGGTGCTCACCGACCCTTCGTATCACGGCCAGATGGTGGTGATGACCTACCCGCTGATCGGCAACTACGGCGTCAACCCCGAGGACGTCGAGAGCGCCGCCGTCCAGGTCAGCGCCTTTCTGGTCAAGGAATACATCGATTTTCCCAGCAATTTCCGCGCCACGGCCAGCCTGCGCCAATATCTGGAAGCGGCCGGGGTCATGGGCGTGGAGGGCCTCGACACCAGGGCCCTGACCCGCCATCTGCGCATGCGTGGGGCCATGAAAGGGGTGCTGAGCACCCTGGACCTGGACCCGGAGAGCCTGGTGGCCAAGGCCAAGGCCAGCCCCGGCCTGGTCGGCCTCGATCTGGTCAAGAACGTCACCTGCCAAAAGGCCTATCGCTGGCAAGACGGCAAGCCCGGCCCCACGCTGGACTTGGAGGGCGAGTTTGACGCCCAGGCCGTCTGGGCCGGCGGCCAGGGCCGTTTCCGCGTGGCGGCCCTGGACTGCGGCATCAAGTACAACATCCTGCGCCGGCTGGAAAAACGCGGCTGCAATCTGGTCGTCTTGCCGGCTCACACCCCGGCCGAGACGATCATGCGCCTCGACCCCGACGGCGTGTTCCTCAGCAACGGCCCCGGCGATCCATCGGCGGTGACCTACGTCGTCGAGACCGTGCGCCGCCTGTTGGGCCAGGCCCCGATCTTTGGCATCTGCCTGGGCCACCAGATGATCGGCCAGGCCCTGGGCGGCCGGACGTTCAAGCTGAAATTCGGCCATCGCGGGGCCAACCAGCCGGTGATGGACCTGGCCACGGCCAAGGTCGAGATCACCAGCCAGAATCACGGCTTCTGCGTCGACGACCAAAGCATCGACAAGACCGATATTTTAATGACGCACATGAACCTCAACGACCGCACCCTGGAAGGCCTGGCCCACAAGAAGCTGCCACTTTTCTGCGTGCAGTATCATCCCGAGGCCAGCCCGGGGCCCCACGACGCCGACTATCTCTTCGATCGCTTCGAGGAGATGATGCGCACCAAACAGCCTTTGGAAATAGCGGCCGCCAGGCCGATGATGTAGCATGAACGGGCTTGGCGGCCCGTTTTTCCTTTGTTGAGAGCCAGCAAAAATGCCCAAACGCGAAGACCTCAAAAAGATCATGATCATCGGCTCCGGGCCGATCATCATCAGCCAGGCCTGCGAGTTCGACTACTCCGGCACCCAGGCGGTCAAGGCCATCAAGGAGGAGGGCATCCAGGTGGTGCTGGTCAACTCCAATCCGGCCACGATCATGACCGACCCGGAGCTGGCCGACCGCACCTACGTCGAGCCCATCACCTGCGAGTTTGTCTGCGAGGTGCTGCGCAGGGAGCGGCCCGACGCCCTGTTGCCCACCCTGGGCGGCCAGACGGCCCTCAACACCGCCCTGGAAGTGGCCCAGACGGGCATCCTGGAGGAGCTGGGCGTCGAGATGATCGGGGCCACGCCGGCGGTGATCCGCAAGGCCGAAAGCCGCCAGGAGTTCCGCGAGGCCATGGAAAAGATCGGCCTGCGCGTGCCGGGCAGCGTCATCTGCCGCAACCTCGACGACGTGCGCCGCGCCGCCGAGGAGCTGGGCTTTCCGCTGGTGGTGCGGCCGGCCTTCACCCTGGGCGGCACCGGCGGCGGCGTGGCCTACAACATCGACGAGCTGTTGGAGACCTCGCGCTACGGCCTGTCGGCCAGCCTGACCTCCGAGGTGATGATCGAGGAGTCGGTGCTGGGCTGGAAGGAGTTCGAGCTGGAGGTGATGCGCGACCGCAAGGACAACGTGGTCATCATCTGCTCCATCGAAAACCTCGACCCCATGGGCGTGCACACCGGCGACAGCATCACCGTGGCCCCGGCCCAGACCCTCACCGACCGCGAATATCAGATGATGCGCGACGCCTCCATCGCCATCATGCGCGAGATCGGCGTCGAGACCGGCGGCTCCAACGTGCAGTTCGCCATCAACCCCAAAAACGGCGAGATGGTCGTCATCGAGATGAACCCTCGCGTCAGCCGCTCGTCGGCCCTGGCCTCCAAGGCCACGGGCTTTCCCATCGCCAAGATGGCCGCCAAGTTGGCCATCGGCTACACCCTCGACGAGCTGCCCAACGACATCACCCGCGAGACCATGGCCAGCTTCGAGCCGACCATCGACTACGCCGTGGTCAAGATCCCCCGCTGGGCCTTCGAGAAATTTCCCGGCTCGCAAGACGTGCTGACCACGGCCATGAAGAGCGTCGGCGAGACCATGGCCATCGGCCGCACCTTCAAGGAGGCCCTGCAAAAGGGCCTGCGCGGCCTGGAGATCGGCCGGGCCGGGCTGATCGGCGACGGCGCCGACTTCAGCGGCCACGACCAGCAGACCCTGCGCCAAAACCTGGCCACGCCCAACAGCCAGCGCATCTTTTGGGTGGCCCAGGCCATCAAGGGCGGCATGAGCCTGGAGGAGATCCACCAGATCACCTGGATCGACCCCTGGTTTTTGCACAACATCAAGCAGCTCGTGGAGTTCAGCCAAGAGCTGGACGCCAAGCGGCCCTGGGGCAGCCTGGTCTGCACGCTTGACGGGCTGGACGCCGATTTTCTGCGCCGGGCCAAGGAGTGGGGCTTTTCCGACCGCCAACTGGCCCAGGCCACCGGGGCCAGCGAGGACGACGTGCGCCGCCGCCGCCTGGCGCTGGGCGTGCGCCACACCTACAAGCTCGTCGACACCTGCGCCGCCGAGTTCGAGGCCTACACGCCCTATTTTTATAGCACCTACGAGACCGAGGACGAGTGCCGCGCCTCGGAGCGGCGCAAGGTGATGATCCTGGGCGGCGGGCCCAACCGCATCGGCCAGGGCATCGAGTTCGACTATTGCTGCGTGCACGCCTCCTTTGCCCTGCGCGAGATGGGCGTCGAGTCGATCATGGTCAACTCCAACCCCGAGACCGTCTCCACCGACTACGACACCAGCGACAAGCTCTATTTCGAGCCCCTGACCAAAGAGGACGTGCTCAACATCATCGACTCCGAGCGCCCCGACGGCGTGATCGTGCAGTTTGGCGGCCAGACCCCGCTGAACCTGGCCGTGCCCCTGGAGCGGGCCGGCGCGCCGATTTTGGGCACCCCGCCCGACGCCATCGACCGGGCCGAGGACCGCGACCGCTTCTGCGAGCTGCTGCGCCTGTTGCGCCTGCGCCAGCCCGACAACGGCACGGCCACCAACGTCGAGGAGGCCGTGCGCATCGCCGAGAAGATCGGCTACCCCGTGGTGGTGCGGCCCAGCTACGTGCTGGGCGGCCGGGCCATGGAGATCGTCCACGATCGCCAGGCGTTGGAGCACTACATGGCCACCGCCGTCAAGGCCAGCCCCGATCACCCCATCTTGGTCGACAAGTTCCTGGAAGACGCCATCGAGGTGGACGTGGACGCGGTCTGCGACGGCGAGCTGTGCGTGGTGGCCGGCATCATGGAGCACATCGAGCAGGCCGGCGTGCACTCGGGCGATTCGGCCTGCGTGCTGCCGCCCCACACCCTGGGCCCGGCGATGATCGACGAGATCCGCCAGGCCACCCACGCCCTGGCCTTCGAGCTGGGCGTGCGCGGGCTGATGAACATCCAGTTCGCCATCCAGGGGGGGCTGCTCTATCTGCTGGAGGTCAACCCGCGGGCCAGCCGCACGGTTCCCTTTGTCTCCAAGGCCACGGGCGTGCCCTGGGCCAAGGTGGCCACCAAGGTCATGGCCGGGCTGAGCCTGCGCGAACAAGGCGTCACCGAGGAAGTGATCCCCAGCCATTATTCGGTCAAGGAGGCGGTGTTTCCCTTTGTGCGCTTCCCCGGCGTGGACCCGGTCCTGGGCCCGGAGATGCGCTCGACCGGCGAGGTGATGGGCATCGACAAGACCGTGGGCCTGGCCTTCGCCAAGAGCCAGATCGCCGCCGGCCAGCGCCTGCCCACCGAGGGCCAGGTCTTCATCAGCGTGCGCCAATCCGACAAAAGCCACGTGCTGCCCGTGGCCCGCAAGTTTCACGAGCTGGGTTTCCAGATCGTGGCCACGGCCGGCACCAACGAATACTTCAACCAAAACGGCGTGCCCAGCAGCCTGGTTTTCAAGGTCAGCGAAAGCCGGCCCCACGTGGTCGACGCCATGAAGAGCGGCCAGATCGCCCTGGTCATCAACACCGGCGGCGACAAGGCCAAGGGCACCTACAACGACGCCTACATGATCCGGCGCACCGCCGTCGAGCGCGGCATCGCCTACATCACCACCATGGCCGCGGCCACGGCCACGGTCGAGGCCGTCGAGGCGTTGAAGACCAGCGGACGCCTGGGGGTCACGCCCCTGCAAGATTATTACGCCCAGGCTCGCTAAGGCGGGACGCGGCTTGATTCAACCATAAGCGCGACACGGAGTCGTTCCGGCAAGGACGAAGCCTGCCCCAATCACCCGACGGGGATAGCCCGATGGACGAAAAAATCGATCTGCGGCCCAAGGCCAAGGAATATTGCGGCGTGTTTGGCGTTTTCGGCCACGACGACGCCGCCCGCCTGACCTACTACGGTCTTTACGCCCTGCAACACCGCGGCCAGGAATCGGCGGGCATCGTCTCCAGCGACGGCCGCTTCCTGCACGAGAAACGCGGCATGGGCCTGGTGCCCGAGGTCTTCAAGGAGCGCGATCTGGCCAAGCTCCACGGCCACATCGCCTGTGGCCACGTGCGATACTCCACCACCGGCTCGTCGATTTTGGCCAACGCCCAGCCGTTCATCATCAACCACGCCGGCCACAGCCTGTGCGTGGGCCACAACGGCAACCTGGTCAACGCCGCCAGCCTGCGCCGCAAGCTGGAGCTGGAAGGTTCGATCTTCCAGACCAGCATGGACTCCGAGATCGTCATGCACCTGCTGGCCCGGCGCATCCACCTGGGCTTCGAGGAGGCCCTGCTGGAGGCCTTGCAAGAGCTGCGCGGGGCCTATTGCTTTTTGTTCATGACCGAAGACACCCTGGTGGCCGCCCGCGATCCCAAGGGCTTCCGGCCGCTGTGCCTGGGCCGTCTGGGCGATAGCTGGGTGGTGGCCAGCGAAACCTGCGCGCTGGATCTGATCGACGCCGAGTTCGTCCGCGAGGTCGAGGCCGGCGAGGTCGTTTTCATCGACAAACGCGGCCTGCGCAGCGTCAAGCCCTTCCCGCGCCAGCGCCACTCCCACTGCATCTTCGAGTTTATCTATTTCGCCCGGCCCGATTCGCAGATCTTTCAGCAGACCGTCTACCAGGTGCGCAAGTGCCAGGGGGCCCAGTTGGCCAAGGAATACCCCAACCTCGAGGCCGACTTTATCATGCCCTTCCCCGACAGCGGCAACTACGCCGCCCTAGGCTACGCCATGGCCAGCGGCCTGCCCTTCGAGATCGGCATGATCCGCAACCACTATGTGGGCCGCACCTTTATCCAGCCCAGCCAGGACATGCGCGACTTTGGCGTGCGCGTCAAGCTCAACCCCGTGCGCGAGCTGATCCAGGGCAAGCGGGTCATCGTCGTCGAGGACTCGGTCATCCGCGGCACCACCACCCGCGCCCGCGTGGCCAACATCCGCCGGGCCGGCGCGGCCGAGGTGCACATGCTCGTCTCCTGCCCGCCCCACCGCTTCCCCTGCCACTATGGCATCGATTTCTCCACCAAGGGCGAGCTGATCGCCGCCAATCACACCGTGGACGAAATCCGCGACATGATCGGCCTGGACACCCTGGGTTACCTGTCCATCGACGGCCTGCTGGAAGGCACGCACACCAGCAAGGAAGGCTTCTGCCTGGCCTGTTTCGACGGCAATTATCCCGTGCCCATCGAGGAGTGCGAAGGCAAGTTCGCCCTGGAGAAATGCTAGAGTGGACCAAGACGCGCGGCAAAAAATCGTGGAGCGCGGCCGTCAGGTGCTGGCGGTCGAGATCCAGGGCCTGCAACGGGTCGGTCAACGCCTGGACGACGGCTTCGCCCAGGCCGTCGAACTGATCCTGGCCTCCAAGGGCAAGATCGTGGCCACCGGCATCGGCAAAAGTGGCATCATCGCCCGCAAGATCGTGGCCACCCTCAACTCCACCGGGGCCAACGCCATCTTCCTGCACCCGGTGGAGGCCCTGCATGGCGACCTGGGCACGGTCTGCCCCGGCGACGTCGTGCTGGCCCTGTCCAACAGCGGCCAGACCGACGAACTGGTCAACCTCACGCCCCAACTGCGCGGCCACGGGGCCAAGATCGTCGCCCTGACCGGCGGGATGGGCTCGGCCCTGGCCCGCGCCGCCGACGCCGTCATCGACACCGGCGTCGAACGCGAGGCCTGCCCCTTCAACCTGGCCCCCACCGCCTCCACCACCGCCTGCATGGCCGTCGGCGACGCCCTGGCCGTGGTGCTGATGGAGATCCGCGCCTTCAAGCCCGAGGACTTCCGCCGCCATCACCCCGGCGGCAACCTGGGCCAGCGCTTGGCCCTGGCCGTCAGCGAGGTGATGATCCCCGCCGACAAAACGCCCCTGGCCGCCCCCGACGACCCCGTGCAAAAGGCCGTGGCCGTCATGGACGCCGGCGATCTGGGCTCGGTGCTGATCACCAGCGGCGGCCGGCCGGGCACCGAACTGCTGGGCCTGTTCACCGACGGCGACCTGCGCCGGGCCATGGTCGCCGGCCGCGACCTCAGCGTTGGGCCCATCGAGCGCTTCATGACCCGCCGGCCCCTGGTCATCGGCCCGACCACCATGGCCGCCGACGCCCTGCACCTGATGGAAGAGCGCCTCATCACCGTGCTGCCGGTGGTGGATCAGGGCCGTTTGCTGGGCATCGTCCACCTGCACGACGTGCTGGGACGCGGTTCGGTGAGCTTTCGGGCCATCACTTGCCCGGCCCAGTGAGTCCAGGCGCGTTGTTTGATGCCGACCGGTCTGGTAGGATATGCCTCGTCGCCAAAACCTCCAGCCATAGTGAGCAAGTGAACCAGCCGTGAGCAATAATAAAGAGCAAGCATCTTTCGGCCGCCGGATGTGGGACCTTTTCGCCTCGGTGAAGCTGGCCCTGACCCTGTTGCTGGCCCTGGCCGTGGCCTCCATCGCCGGCACGATCATCCCGCAAAACGCCCATCCGGCCGCCTATCAGCAATTGCTGGGCGAGTACGCGCCGCTGGCCCATCTGCTGGGCCTGGACGACATGTACCACGCCTGGTGGTTTTTGGGGCTGTTGGCCCTGCTGGCGGCCAACCTGGTGATCTGTTCGCTGGACCGCCTGCCCCGCACGCTGGCCGCCGTGGGCAAGGATCCGGCCGAGGAGTTGGCCCGCCCGCGCAAGGCCAGCAAGGAGATTCGCCTGGCCGCGCCGCCCGAACGGGTCGTCGAACTGGCCACGGCCGTTTTGGCCAAAAGCCTGGGCCGGCCCCATCGCCAGGACGCCGACGGCCGGATAACGCTTTTTGCCCAAAAGGGCGCATGGTCGCGCTTTGGCGTCTACGTCGTCCACGGCTCGGTGCTGCTGATCTTCGCCGGGGCGATCATCGGCCTGCTGTGGGGCTTTGACGGCTACATGAACATCAGCCAGGGCGGCCAGGAAAACGTCGTGCGACTGGCGCGTGGCGGCGAGATGCCTCTGCCCTTTGCCGTGCGGCTGGACAAATTCACCATCGAACGCTATCAAAACGGCATGGTCAGCGAGTATCGCTCCAAGCTCAGCTTCATCGAAAACGGCCAAGCGGCCCTGACCCGCGACATCGTCGTCAACGATCCGGCCAAGTTCGGCAGCGTGGATTTTTATCAATCCTCGTTTGGCTACGAGCTGCACCAGGCCGAGCTGCAACTGGGCCAGGGCGACCAGGCCCAACGCCTGGCCCTGCCGGCCGGCGGCCGGGCCAAACTGCCCGGCGGCGGCACGCTGAGCCTGCGTCCCAACCCCCACTTGGCCAACCACGGCCCTGATTATGACGGCGTCTGGGCACAGGCCTTGCTGAGCAGCCCCGCGCACGGTCCGCGCTCGCTGGCCCTGTTTGGCCCCAAAAGCGGCCGGCCGGCCCTTTCGGCGCTGATCACCGAGATGGAGACCACCGAGGACGAACAGAGCATCTACCTCAAACGCCTGGCGCTGACCATCTTTGGCCTGGGCGCGCCCCAGCGGCTGGAGTTCGCCGGGCCGGGCAAAAAGGCCCTGGCCGGCGGCGAGGCTTGGCTGATGGATTTTTCGCCGCTGATGAACATGGGCATGTTCTATCAGGGGCCCATGGCCCGCCTGGGCCTGCACCTGCCCGGCCAGGAGCCGCTGGAGCTGGTGGCCTTCCAGCCCAAGGACGCCGCCAGCGCCCAGGCCGCGCCACAGGTCCGCCTGCTGGCCGCCACGCTTGTGCCCTACACCGGGCTCCAGGCCAAATACGACCCCGGCGTGTGGTTCGTCTGGGTGGGTTGCATCTGCATGGTGTTGGGCTTTGTGGCGGCTTTTTATTTTTCACACCGCAAGGTGTGGATCATCATCGAAAAACAGGGCGGCGGCAGCAAACTCTCCCTGGCCGGCGGCGCCAACAAAAACCACGCCGGCCTGGGCCTGCTGCTCAACAAGCTAGCCCTGGCGCTGGAGCAAAACCCTAACGGCGGGAGCAAATAGACCTGATGGAAGCCCTGAGCAACGAAATCCTCAAGGGGATCACCACCGCCTATTTCATCTGCTGGGTGTTGTACCTGTGCAACGCCGTGATCAAACGGCGCTTTTTCGGTGTGGCCGCCACGGCCCTGACCGTGCTGACCTGGCTGGCCCACACCGCAGCGATAATCCTGCGCTGGGTGGCCTCGCACCAGATGGGCATCGGCCACGCGCCGTTCAGCAACTTGTTCGAATCGCTGGTGTTTTTCGGCTGGACCCTGACGCTGATCTACTTGATAGTCCAGTGGCGCACCAAAAACCTGACCATCGGCGCCTTTGCCCTGCCACTATCGTTTTTGTCGGTGCTGCTGGCCACCAACCCGGCGGTGTTCAGCCTGCTGCTGGGCGGCTCGCCCCAGTCGGTGGACCCGGCCATCAAACCATTGCAGCCGGCCCTCAAGTCCAATTGGCTCATCGCCCACGTCATCGCCTGCTTTTTGGGCTACGCCGGCTTTGGCGTCTCGGCGGCGCTGGGCGTGATGTACCTGACGACCAAGCAACAAAACCACCCCGACTCGCCCCGCGCCCTGACCCTGGATATGCTGATCTATCAGACCGTGGTCATCGGCTTCATCCTGCTGACGGTGGGCATCGTCACCGGCGCGGTCTGGGCCGAAGTGGCCTGGGGCCGCTATTGGGGCTGGGACTCCAAGGAAACCTGGTCGCTGATCACCTGGCTGGTCTACGCCGGATTCTTGCACAGCCGCTACCTGGCCGGCTGGCGCGGCCGACGCTTGGCAGTCTTTTCCATCGTCGGTTTCGCCTGCGTGCTGTTCACCTTCTTTGGCGTGAATCTCCTGCTGGCCGGACTACACTCCTACGCCCGCTGAGAGCGTCTGGCCAACGCCCGCCCGGCAAGACGCGGTCGGGTAAGATGCGGGGGGAACCTTTTTCTTTTGTGCCAAAAGAAAAAGGTTCCCCCCGCACCCCCCTCCAAAAAGAAAAGCCCCGCATCGATTGCTTCGCAATCGATGCGCGTCGTTTTCATTTTCGTGGCAGCTTCGCGAGTAGCCTTGTTGCTTTGCATTCCATGAAATTGCTTCGCAATTTCATGGAGAGGCCGGCGCCAGGCCAGGCAAGGCGAGGCCAGTGCCTGGCCTCCCAAAGCGGGTCGACAGCGTTGGATTATCACCTACCCTCCATGGCTCCCGGTGATAGGCCGCTAAATCCAGCCAACGCGATTCCGCGATTCTTTGTAGCGCCGCTATCAAAGCAGCCGCGCCCGACTTCTAAGAGCCCATGCACCAGCGCCGCGAACGGGCGGCGTGGCCAGCGGGGCCGGCGCCCGGCCAGGCAAGGCGGGTCGAGTAGGCCGGGCTAACACCTACCGTCCATGGCTCCCGGTGATAGGCCGCTAAATCCAGCCAACGCGATTCTTTGTAGCGCCGCTATCAAAGCAGCCGCGCCCGACTTCTAAGAGCCCATGCACCAGCGCCGCGAACGGGCGGCGTGGCCAGCGGGGCCGGCGCCCGGCCAGGCAAGGCGGGTCGAGTAGGGGAGGTTATCACCTACCGTCCATGGCTCCCGGTGATAGGCCGCTAAATCCAGCCAACGCGATTCTTTGTAGCGCCGCTATCAAAGCAGCCACGCCCGACTTCTAAGAGCCCATGCACCAGCGCCGCGAACGGGCGGCGTGGCCACGGACACCTCGGAGCCACAAACGCGCGCCAGCGGTCGGAAGGCTATTTTGCGGGGGAGGGGTGGGGCGCGGGGCGGGCGAGGGGGCGGTTTTGTCGCCGCAAAAGAGCCCCCTCCCCGCCCCGCAATGGCTTTTTCTGTGCTGATCTAGTAATGACCTGACAGTCGACCACGTAGAGGAAGTGGTCATGCCGCCCTTGGTTGGGGTAGGTTTGTAGTTGCGAAACTCGAACAAACCTCAACACAGGAGGGCAACATGACCACGGAGAAGAAGGTAGCACGAAGGAAGCTGAGTCTGCTAGAGCTTGCTGGGGAATTGAGCAACGTCAGCCGGGCCTGCAAACTGATGGGCTACTCGCGGCAGCAGTTTTACGAGATTCGGCGCAATTTCCAGACCTACGGCGCACAGGGCCTTGTGGACCGTTTGCCCGGCCCCAAGGGGCCGCATCCCAATCGTGTGGAAGCGGAGGTTGAGGCGGCGATCATGGCTTACAGCCTGGAGTATCCGACCCACGGAGCGCTTCGCGTGTCGCAGCAATTGGCCCTTCGCGGCGTGCAAGTGAGTTCCGGCGGCGTGCGAGGCGTGTGGAGTCGCCACGAGATGCTCACGCGGCACGAGCGTCTTTTGCGTCTCGAGCAATCGGTTCGCGCCCAGGACATTCAACTCAGCGACGAGCAGATTCGGGCTTTGGAGCGCTTCAGCCCGGAGTTTCGCGACCGCCACATCGAGGCCCGGCACACCGGGGCCCTGGTGGCGGTGGACACGTTTTTCGTTGGCGCGCTCAAGGGCGTGGGCAAGGTGTATCTACAATCGGTCATCGACTGCCACAGCCGCCACGCCTGGGGTCGCCTGTACACCAGCAAGCTTCCGGTCACGGCGGTGCATGTGCTCAACGAGGAAGTGCTGCCGTGCTTTGAGGCCCACGACGCGGTGATTGAGACGGTGCTTTCGGACAATGGGCGAGAGTTTTGCGGCCGGCCAGACCAGCATCCGTATGAGCTGTTTCTGCAGCTTGAGGGGATCGAACACCGCACCACCAGGGTGCGTCGGCCTCAGAGCAATGGCTTCGTGGAACGGCTTCACCGGACGCTCTTGGACGAGCATTTCCGGATCAAGGGCCGTCAGAAATGGTATGAAACCTTGGATGAGATGCAGGCCGACTTGGATGAGTATCTGCGCCATTACAACCATGAGCGGGCGCACCAGGGCCGGAACATGAACGGCAGGACGCCGAGTCAGGCTTTCCTGGAGGGCCTGCCCGGGCGTAAGAAGCCCAAGGAAAAGGCGTCCCAAAAGGCCGCCTAAAAATCACCCCGCCAGGGGCGGCAGTGTCAGGTAAATACTATATCTGTACACTTTTTCTTATTCTTATTCTTATTCTTTCTCTTACTCTTTCTCTTTCTCTTAATCTTTCTCTTAATCTTAATCTTTCTCTTAATCTTAATTCTTATATCATCGCCTTCGCCTTGCCCTTATCTCAAACCTTGATCATCGACCATTTTATTAATTATTACAATATATTACCCCGACAAAAAAACAACCACGGCGGGCCACCCAAACCAAACCAAGCCAAACCAGCTCAGCTCAGCTCAGCCCAAGCCACGTCCACGGCTTCCGCGAAAAAGCTCCTCTCAGCGCCGATCCAGCGGAACCACGGCCAGACGCGAAAGTTTTTTGAACAAGGCCAAACGTTCGACCAAATCCAGGTCGAAGTAGATCGGCGAGCTCATCAGACAGGCCAAGACTTCCCGCGCCTCGGCCATGGTTTGTTTGCATCCGCCCATGGCGACCTCCCTGTCCGACCAATGAATCTTGTTCATTTTATCGGCAGATTTGGCTGAATCCTTGAGCGTCATTGGTCGTCATCGGCGTTTTTGCCGGCGCAGATGGTCTCGAAGGCGTCGCTGAGCACGGGCAGATCCAGGCCCAGTTCGGCGGCGGCTTCGTGGGCCAATTGCAGGTCGGCCAGGACTTGGACGCCGTGCCCGTCTTCTTTCATTTGGCGGTCGAGTTTTTGGGCGGCGGCGGGGATATCTTTTTGTTTTCGGGCCAGGCGGCCCAGGTCGCGGCCGAAGTCGCGGATATCGCCGTCGAAGCTGGCGGTGACGTAGGTGGTGATGAAGGCGTGGCTGCCGGCGCGGAAGGTGTCTTCGGAGGCGCCCATGGCCAAGGCCAGGCGGCGGGTTTCGCCGGCGCCGTCGGCCATGAGCCGGCCGACGTCCTGGGGGCGGTGGGGCCGGTCGGAGCGCATGACGAAGTTGACCCACATGGCGTAGATGCGGGCCATGGTGTCGGCGACCTGGACGCCCACCGGGTCCAGGCTGAGGGTGACGCCGGCCGGCGGCAGGTTGAACAGGTCGGCCAGTTGGGACAGGCCCGGCTGTTGCCCGGCCAAGATGCCTTTGACCGGCGCGGCGTTGACGATCTCCTCGGGGTCGACCGGGCCGGTCAGGGCGAAGGCTTCGACCTCGCCGCGGCCCAGGCGGGTGGCCATCTGGCGGGCGACGGTGATGGCCGGCCGGCGGTGGCCGGGCAGCAGGCCGCGGGTGGCGATGATCAATTTGAAGGGGTGGTCGGTGGCGCGCAGGATGGCTTCCAGGCGTGCTTCGAAGTCTTCGGGGGTGCTGGCGATGATGATTTCGCTGGCCTTGCGGAAGGCGCTGGGCAGATCGTGGGTGACGAAGATATTTTTGGGCAGCAGCACCTCGCTGAAGCGGCCGGAGCCGGTGCGCCGCAGGTTCATTTCGTCGACCAGCTCGCGCCGCGTGTCAAAGAGGGTGAGGCTGGCGTTGTTGTAGCGTTTGTCTTCCAGCAGGCGCAGGCCCACCAGCCGAGCGATGGCGAAGCCCCAATAGCCCGCGCCGACGATGACGAGGTTTTGGTCGGCGGTGGGTGAATAAATGCGGCGGTCGGCGTGGGTGGCGTAGAACGACAGCCCGGCCTCGCTGCGCACCAGGGGCAGTTTGAGTTCATCGCGGCGCAGGCGCGAGATGATCCCTCGCCGGCGCAGGGTGGCCAGGCCGTCGGCGATGACGCGGTCGAGGGGGTTGTGGCGGATGAAGTCTTCCAGGTCTGGTTCGTGGCCGAAGGTGCTCTGGTGATATTCGCGGATCAGCTCCAGTTCTTGGCTGACGGCCGCCTCCAGATCGCGGATGCGTTTGCGCCGGGCGCTGACCAGGCCTCGGGCCACCAGTTGCGAGGCCATGATCTTTTTGGAGCGGGCGATTTCGCGAATGCAGTGCAGGGAGACGAATTCATCCAGGGCCAGGCCGCCCTTGTCGGCCTCGTGCAGGGCTTTGAGTTCGCTGAGCAGCCAAGGCCGAGGCATGTTGAGATAGGCTCGGCCGTAGAGGTTTTGGGCCATGCGCAGGGGGAAGGTTTTGGGGTGGGCGATGATCTTGCCCAGGCCGCGCCAGAAGCCGACGCCCCGGAACCAGGCCCGGCCGCCGCCCCGCGCGCACAGGGGCAGGTCTTCGGGCACCACCGAATAGGATAGGGCGATGGGTTGGACGACCACGTCGTCGCTGACGTCCAGGGCCCCGCGCAGGGTGACCAGGCGGCGCGGATAGCGCAGGCTGCCGTCCTTGGTGCGCGCGCCGCCGGCCCAGGCCTCCAGGAAGATGCCCTGCTGGCCGCCGATCTCGCTGATGGCGCGGCAATAGTTGTAGAGCGCGGCCATCTGGTGGCGATTGGCCCCCTGGCGCAGCACCACGTAGAGGCCCAGGTTGAGCAGCTTGCCCAGGCTTTTGATGCGCATCATGTTCTGGCCGGCTGCGAAAAGGGGCAGGCCCAGACGCGCATGCTGCCAGAGCATGTCGATGAGGAATTCGTCGAAGTGCGTGGAATGGTTGACCAGGTAGACCACGCCCTTGCCGGCGGCCATGTGGGCTTGCAGCTGACCGACGTGGGCCAATTCGCGCTTGTCTTTGGACGTAAAGGGATAATCCGGGTCGTCGAGGTCGAAGAGATAATCGAAGAGCGTGGCGATGGCCGTGGCCGCCCAGATATGCTGCTGGCTGTCGTAGCGCACGCGGATTTCGTCGATCAGTTGGGCGGCGGTCTGCGGATCGATGGGATCGCCGTTTTGGGCGGTTTGTTGGATGAGCAAGTCGATGGCCAGTTCGCTCAGTTGGTCCTGGTTGTCCCAGGCCGGCGGCAGATCCTTGAATTTCTCGCGTATGCGGCGGGCCGACTCGGAATTGGCGAAGAAGCGGGCCAAGCCGAGGAAATCGACGCGGTCGAAGGTGTTCACCAGTGTCCGCGAGTAGAGTTTTTTCAGCTTTTTAGGCATGCTTTTCAGGATGTTGGCTTTACCTGGGGCCATGGGTAACCTCCTTGATGGCGCGCCTGGCCCACAACCTGGGGCCTATTTTACGCTAGCTGAATTATTCATGCGCGCGCCCGCCAGCGCAAGTGCTATCAGCAGTGGCCGGCGGCGGTGAAAATGCTTGCCGGTGGCTGGCGCGGGGTGTAGAGTCTGGCCCATGAGTGGATTTGCCGACATGAAGGTGCTGGATGAGCAAACGGCCGTGGCCCGGCTTCGGGCTGTGGAGCGTCCGTGGGCTGCTGAATATTTCGCCATGTATTCCACGTGGTTGGGCGGCATTGTCACCCAGCCGTGGCTGATGAGCGCCCCGCTGGACGATCATCTGGTACATCGTGGAGACGGCGTGTTCGAGGCTTGCAAGTGCGTGGCCGGCCGGGTTTATCAGTTCGATCGCCATCTGGACCGCCTGGCCAACTCGGCCCATTCCATCCATCTGGATTTGCCGCATACGCCCGGCGAGTTCAAGGCCCTTTGCGCGGCCGTGGCCCGGGCTGGCGGCCGCGCCGACTGCATGATCCGCATCTACGTCAGCCGTGGCCCCGGCGGGTTCACCACCAACCCCTTCGAGTGCCCGCGGCCCGGCGTCTACGTGATGGTCTCCAGCCTGCACGCGCCGGCGGCCCAGGCCTACGAGTTGGGCGTCAACATGGGCGTCAGCCGCGTGCCGGCCAAGAGCGGCTTCTACGCGGCGGTCAAGAGCTGCAACTACCTGCCCAACGTCCTGCTCAAGCGCGAGGCCGTCAGCCGGGGCTGGAGCTTCGCCGTGGGCGTCGACGACAACGACCACCTCACCGAGGGCGCCACCGAAAACTTCGGTCTGGTCGACCAGAACGGCCGCCTCTGCCTGCCCGAGCCCGACAACATCCTCGAAGGCACCACCGCCCGGCGTTGCGTGGAGCTGGCCGGCCGTTTGGTCGAGGAGGGCCTGCTCAAGGAAGTCGTGCGTGGCCCGCTGACCGTCGAAGACCTGGTGGCGGCCAAGGAGGCCATGTTCTTCGGCACCACCCTGGACGTCCTGCCGGCCAGCCGCCTGGACGGCCAGGCCATCGGCGACGGCAAGGTCGGCCCGGTGGCCCGCCGCTTGCTGGCCCTGATCCGCGACGACATCAAGCACAACCCCGACGCATCCACGCCCATCGGCCTCTAGGGGCTGGCAGGTTGGGGCCTGGCGGGTTGGGGGCTGGCAAGTTCCGCACATAAAACGCTGGGTTAGCTCAACCGCGCCGCCTCCGCGCCCAGCGGCCTCCAGGGGCCGGCATCCGACCATCCATCATTATTTCATGCTCATCGCGCGGCTTTGGCTCCGCCCTGTTTGTCGATCATGGCGCGCAGGGCCGCCGGGTCGTCGGCGAAAAAGCCGTCGCAGCCCAGCTCCAGGGCCCTGGCCATGGCCGACGGCGTGACGCTGGCGTCGGCGTAGGGCAGGGCCAGCAGGCCGGCTCGGTGCAGGCTTTCGGTCAGATCCCGCGTGACGCTGGAGATGTGAAAGTTGAACGCGCGCGCGCCGATGGCCTGGCAGAGCATGGCCGTGTCGATGCCCGGCTTGGGGCCGTGGGCCAGCACGGCCAGGTTCAGGCGCGGGTTGATGGCGCGGGCCATCAGCAGGGCGTCGAAGCTCATGCTGGAGACCACCGTCGTGCGCTCCAGGCCGCAACGGGCTATCTCGGCCAGCGTCAACTCCACCACCGTCCAGCCCGGCAGGGGCAGGCACAAAGCCTCGGCCTTGATCTCGACGTTGATCAGCGTTCGTTGGCCAAAGGCCTCAAAGACCTCGGCCAGGGTGGGTGGGCGTTGATCGGCCAAGCGTGGGTCGAACCAGCCGCCGGCGTCCAGGCCGCGCAGTTGCTCCAGGGTGTGCATGGCCACCAGGCCGTGGCCGTTGGTGGTGCGCTCCAGGGTGGCGTCGTGGATGACCACCAGTTGGCAGTCGGCGCTGAGCTGGACATCGAGTTCGATCATGTCGGCGCCCTCGGCGATGGCTTGCTCAAAAGAAGCCATGGTGTTTTCCGGGCGGCGGGCCGGGCAGCCCCGATGGCCGATGACCAGCGGCGTGGGTCTCCCCAGAAAATCGGCCGGACCGGCCAACAGCATCAGGGCCGCCAAAACGGCCAGGCTCAACAAGATCAGGCTCATGACAATGCTCCTCCGCGCGGGTTGTTTCAGGATAACCCAGTGGCGGCCGGGGCCCAAAAAAAATTCTCGGCCGATCGACCGTGATTACGGCCAGATGAATCGACGCTGGCGCTTTGGTCCGGCTTTGTGGCCCTGCGAACCGCAAAAAGCCTTCAAGGAACCACACTGGCTTACCGATTAATAGAGTGTCCACGGCGTATTGGGAGCGCCGCAGGAGGGGACTCGGAGGATAGTCGTGAGCCAATTAGGCCATTGGGTGGCCAACTGTCAACCCGAGCGCGTGACGCGCATCGTCACGGCCAGCGTCTACGAGCTGGTGGTCGGGCCGCCCAAACCAAACCAGATTCAGACCATGGACGACCTGCTGGAGCAGGGTTTGGTCGGCCTTTACCGCACCGGGCGCAAGGACGCCACGCGGGCGCGGGAAGATCAACGACGTTACCTGGCCGAGTCGGACTTCGACCCCACCCCGGCCTTGCTCAAGGGCTTTTTCGGGCCCATGGGCGGCGACGGCGATCTTTCGGCCTGAGCGCCAAACCCGCCTGGCAATCCGGTCGGCCTTCTGGGCCGGCCTTTGTTTTTGCCGGCCTCAGCGCCGGCCAGCCAAAAGCTCGGCCAACTGGCCCGCCGAACGCGCCCAGCGCTCCAGCACATCGACGGTGGCGGCCAGGTCATCCAGGTTGATCAGCGAAACAGGCGAGTGGATGTAGCGGCCGGGGATGGAGAGCACCCCGCAGGGCACGCCGCCCCGGGCCAAATGGATGGCCCCGGCGTCGGTGCCGCCGTAGGGTGGCGTCTTGCGCTGGATGGGCGCGCCGATGGCCTTGGCCGCCTCTTCCAGCGAATCGACCATCGCCCAGGGCACGACGATCCGCCCGTCGAGCACCGTGACCACCGGCCCCCCGCCCAGCGTGCTGACCTGCTTGGCCGGATCGGCCCCGGGCGTGTCGGCCATGGTCACGTCCACGGCCAGGGCCAGGTCCGGATCCAGGTCGAAGGCGGCGGTGGTGGCCCCGCGCAGGCCGACTTCCTCGGCCACGGCGAAGTTGCAGACCACGCCCAGGTCGGGTGGATCGATGGCCAGGCGGCGCAGCAGCTCCAGCAGCGCCGCGCAACCGGCCCGGTCGTCCAGGTTGCGCTGATAAAAGCCTTTTGCGCCCAGGCGGCCGCCGCCGGCGTCGGCCACCGCCGGCGAGCCGACCTCCACGCCGGCCTCGCGGGCCTCCTGTTCGCTGGCCGCGCCGATGTCGACGAACAATCGCTCGATGGGCAGGGCCTTTTCGCGGTCGGCCGGGGTTTCCAGGTGGGGCGGCAGGAGGCCGACCACGCCGACGACCTCGCGGCCCGGCCGGGGCTGGATGATTACCCGCGCGCCTGGCAGCACGCGGGGCTCGAAGCCGGCGGTGGCGGCGATGCGCAGCCAGCCGCCCTGCTCGATGCGCTGGACGACGAAACAGACCTCGTCCATGTGGGCGTCGAGCATCAGAAGGGGCCGGCGCTCGGGGTTGATCCAGGCGCGCAGGTTGCCCATGCGGTCGGTTTCCAGACGATGGGCGTGGGGCCCGGCCAACTGGCCGATGAGGGCGCGCACCTGGTCCTCGCGGCCCGAGGGGCCCAGGGGCGCGCAGAGGGCGCGGAGAGTCTCGAACAGGTCCATTGGCTTCTCGCGGCTTGTCAGTGTTTGGTGGGCTCGTCTTCGTCGTCCTGGCGCGCGAAATAGGCCCGCAGGTAGTGAAAGGCCTTGGGCGTGCTTTCGCAGGCCACGGGCACGGAATCCAGGCGGCCCTGGTCGATGAGCATCTCGCACATGTCGTTGACGAAGGTGGCGTAGAGATCCAGGTCGTCGGGCGAGTTGTAATACGATTCCAGCAGGTTTTCCACGTCGCGGCCCAGGGCGAAGTGGCGCAGCACCTCAAAGAGGTGGGCCTCGTCGCTGGTGCCGACGAAGATCAGATGGGGGCAGCGGGTCAGCTCTTTGATCACCCGGCCCAGGGCCAGGCTGGATTGCCGGCCGCAAAAGGGGCACTGGGCGGTGATCACGGGGTTTTCCTGGTGCCGGGTCGGTGCGTGCTCGGCCAGGTCGTCGGCGGTCAGATCCAGCGCGGGGAGCAGGCGCCGCAACAGGCCCAGGCCTTGGGGCTGGGCGCTGGCCGCCGCGGCCCAGCGCCGCCAGGCCTCCACCACCGCGCCCAGGGCCAGGGCGTCGGCGGGGCGCTGGTCGCCCTCGGTCAGCCAATACAGAAGCTCCAGGTCGCTGTGGCATTGCCTGGCCTCGGGCCGGGCCAGCAGGGCGGCGGCGACCTCGGCCAGTTGGGCCGGCGGGTTGTCCGGGTCCAGGCCGGCGGCGCGCAGGCCACGGCCGGCCAGCACGTCGATCTCGGCGGCGGCGGCCTGGCGCAGCTCCATGTTTTGATGCAGGGCGCTGGCCAGAAAATCCTCGACCACGTCGAAATCGCGGGGGTCCAGGCGGCCCTCGCTCACCGCCGGCAGCGACAGCAGCATGCGGTGGAACAAAAGCGGGCGATCGACGCGCATCTCGGCCAGGGCGTGGGCCAACTCGACGGCGTGGTCGTCGATGGCGAAAAGCCACTCCAGGGGCTGGCCGTCCTGGCATTGTTCGGGGTGTACGGTCTGGGCGACGACGGCGGCGCGCACGAAAAGGTCAAAGGCCTCTTCGTCCTCCAGGCCCAGCAGGCCCGGCTGGCCAAAGAGGAAGGCCGGCCAGTCTTCCAGGCGTAGCGGCGAAAAAAAAGCGCCTTCCAGGATGGCCCGGATGGTGGGTAAGGCGTTCTGGTTCATCGACGCACCCCCTCCGAAAAACGATGTGGACTAATGGGCGTGGGGCTCTTTCAAAAACAGGGCGTGATACTCGTCTTCATCGAAGTGGCGACGCAGCAGGCGGCTGACCAGGTCAAAGACATGGCCGAGCTCCTCGTCGCTCATGCGCGGCAGGATCGCCGCCATGCAGTCGTCGTCGGAAAACATCTGTAGATAGGCGTTGACCGCCTCCTGGTCGGTGGCCCGGTCCAGGCCGAAGGCGATGAAGCCGTCGAGGGTCTCGATGAAGCGGTGGCTGAATTTGGGCATGGCCTCGCATCCTGGTTTGGCGCGCGAAAAAGGCGCGACGGAAACAGTCGATCCGCCAAAGGTTACGCGAGGCCGGCGGCGGGGTCAAGGCCCCTTGGCTGGCTCAGCGCTGGCGCGGGGCCAGCAGGCCGTTGCGGGCCAGGATGCCCTTGGCCGCGGCCACGACGAGTTCGTCGTCGGCCAGGGCGTCCTGCAGGGCTTCGAACAACTGGCCAACGGTCAGGCGCACGGTTTTGCCGTATTGTGTTTGGGCCTGGTCGGCCGTGGCGCTGTTGGCGGCCATTTCTCACCTCCCGATGTTGTTGAGAGCGAGAAATGCACGATGCGCGCCAAAGGCGTTGCGGCCAAAATAAGATGTTAAATCAGCTAGATATTCTTTGATGCGCCGTGAGGCGGTGCGAAAAAATAACGCCATCCCGCGAAAAAAATACCCAGCGGACGGCGTTTCGCCGATCCTGCTCCCACGCTTGGCCAGGGGGCTGGCGGCGGTGTTATGGCTGAATCTTGGCCTTGAGCACCCGCGAAGGCCGGAAGGTCACAACCCGGCGTGGCGGCAGGGTCAGCGGGTCGCCGGTCTGAGGGTTGCGGCCACGGCGCTGGTTCTTGTCGCGGACCGACCACTTGCCGAATCCGCTGACCAGCACCTCATCGCCCGAGCCCAGGGCCTCCTTGATCAATCGAAGCGATTCTTCGATGGAGTCGGCGGCTTCGGCTTTGGTCAACTGACCATTGGCGTAGACGCGCGCGATAATGTCCGCTTTGGTCAGAGTCATATCCCGTCCCCTTATGAGAAAAAGCCTTTCATTTATGTTAGGCCCACGCCTGGCTGGCGTCAATATGGATAACCAAAGATAACCGTTCGGTAAAGCCGGTTTGTTCACCAGTTGCCCACATTGTGGGATAATTAATGATAACGCAGCGTTAATAAAAAGCATAACAAAAAGGCGTCGTTTTTTGATCGGCGGGGTTAAAGCGCTATTGACGGCCTGGGGGCGATGGTGTATCAATTGCGGTCGCTGAACATACTTTTTGATGCGCCGCGTTCCGTTGTCGGGTCGCGGCGAACGAGTGAAAAGGGGGACCCCATGCGGCGCTCCCTCGCCCCAGGCCGATAAGTTTCGGCGTGGATCGCGGGCGGAGTGGTTTGAGGCGCAAATAATTCAAGCAGCCCTCGCCGGTCTGGCGAGGCGCCGACTTGCAGCGCTGGTTGGCCCGTTGGCCGGCCTGGGGTTCTGCGGCTGGATGGCCGCGTTTAGATGTTTCCGGCCGATGAATCAAGGCGCTGGGCCTAGGCTGGAAAAACCCTGGCAACCTGGACGCGGCAAGCGGCTCCCCCGGCGGGAGGCCGAGGCCGGCGTCACGCGGGGGATGGCAATGAAAGCACTGGGCCAACACCTCATCCTCGAACTCCACGGCTGCCCCGCCGCCATTCTGGATGATCCCCAACGAATTGAAGCGGCCATGATCGCGGCGGTGGAAGCGTCCGGCGCCACGATGATCAAGCCTTATTTCCACCAGTTCGCGCCCCAGGGCGTCAGTGGCATGATCATCATCAGCGAGTCGCATTTTTCCATCCACACCTGGCCCGAATACGGCTACGCCGCCCTCGACGTGTTCACCTGCGGCGACGTCATCGACATGGTCGCGGCCACCAACAGCCTGCGCGAAGGCCTGGAGGCCAAAAACGTCCAGCAGATGATGCTCAGCCGGGGCATCCTGGATCTGCCCGACGATATGATCCACCACAAGCCCCAAAGCAAACCGGCCGCCGCCGCCGGCGGGTTGACTTGACTGACCAGCCCGCGGGCCACGGCACGGCCGACATTGAAGCTGGTTCACTCCGATGCCGGAAAAAATCGGACAGATAGCCACTAACGCCGTCACGGCCGGGGAGCTCTACCTGGAGCCCCCCGAGCTCGACGGTTCCTTACGCGCTTGCTTCCAGATAGACGAGATCCTCGAAGACATCCAGTCGTCTTATCAACACGTCCAGGTGGTGCGGGCCGGCGAGTTGGGCCCCATGCTCCTGCTCGACGGCGTGCCCCAGACGTGCCTGTTCGACGAGGCGGCCTATCACGAGATGCTGGTGCACGTGCCCATGTTGACCCACCCCGAGCCCCAGAACGTCCTGGTGGTCGGTGGCGGCGACGGCGGCGCGGTGCGCGAGGTGCTCAAGCACCCCGAGGTCCGCGACGTGGTGCTCTGCGAAATCGACCAGGCCGTGGTTGAGGTCAGCCGCCGGCATCTGCCCGAACTGGCCGCCAGCCTGGATGACCCCAGGGTCACCGTGCGCCACCAGGACGCCGCGCGGTTCATGCGCCAAAAGCAAAACGACCTGGACGTGATCATCATCGACAGCTCCGACCCGATCGGCCCGGCCGCCGAGCTGTTTGGCCGGCCGTTCTACGAAGGCGTGCGTCAGGCCCTGCGGCCCGGCGGCGTGGCCGCGGCCCAGATGGAGTCTTTTTTCTTGTACGAGGAGCTGATCGGCCAGGTGATGGGCTTTTTGGACGAGATGTTCGACAGCGCGGCCTATTATCTGACCAACGCGCCGACCTATTCCTCGGGGGTCATGGGCATGGCTATCTGCGGGCTGGGCCCCGATCCCCTTCAGCCGCCAGATCCGGCCCGGGCCGCCGCCCTGGGACCGCTGGACTATTACAATCCGGCCCTGCATCGGGCCGCCTTCGCCCTGCCCCAGCGGGCCCTGCGCCTGATGCCGCCGGCCGTGGCCCAGCGCCAGGCGGCCTGCCCATAGGCGCCAAGCAAACCCGCGCAAACACCAGGCTCGCCTTTGGTTCAGTTGTCGGCGAAGTCGCCTTGACGGCGGCGCTGATCGAACTTGTAGGCGGCGTAGATCTTGTTGACGCGGCGCACGAAATGCACCGAATGGTCGCTGAGCACCTTGTGGGCGGCCACCTCCGACTGCCAGAACCAGACGTTGGGGTCTTGGCCCATGTCGCAGGCCCTTTCGCGCAGGGTCGACAGCCGCCGTGGCCCGGCGTTGTAGGCGGCCAGGGCGAAGAGCATGCGGTCTTCCTCGGCCATGTCGCGGTCGGTGAAGCAGGTGTCGCGAATCTGGGCCAGATAGCCCACGCCCAGGCGGATGTTTATCTCCGGGTCTTGCAACTGGGCGGCGTTGTAACGGCGGCCGCCGCTGCCGCCGGGCCGCAATTGCATCACGCCCACCGCCCCGCCGGGCGATTTGGCCTTGGGGTTGAAGCCCGACTCCACGAAGGCCAACGCCGCCACCAGCAGCGGATCCATGCCGGCCTTGGCGGCGTACTTGTCGATGTAGGGCCGGCACTGCGCGTAGCGCCGCATGTTCTTGGCCGAAAACGGGTTTTTCAGCCGTTGAGCGGGCCGGCAGTGGTTTTTGAATTTGGCCCGGCTCAAGACCGCCGACTGCCGGCGACCGGCCAGGAATTCGTCCAGGCTGGCCTTGAGCAGGGGGTTGCTCGGCCGCACCATCCAGGCCAGGCGATCGCCCTTGGCCAAGGCCAATTTGCGGTGCAGCGCCAGGCCGGGCAAGGCCTGGGCCCACAGTTCGGCCATGTGGCTGTCGGCCACGGTGATGGGCACGATGCCGGCGCTGACCATCTCCAGGATGTCCTCGGTGGCCAGGGTCTCCTCGGCCGGGACGATCTTGATCGGAGGCAGCCCCCGGGCGGCCAGGCTCTGGTTGAGCCGCAGCAGATTGTCGAAATAGCTGCTGGAACGGCGCACGCAGACCTCACGGCCGGCCAGGTCGTCCAGGCTCTTCAGCCCGCCGACTTTTTTGCCGCTGACGATCCATTCTTCCACGCCGTCGAGGTAGGGCGCGGTGAAATCGGCCTGGGCCGCGCGTTTGTCGGTGATGGTCAGGCCGGCGGCGATGACGTCCACGCGGCCTTCCAGCAGGGCCGGGATCAGCCTGTCGCGGGTCATGGGCACGAAGAGCAGGTCAACGGGCGGCTGGCCCTGGGCGCGTCGACGCTCGTTGAGGCGCAGGCGGTATTTTTCGGCCAGAGAGTATTCGTAGCCCGTGGGCCGGCCTTTTTGAAAGAAGAAGTAGGTGGGGGAATAGGCCACGCCAAAGCGAATGAAACCGCGCTGTTCCATGGCCGGCAGATCGTCGACGAAGCGGGCCTTGGCCAGGTCGGGCGGCGGTTCGGCCTGGGCCGGCGGCGGCCAGAACAGGCCCCATAGGGCCAGCCACAGGGCCGCCAGGCCGATCGGGCCGAAACGTCGTTTGCCGCTCACGCCGGGCTCCGTCTAGCGCCAGCGGAAGATGTCGCCGCGGTCGTTGACCAGCCAGGGCCGGCCGCCGTCGTCGACGGCGATGGCCACGCCGGCCCCGCCGGCCGGCCGCCAGCCGCCGCCCGTGAGCTGATAGACCTCGAAGCCGCCGGGGGCCCGTCGCCGGCTGACGATCCAGACCCGGCCGCCGCCCGCGCCGATGTCCACGGCCTGGCCCGGCAGTTGCCGCCAGCCCATGCCCTCCCAGCGGAAGATGTCGCCACGGTCGTTGACCAGCCAGGCCACGCCGCGATCGTCGACGGCGATGCGCACGCCCGCGCCGGGCATGCGCTCCCAGTCGCCGCGATTCCAGCGCCACACGCCGTAGCCGCCGCTTTCACCGCTGACGCCCACGGCCCAGACCTGGCCGCCGCCGCAACCGATATCGCTGGCCTGGCCGGGCATGGCCCGCCACGCGCCGTCCCAACGCCAGACGCGGCCCTGGTCGTTGGTGACCCAGACGCCGCGCCGTCCGGCGGCGATGCGCACGCCCGCCCCGCCAAGGGCCTGCCAGCCGCCGCCATCCCAACGCCAAATGCCAAAACCGCCGCCGTCGGTGCGGTTGGAGCCGATGCAATAGGCCTCGTCACGCCCGGCCGCGGCGATGTCGGTGGCCTGGCCGGGCAGGCGCTCCCAGTCGGCCAGGGCCGGCGTGGAAAGGGCGATGATCGACAAGATGAACAAAAGCACCCGCAATCCGCGCGGCATGACGTCCTCCGCATAATATACGTATCAAAACAAGTTCTATAGAGTTTGCCCCAGCCGGCGGCGTTTGGCAAGCCGCTTGTGTGGACGCCGTCGCGGCGCCATGCTATCTTGGCTCGAAGACCGAACCAGCCAACCCCGGGAGGCGGCATGAAAGTGATCCAACTGCTGGTGGGCGACATGCAGGTTTTCGCCTACCTGGTGGCTTGCGAAAAAACCGGCGAGGCCGTGGTCATCGACCCGGCCGGCAACGAAAACCAGATCCACGACCACGCCGTCAAAAACGGCATGCGCATCGTCAAGATCATCAACACCCACGGACACCCCGACCACACCTGCGGCAACGCGGCCATGAAAAAACTAACCGGCGCGCCCATCGTCATCCATCAGGCCGACGCGCCGCACATGGCCAGCCGCCAGGCCATCGAGTTCGCGCGCATGCTGGGCTGCGCCGGCTCGCCGCCGGCCGACGAGACCGTCGCCGACGGTGACGTCATCCGCGCCGGCCAGGAAGTGGCCTTGCAGGTGCTGCACACGCCGGGCCACTCGCCGGGCTCGATCTGCCTCTACACACCGGGCCACGTCTTCACCGGCGACACGCTTTTTGTCGGCGCGGTGGGCCGCACCGATCTGCCCGGCGGCTCGTGGAAGGTGATGAGCCAGGCAATCCACTCGCGCATCATGACCCTGCCCGACGAAACCATCGTCTGGCCCGGGCATCACTATGGCATGAGCCCCAGCTCCACCGTCAAGGAAGAGCGCCAGGGCAACCCGTTCATCAATTAGTCGCCCGCGCCGGCGGCCACGGCTCGCTTGACTGGCTAAAGCAATGATATATATCATACTAGAATATAAAGGGATGGCGTTCGTATAAGGAAAAATCGCCGGCAAGCGTCACACCAAGTTCGCGCGGGATGTGTAGCCATGAACAACAATTTGGCAAGCCGCGAAATATCGGATTTTTTGAGCAAGCATTTTCCGCAGCTAAATCAGCTAAGCAGCGCTGAGTTTTACGACTGGAAAATTTTTAACTCGCCATTTGGTCGGGGCCAAATCATTTTAGAAATTGCCGGCGGCGAGGTGGCCGCCACCGCTTCGTTGACAGTCAAACCACTTATCATCAACGACCAGGAAACAATTGGCGCGGAAATAGGCGACACCTTCACGCATCCGGCGCATCGGCGTAAGGGGCTGTTCTCGAAGATGGTGCGCGGTTGTCTAGACTACGCCAAGGAAAATGGCATGGCGCCGATATATGGCACGCCAAACAGACAGTCATTGCCCGGCTATGAAACGAAGCTAGGCTTTCCCCGGTGCGAAAGCGCATCGGTTAAGGACATGTTCAAAGAGATAGACAGGAAATTTTTGATCGCAAAAATTGCCGGCAAGGTTCGCAACAGATTGTTAGCGACAATACTCGGTAACGTATATTGGCTGGTCATCGCTACCAGAAATAAAATCGGTTCATTTAACGCCACTCGGATCGACTGGCATGAGATATCATCCTTTCCTCCCGGCCTGAACTCTCGATGGGCTACTAGCCGAAAAGACTACTCATTCTTTGTCGGACGCGACACCGATTATCTTAACTGGCGCTTTCACAGCAACCCAAATTCTTACAGGATGTTTTTGGGGATGATCAATGGCATCGCGCGCTGCTATTTCGTGAGTAAACTGATAAAGCAAGGCGACCATCATATCGGATACCTGTGCGACTATGTGTGTTGGAACGACGATATGAAGATGTTCAGCGCCATGCTGGGTATGGCGGAAAAGTCACTTGCAAAAGACGGGGCGATGGGCGTTGAATTGTATTGCGGCAGGAATTCGCCATACTTCAAAATCGCCCGCCGTCTCGGCTATCGTCTCATCGGCGACATCGTGGTTATCGCCGCACAAAGCTCAGCCCATGGCAAGACGCTTATCGAGTCGAAACAAAAATGGCACTTCACCATGGCTGACGCCGACGGCGTATGACCCAAGGCATGTTAATCCTTGCACGCGTGGCTGGAAACCAGGTTATGAAAAACAAAAAGCTGATGGTCGCCAAATTGCTTGACTCCGTTGGCGTGTTGCGCGGAATTATGCCCCGGGACGGCCTGAGTGTCCTGTGCTATCACCGCGTGGCCGCCAGTGAGGAGACCATTGAGTCATGCGCCTATGACAGCGGAGTTTATAGTTGCACCAGCGATATTTTTAAAGCGCAAATCGCATGGCTGAAGAATAACACTAACATTTTAAGTCTGGATGGGTTGCTGAAATTATTGCGGGGAGAATTGGCCGAAAAGGGACCGTACTCCTTGATTACATTCGACGACGCCTATCAAGATGTTTATTCTGTAGCCTATCCTTTATTGAAACAAATACATGCGCCATCCATACTTTTTGCGCCCAGCAAACTCGTGGAGGAAGGCCGTCTCGGCTGGTGGGACATGGTGGCTTTTATTCTGAAGCAAGCCAAGCGCAAACGCTTTGACTACGATGGAGAAAAATTTGATTTAACCGACAACATAACTCCGGCGATGCGCTATTTTCTGTCCCGATTCAAGCAAACGCCTTATCATTCCTGCGTCAACATCATGGGCGAGCTGGCTGCGCTGTGCGAAGTTGATTTGGCTGGTCACAGAGCGCACGCCGCCGAGTTGATGACGTGGGACCAGATCACCGAGGTGGCGCGAAACAACTTCGCCATAGGTTCGCACACTCACACGCACCGCGTATTGACCACGATAACGCCGGAAGAACAAATGGAAGAGCTGGCCTCCTCCAAGGCCATGATCGAAAAGCGCATCGCCCGCCCGGTGTTGGCCTTGGCCTACCCAGTCGGCGGAGCACGGCATTTTGACGCGCAAACCAAACAACTGGCGCGACAATGCGGTTACGAAGTGGCTTTTTCGTTTGGGGCCGGCAAAAATACTAGCATAAACGACCTCGATCGTTTCAATATTCATCGCTTTGAGCCGGCCAGGCAGATCCAATTGCTCGCCGGTCAATGTGCATTGCCTGGCGTCTTTTTGCGCTAGCTACAGCCATTGGTGGCGACCGAATTGCGTGTCTGACGCAGCAATTGCGCGATGTCGCGGCGACGGTGGTTTTTGGCGGGGAGCATGGGCGGGCGGTCACACCCTGATCAGGCGCAACAACGGCTCGAAGGAATATAACGCCGCCCGTCGGCCCGAGGCCTCCTCGCGCGGCGTGATTCTTGGCGCATGGCCGCCGCTATCGGCGTAACCGTCAATAATTTCGCAAAAATGAGAGACAAAGTGGTTAGCCGTGAACCGGTTGACGACAAGTCGGCTTGCTGCTCGAATTTTGCCGAAAGTGAGGGGCGAGGCAATGCGCCGCTACGATTCGCGCCTCAGGCCGCTTTGCCCGCCGCCCGGCGCAGCACGCCAAACAGCGTCGCCGCCGAGTCCGTCCAAGAGAGCGCGCCACTGGCGGCGGCCACTTCCGTGGGCCGAGAGGCGTGGCCCAGCAGGCTGGCCACGGCCCTGACCAGAGCCGCCGCGTCGCCGGGCGTGACAAGGGCGGCGTGGGGGTTGCCGGTCAGCAGCTCGGGCACGCCGCCCACGGCAAAGGCGGCCACGGGCAGGCCGGCGGCCAGGGCCTCGCGCACCACGTTGGGCGAGCCCTCGGCGCGGCTGGTCAGGCAGAGGCAGTCGGCGGCGGCCATGAAACGAGCCACTTGGGCATGGGGTTGATCGCCGGCCCAGAACACCCGCCCGGCCAGGCCCGCCTGGGCCGCCTGGGCCGCCAGGCGTGAACGCAACGGGCCCTCGCCCAGCATTATCAGCCTGGCCTCGGGCAGGCGTCCCAGGGCCTCGATGGCCAGCCACGGCTGCTTGACCTCCACCAGCCGACCCACGAAAAGCAAAAGCGGGCCATCGGTGGCCAGGCCCAGTTCGCGGCGGCAGGCGGCTTTGTCGCGCGGCTGAAAAAGCGCCGTGTCCACGCCGTTTGGCGCGACAAAGACTTTCGCGGCCGCCGCGCCCAACTCGCGCGCCCGCTGGGCCAGGGCCTGGCTGGGGCAAACCACCGCCGCCGCTCCGGCCAGGGCCGCCTCGATCAGTGGCCGGCGGCGCGGGTCGTTGGGTTGGTCGTTGACATCGCTGCCGTGGAGTTTCAGGACCAGGGGTAGGCCCAGGGCGTGGGCCAGGCGCAGGCCGGCCCAGCCGTCGGGATAGGCCCAGGTGGCCAACAGCACATCCGGGCGCGAGGCGCGTGCCGCCGCCAGCACGGCCCGTCGGGCCGAAAAATAATAGCACCAGCCATGGAGCTGACGCGCGAAACCAGGCGGATAGAAGTAGCATGGCCGGCGCACGGGAAAACCGGCGGCCGGCCGGCCCGCGCCTCGGCCGCGCAGCCACAGCGGCCACGGCGTGGGAGCCACCAGTGACAGCCGGCACAGCTTGGCCAAGGCCGCGAAAAGCTGTCTGTTGAAAGACGCCGCTCCCGGTTGGGCCGGATTGGGGTACTGGCTGGTCAGGGCCAACACGCCCAGGACGCCGCCGGCGCGGTTGGTTTCGGCGCTTTGCGGCGACGATTGCTCCACCTTTTCCCCGAGCCCTCCACCATGAACGGAAATTTTTACGACAACCCTCTTTATTCGGATGCTATCGTCGATAAAGCCGCCAGGCAAGCGCAATCAGCCACACGCCAAGGCCGAGGAGCATGATCATCAGCGACAGCACCAGCATCATGCCGCCTTCGCGGTTGGCGTGGGAAAAAGCGTCCAGAAGCGGCACGAAGGAGCTTATGGCCGTCAGGCCCAGCAAGGCCAGAATGGCGGCCAGGAATTTATGCGAACGCCGCATCACGAGTCGCCTCCGTTGATTAGCTTAAATCAAACATCTATCTTATTGACAATTTTAATAATATGACTATTAATCGGCTCATGCAACCATGTGAACGGTAGGATTTTTTCTACCGACCGAGGCGCTCGTGACAGAAAAAAACATAACCGTGCTACATGTCTGCGCATCTTTGGCCACCGGCGGGCTGGAGCGGGTCGTGTTGGAGTTGGCGCGTAGCGCGCCCTCGGTGGGCCTGCGCGCCCAGGTGGCGGTGATGAGCGGCGGCGGCGCGTTGCAGCCGGCGGTGGAGGCGGTCGGGGCCAAGGTGCACCTGCTGGGCAAGGCCCCTGGCCTGCGGCCGGAGGTGGCCTGGCGGCTTGCCGCCGTGGCCAGGGCCACGGGCGCGGCGATCATCCACGCCCACAACCAGGGCCCCATGCTCTACGCCGGCCTGGCCGGGTTGATCCTGGGCCGGCCGGTGATCGGCACGCGCCACGGCCAGAGCCGCACCGACCAGACCTGGGGCCCCCAGCGGCGCTATCGGGCGCTCAGCCGCCTGGCCGGGCGGCTGTGTCGCTACACCGTTTGCGTGGGGGGCGACGCCTTGGCCGTGGCCGCCACGGTCGATCGCCTGCCCAGAGAGCGCCTGCGCTTGATCCACAACGGCGTCGACACCGATCTGCTGCGGCCCGACGACGTGGCCCGGGCCAGGGTGCGGGTCGAGTTGGGTTTGACGCCGGATGATTTCGTCATCGTGGCCGTGGGTCGCCTGGCCCGCGAAAAAGACCTGCCCGCGGCGCTGGCGGCCTTTGAGTTGGTCCAAGCGCCCCACGCGCGGCTGTTGCTGGTGGGCGAGGGCGATCAGCGACCGGCGCTGGAGGAGTTGATCCGGGCGCGGGGTCTGGCCGGGCGGGCGCGACTGGTGGGCGAACGCCGCGACGTGCCGGCGGTTTTGGCCGCCGCCGACGCCTTTGTCAACAGCTCGCGCAGCGAGGGCCTGTCCATGGCCATTCTGGAGGCCATGTCCGTGGGCCTGCCGGTGGCGGCCACCGCCGTCGGCGGCACGGTGGAACTCGTCGCCGAGGGCGTCAACGGCTTTCTTGCGCCGGCTGGCCAGGCCGCGGCCCTGGGCCGGGCGCTGGCCGCGCTGGCCGCGGATCCGGCCCTGGCTGCCCGCCTGGGCGCGCGCGGTCGGCGCATTGTTGTGGAGCGCTTCAGCCTGGCGGCCATGGCCCAGGCCTACGCCGGGCTCTATGCCGAGGCGTTGGCCTAACGGCCCACGGCTTTATCCAGGGCCTGGGCCAGGAGCATGGTCAGGCGCGCGCGGTCGAACTCGGGCGGCGGCGTTTGGCGCGGCGGCGGCGGCTGATTGAGCCAGGCGGCCAACACGTCGGCCACGGCATGGGGCTTGTTGGGGGCCACCCGCGTCCCGCCGATGGCCTCGACCAGGGCGGCGGCCTCGCCGGGCGGGCAGATGGCCAGCAGCGGCCGACCGGCGGCGGCGTATTCAAAAATCTTGCCCGGAATGACCCGCTCGGAGCCGGGCAGATCGGCCAGGGTCAGCAGCAGGGCGTCGGCCCGCATCATCCGCTCGATGACCTGGGCGTGGGGCAGATAGCCCTTGGCCTCCACGCGCAGGCCGGGGATGCGTGGTTCGGTCACCTCGCCGCCGGTCACCCGGCCGCAGATCTCCACGGTGATGTGTTGGCGCATGCCCGGCGGCAGCAGGCGCAGGCCCCGCCACAGGGGCTCCAGGCTGGTCACGCCAAAGACCGTGCCGGCGTAGACGATGTGCAGGCGGCCGGCCTGACGCGGCAATGGGCCGGGTAGCTGGCCGGCGAAGTCGTCGGGGTCGTAGCCGTTGGGGATCCAGACGTATTTGTCGAACCCGCCGTAGAGGAAGCGAAAGCGCCGGCAATAGGCCGGGCTGGCGGCGGTGACCACGGCGGCTCGGTTCACCAGCCGTCGCTCCTGGGCGCTGACCAGCCTGTCCCACAAACCATGGGCCCCGGGCTGGAAGCCCTTGCTGTAATAGCCGCTCCACTCGTCGCGAAAATCCAACAACAACGGCAGATTGAGCTTGCGCGCCACCTGCTCGGCCAAAAAAAAGCTGGAAAACGGCGGGCCGCTGACGTAAACGGCCTGCACCCGCTGACGCCGAGCCACGGCCAGGGTCGGGCCCAGGGCCGTGGCCAGCCAGAGCACGTGGCGGTCGGGGAAAAGCAGGTTGTTGGCCAGGCGGCCGGCCAGGGAGCGCAACGTCGCGCCATCGCCGCCCGCGCCGCCAAAGGTCGCCTGGCCCACGGCGGGCTCCAGGCTTTTGACGCGTTCGATGAGCAAATCCGGCGGCAGGTCGCCGCTCAGGCTGGCGTCGCGGGTGGGGCCGGAGTGATTGGCGGCGGTGACCACCACCGGCCGCCAGCCGTGGCGGCCGATATACTTGACGAACTTGACCGGCCGCTGCACGCCGGCCCCACCCATGGGCGGAAAGGCGTAGGTGATGAACAAGAATCGCCGCAAGGCCCCGCTCCCGGTTGATTTCGCGCCCAGGTTCTCAGTATTGCCCCGGTTGCCGGCAAGTCAAGGCAAATCGCGCCGCGCCGGCGGCCGGCCGTGCTAACATTAATGTATGACGCATCCCAGGCCCAAGACAGCCCACCTCGGACCGCCAGCGGAGGCCGGCCATGGACCAAGAGCCCCTAGTTTCGGTGTTGATTCCGGCCTATAACATGGCCGACACCCTGGGCCAGGCCGTGGAGAGCCTCTTGGCCCAGGATTATCCCCGCTTCGAGGCCATCATCATCGACGACGGCTCCACCGATCAGACCGCCCAGGTCGCCCGGCGCTACCTGCCCGGCGGCCCCCACGCCGATGGCCGCGTCAGCCTGATCAGCCAGGCCAACGGTGGTAAGCCGGCCGCCCTCAACGCCGGCCTGGCCCGCGCGCGCGGCCAACTCGTGGCCATCCTCGACGCCGACGACACCTGGCCGCCCGCCAGCCTGAGCCTGCGCGTGAGCGCCCTCCTGGCCCGGCCCGACGCCGTGGCCGTCTACGCCGACGCCAACTACATGGATTTCGCGGGCAATGTCTACCGCACGCGGCGCTCGCGGCCCTTTCGCACCATGGGCCAGCTCATCGCCAGCGTCATCTGCCCGGTGATCGGGGCCAGCCTGATGGCGCGCATGGCGGTGCTGCGCGACATCGGTCCGCTGGACCCTTCGTTCACGCGCTCCGACGACGCCTACCTCAACGCCGAAGTCTTTCGCCGGGGCAAGATGATCCACCAGCCCGGCGTGGTTCTCAATTATCGCAACTATCCCCGCCCCGAAAACATCCGCCTGCGCCTGCTGTCGTGGCGCTGCGACCTGCGCCTGGCGCGGCGGCATTTTCGCGGGCCGGCCCGTTGGTACTATCTGGCCAAGCTCACGCTGGTGATGTTGTTGAAAGTTGGCTACGAGCTGGTCACGGCCAAAAAATAGGCCCCGGCGCGGGCGGGTTCATTTCTGGCTCTGGTACCAGTCGGTGCCGGCGGTGACGCGAAACCACCAGTTGAAGCGGCGCGGCGGCGAGAGGGGCAACTTGGGCATGCCGGCGGCGTCGCGGTTGTGGGCCTGCACGGCCGGCTCGAAGACCCAATCCACCGTGGGCCGCAGGCGGGCCATGGCCTGGGCCACGGCCGGATCGGGCCGGCCCAGCTTGCGGCCGAAATAGTCGGCCGCCACCAGCATGAAGTAGACCTCGGGAGCGTGCATGCGGCCCGACCAGGGATCCACCTCGGCGCGCACCGGCCCGCCGTCTGGGTTGATCAGGTAATAAGGCACGGTGACATCGGGCCTGTTGGCGTGCATGTTGGCCTGGTGCAGGCCGTGGACGGCGATGAAGCGGCCCAGGTCCATGGCCGCGCGCTCCACGCGCGCGTCGCCGCTGATCAGGTAATAGCGCAGCATGGCGTCGAGGTAGAGCGCGCTCATCCACGGGCTGCAAACCCAGGCGTCCTCCAGGCCCCTGGCGTCGTGGGCCCGGCCCAGGTGGGGCAGGCAACCCGTGCCGCGCGGCGCGCCGGGCGGCGGGTCTTGCTGGAGCTGGTAGCCGGCCTCGAAGATATCGCGGGCCGTGGCCAGGGCCTTGGGGTCGCCGGTCATTTCGTAATAGGCAGTGGCGCCCAAAAGCGAAAAGGCCAGGTTACGCTCGGTCCAGAAACCGCCGTCGGGCTTGTAGCGATAATTCCAGCCGCCAAAGGCCGGCGCGATGGCCTTGGCCGTGGCCAAAAGCGTTTCGTCGCCGGTGAGCCAATAATCAAAAAGCAGGCATTCGATGTAGGCGTATTTCACGTCGTGGCGGCGCTCGGCGGGCAGCAGGCCGAAGCCGCCGTCGGGGCCGATGCGCGAGGCGTAGTATTGGGCGGCCCGGTGGGCCTGGTTGAAGTGCTCGAACTTGCCGCTACGAAAGTAGGTCACGAAAAAGGTCGCGCCTCGGTCGTAGAGCCACGGCTCGTGATCGTTGGCGAAATCGATGTGTCGCTTGGCCGGCAGCTCGGGCGAGACTTCGTTGACGGCCACCTTGAAGTGATAGTGCATGGCCCGGTCGTAGAGGTCGGAGGCGCAATCCTCGAAGGCCGGCCGCAGGGGCCCCTTGAGCAGGCACTTGCCCAACCAGGCGGCGGGCAGGGTCACCATCAGGGGCGGCTCGCTGATCGCGCCGGCCGGATAGCCGCCGTTGTCCAGAGAAACCCAATCGGTGCGGCCGGGCCAGGCGTCGAGCTCGTTTTCGGCGCGGGGAGCGCCCCAGCGGACCACGTAGGTGCGCGGGGTGCTGGCGCCCATGAGCGTGCGGAACTGGATGCGCGCCGCGCGGATGCTGCCCGCGCCGGGCACGGGCTGGGGCCAGCGGGCCAGCACGTCCACGCGGATGGGCATCTCCATGCCCAGGTTGTCGAACAGGGCGATGTTTTTGGGGTCGGAGACGTAACCCGGCGGGAAGGGCAGGCCAAAGCTGGCCACGATGATCTGGCCCAGAACCTGCGGGTTGGCCCGCACCTCGATGGGCAGTTCGCCCTTGGTCTGGGCCGGCGCGAACAAGCCGGCATGGGCCGGGCTGGTTGGCGGCCCGGCCATGGCCGGCCAGGCGGCCAGCACGATAGCCAGGATGATGGTCGCTTTTCCGATTCGCCTCATGGCCACGCCCCCATCTGAATCGATCGCTACTCGCCGCCGCCCAGCTCTTGCAAGAGCTTCTGGATCTCCTGGCGGGTGGTTTGGTCGCCCTTTTGCGCGAGACCGTCGCGCAGGGCCTTTTTGGCCTCATTGGCCCGGCCCATCTTGGCCAGGGTGCTGCCCAGGTGATAATACACCGAGGCGTCGGTGGGGGCGAGCTTGCGGGCCTCTTCCAACTCGGGCAGGGCGCTGGCGTGAGCGCCGCGCAGGCTGAGCACCCAACCCAGGGTGTCCAACACCCTGGGATCACTGGGCGAGAGGCGCTTGGCCCGCTGGGCCAGGGTCAGCGCCTCGTTGAGGTTCTTGTCGCCGCCCTGGCCGGCCAGCAGATAGGCCAGGTTGTTGATGGCCGGGACGAAATCGGCGTTTTGACGCAGGGCCTGGCGATAGTCGGCCTCGGCCTGGGTCGGCTGGTCGGCCTGTTCGTGGAGTTGCCCCCGCGAGACCAGGGCCACCAGGCTGGTCGGCTCCAGGACGAGCACGCGGTCGAGCAGTTGGCTGGCTTTGTCCAGATCGCCGTCGAAGCGGCTGAGGGTGGCCAGGCCCAGCATGGCCGAGGTGTTTTCGGGGTTGATGGCCAAGGCCCGTTCGTACTGCTGGCGCGAAATCGCGGTTTGGCCCAGGCGCTGATAGACGTCGGCCAGGAAGGTGTGCACGGCGTCCTTGCGCTTGGCCTTGGCCAACTGGCTCTCCACGCGGGCCACGGCCCGTTGGGCCTGGCCTTGTTGCAGGTCGAGGAAGACCACGCGGCGCAGGGCCGGCAGGTAGTCGGGATCCTTGGCCAGGGCCAGCTCGTATTGAGCCGCGGCCTTGACCGGATCCTTGCGCGTCTCCAGCAGACGGCCCATGAGGTAGTAGCCCACGGCCATGTCCGGCCGCAGGCGCGTCAAGGCGTTGAAGTCGGCCTCGGCCTGGCTCAGGTTGCCCTGGCTCATGTAAAGCTGGCCGCGCATGCTCATGGCCTCGGCGTTTTTGGGCTCCTGCTTGATGATCTCGTTGACCTCGCCGATGGCCTGGGTGACCTCGCCGCCCTGGGCCTGGAGGCTGGCCATGAAAAAGCGGGCTCGGATGTTTTCGGGGGCCAGGGAGATGGTTTTGGCCACGTCGGCCTGGGCCAACTGGCGTTCGCCCAGGGCCTGATAAGCCATGGCCCTATAGAAATAGGCCTCGGGGCTTTCGGGCATGTCGCCGATGACCTGGGTGAAGCTGGCCACGGCCTGTTGGGCCTGGCCGTCCTCAAGCTGGATGCGGCCCTGCAAGGTCAGGGCGGCGGCGTTTTTGGGCCAGCGGGCCAAGACCTGCTTGATCTGCTTTTGGGCCAACTCCACGCGACCCTGCTCCAGGTTCAGTTCGGCCATGGCGGTCGGCGGCACGGGCGAATCGGGGGCGATTTTCTTGGCCTGGTCCAGATAGGCCTGGGCCTTGTGACCCTGGCCCCGCGAGGCGTAGAACGTGGCGGTGAGGATGCTGGGCCAGATGGAGTCCGGGGCCATGCGCACGGCTTCCAGATAGGTCTCCTCGGCCTTTTTCTCCTGGCCGGTGGTCTCGTAGAAACGGGCCAGCGAGAGGCGGTACGATTCGTTCTCGGGGTGGCGGGCGATGATTTCCCGCAGGGTTTTGCCGGCCTCGTCGGACTTTTGTCGGCGCATGAGCAACTCCACCAGCATCAACTGAAGCCGGGCCTCCTGGGGCCGCATGGCGATGGCCTCGCGCAGGGTTTTTTCGGCCTGGTCCAGCTTGTTTTGCTTCATGTAAACCTGAAGCGTCAGCAGGCGCGGGGTGAGCATGTCCGGGGCCAGGGCGACGGACTGGGCCAGGTCGGCCAGGGCCTGATCGTAGCGGTCGAGCTTGATGTATTCCTGGGCCAGCAGCACGTAAACGTCGGAGCGCTTGGGGTCGAGCTGCTTGGCTTGGCCGAGGGCGCGCACGGCCTCTTCGGCCTTGTCCTGGCTGCTGTAGGCCTGACCCAGCAGGATCAGGGCGTCGATGTTTTTGGGCTGGCGCTTGAGCACGTTGTTGGCCAACTCCGCGGCCTCGTCGCCGCGCCGGGCCAACAGCGAGACCTGGCCCAGCTTGATCTTGGCGTCGAGGTTGTTGTCGTCTAGCTGCACGACGTTGAACAACACGCGGTAGGCCTGGACCGGGTCACCCAGCTTGAGGTAGGTCAGGCCCAGGTAATAATGAGCGTCGGCCAGGCGCGGATCGTCTTTGATGGCGTTGCGTAGCTCCACCGATGCTTCCTTGAATTTGCCCGCCTCGAAGTAGGCCTTGCCTTTGGCCAGAAACGCTTGGCCGTCGGCCAGGGCCGCCGTCGCGCACAGGATCAAGCCCAGGGCCAAACCCAAGGCCACCCCCCAGGCCGCGCCCAGGGGCTTGCGGCCGCCAGTCGAACCGATCATCGCCTTCCTCCACGTCGCATTGTTCGCCGCCGCCAGGCATCGTGGGGCGGGTTTTTTCATTTCATGTCCGGTTCGGCCACGGCGGTCGGCGCTTTGCCCGCCACCGGGGTCAGCTTGAAGGCCAACAGGCCGCCGGCGCTGGATTTGAGCCCTTTGCCCGGGGTGATGGTCAGCAGGCGGCCGTCGGCCGTGACGGCGTATTCGGCCTCGGGCCTCAGTCCGGCCACCAGGTGCCGCGAACGCCCGGCCGGGTATTGGTAGGCGATGGGCCGGTCGCCGGGCTCCAGGTTGGCCACCACGACCCTGGGCCAGAAACGGTCGTGAATGACCGCGCCGGCCAGCCGGGGATCGGGCGAAACCAGACGGCTCAACTCGGGCGGGGCCGGGGCGTCGGCCGGGGCCGGCAGCAGGGCGTGCACCAGCGCGAAGGCCTGGCCATCGTCCGGCCCGGTGGGCGTCAGCTCCACCCGCCAGGGGGCCGCGTCCGTGGCCGGCGCGGCGGGCGGATAGCCCCTGCCGTCGACCCAGGCCACGGCCGGCGGGCCGAAAAGCTCCACCCGCTGGGCGTCTTGCCGCAGGCCGACCACCCACAGCCGCGCGCCGTCGGTCTGGGCGCGCAGCATCCTGGCCTGGCCGGAGAGGCGGCCGGGGGCGAGCTGGGTCATCTGGCCCTCGACCACCGGCGGCTGGCTGAAGTGCAGCACGAAGCTGGGCCGCAGCTCCGGCCGGGCCACGATCACGTCGTCGACGACCACCACCGCCTGGGCCGAGGTGGCGTCGTCAGGCCCGCCGGGCCGCAGATGAAACACGTGGCGCTCGACGCGCTTGGCCTTGGCCGTCTGGCCCTGGTAGGCCGCCGTGGCCTGGCCCTTGAAATAGGCCCAGGATTCGCCGCCGCCCTGGGCGGTGATCGCCGCCACGTTGTAGACCGGCTCCAGCACCGTCCACGGGGCCGCGCCGTTTTCCCAGCCCGAGGCCGTCCAGGGGGCCTTGACGCGGGGCTTGCCGTCGGGGCCGAACAGGGCCCAGGCCCGCTGGCCGCCGTCGTTGGCGTAGGTTCCCCGCGGCATCTCGCCCGCGCCCATGTCGGGCCAGGAATACTCGGTGGGGTCGTGGATCAGGATGGTGTTGGCGGCCACCGAGCGCAGGGCGTAATTCATGGCGTGGGGCGAGAGGCGGCCGTCTTCGGCCCCGCCGCGCGGCAGCAACGGGCCGTTAAGGTAGATCTGCAGGCTGGCCGCGTCCAGGCGCTGGCCGTCGACAAAGTGGGGCCCGCAGTCAAAGGCCACCAGGGTGTCCCAGGCGCTCCAACCGCTGCGCGAACAGGCCCGGCCCACGGCGCTGGCCAAGTGGTCCAGCGGGGCCACGGCCAGGGCCAGGCCGGGGTCGTCGATGTCGAGCAACAGAAATTCCAGGCCCAGCAACCGGTGGTCGGTCACGCCGGGGGCGTCGCCGGCCAGCAGCATGGCCTGGGCCACGTCGGCAAAGGCCGCACCGGGCAGCAAGGTCCGGGCCAGAAGCATCTGGATGCGCGCCAGGTCGGCGGCCTGATCAGGGGGCATGACCTCGCCGCCACTGGGGCGGAGGCCCCGGTAAGGGCCGTGCGGGCCCTGGTCGACGTGGGGCAAAAGGCTGTTGGTCAAGGCCGCCAGGCGATCGCGGAACCATGGCGTGTCCAGCAGCTTTTGCCGCGCCGGCCCGGCTGGCTGGCAGGCGGCGGTCAGCAGCAGGTCCAGCCCGGCCCTGGCCCCGGCGTTGGCCCCGCCAAACCAGCCGCCGCCTTGGCCCATGCCCTCCAGGGCCGGTCGCCACAGGCGCTCGAAGCGCTCCATGGCCAGTTGGGCCATGGCCTGGGCCGGCTGGGGGTAAAGCTTTTCCGCCACCCGGCCGGCCAGGGCCATGATCTTCAGGGCGGCGGCCGACTGGTTGTCGAAGCAGCCCATGGGCCGCCCGGCGGCCACCTTGGCCTGGGCCAGCAGCCAGCGCGCGCCAAGCTTTTGTTGTTCGGCGTCGATGCTCCGCGCGCCCCAGGCCAGGGTCAGGGCCACGTCCTCGGCCACCTGGCCGGCCCGCTCCATGTCCGAGATCAGCAGCAGGTATTCCGCGCCTTGCCGGGCCTGGGTCGGTGGCGCGCTGGCCAAGGCGATCTGGGTCGAGGTGATTTTCTTGATGGCGATGGCGGCCTCCGGGCCGTCAAAGGCCAGCAGGTCATAGCCCTCGGCCGTGATTTCCTCGGGTTTCCAGGGCAGGCCGCCGTCGATGATCGTGGCCCCGTTCAATTGTTCGACGCGGCCGGCGCGGGCCCCGTCGGCGGCGGCGCGGGCGGCCAGGTGACTAAGGGCGCTGCTCTGCCGACCGTCGGCCTCGGCCAGGGTCAGCGCGGCCAGGGCCAGGTTGGGGCCGTCGGCTCGCTTGCCGTCCTGGCGCTCGGGGGCGGTGGCCCAGCGGATCAGCCGCCGCCATTGAGGGCTGGCCTGGGCGGCCAAGTCACGCAGGGCGGCCAGGCGGCGTGGGCCGGGCGCGAACAAGTCCGGGGCGTCCATGGCCGGGGCGGTGGTGGCCAGCGCCTCGGGCCGGGGCGGCATGGCCATGGGCCCGGTGCGCGGCCCGGTCTGGGCCAGGCCCGGCGCGGCGGCCACGGCCGCCGCCAGCAAAAACAGCGCGGCGAGGATGCGTTTGCCGATCACCATGACAGACTTTCGCCTCTTTCCAACGCGTGGATGGCCTGGGCCATCTCCCAGCAATTCATGAAGGCTAGTTTGTGACGCACCCCATCATTGTACCATCGCAACATATGCTCCAGCAGCGCGCGCATGGCCCGGCCCAGCAGGGCGGACTGATTTTTCTCGGGCGCGCCGTGGCAGTGCAGTTTGATGAAGCGCACGTCCTCGGCCCCCTCGACGCAGGGGGCCAGGCGCAACCACAGCGGCGCGCGTTCCGGCGTGGGCGGGTTGCCGCCGCTGAGATCGGAGTTTTCCAGCCGGGGCAGCAGGCCCCATTTGCGCCGTCGCCAGTCCAGGCCCAGCACGCCCTGGATCAGCAGCAGATCGCCGGCCGGGGCCTGGCCGACCCGGGCGGGAACGCCGCGATCGTGGCTTTTGGGCCGGGCCGGGTCGTCGGTGGCGTAGTAGATGGCGTTGATGGCGCGGGTCTGGGTGCGGTCCGGGGCCGAGGGCATGGTGAAATCGGCGTAGCAGCCGGTGCGGGCCAGAATGGATATCTCGTCGTCGCGGCCGCACCACTGGCCATCGGGCCGCGAGTTGTCCAGGGCCCAGTTGCCGTGGATAAAGCCGTAGGCGATGCGGCCTTGCTGGTCGCGGCGCAGCAGGCCGTGACGCTGGTGCATGGTCTGGGCCGCCGCCAGCAGCATGTCTTCGAGCTGGGCCGTGCTCTGGCCGTGGTGATGCAAATGCACCTCCACTTGGCCCAGGCCCTTGGCGCATAGGGCGGCCAGGCCGTCGAGCAGCCAGGGCTGATAATCCTCGATGGGATAAAAAAAGTCGTGCTGGGGCGCTTGGCCCCGGCAATCGGCCAGGCCGTCGGCCAGGATGGGCAGTTGCTCCTCCCAGGCGGCCAGGCGCGCCCGGGCCGTGGCCTGGGAGGCCTGGCCCCAATAGGGCTCGAAGTGATCGGCCACGGCCAGGCACAGGCGCAGCGGCCGGCCCACGGGCAGGGGCCGGGGGCGCAGGCGTTGGCGCAGATAGGGCCCCAGCCAGATGTCCATGGCCCGCGTCACGGCCGGTCCCCTTGCGGCGGCAGACCGATGGTCACGCGGCGTTTGCCGGCCGGCGTGGGCGCGATGGCCTCCACCGGGCGGATTTCGGCGGCCAAGCCCGGCGCGGCGGCGGCCAGGGCCCGCTGGATCAGTTGGCGATCGGTCTGGCTCAGCTCCTGGCGCAGCACCACGTCGATGAACAGATGCTCCGGGCTGTCCTGGCGGGCCTGAAACTCGGCGATGGCGTCGAAGTTTTTCAGCAGATGGGGGAAAAATTCGCCTGGCAGCAGGCGCCCGCCCGGCGCGCGGATCATGTCGAGGATGCGGCCCTCGATGCCCTCCAGCAGGGGCAGGCCGCGGCCGCAGGGGCAAGGTCCGGCGGCGGGCCGGGCCAGATCGCCGGTTTTGTAGCGAATAAAGGGCTGGGCAAAATTGTGCAGATCGGTGACAACGACCTCGCCCAACTCGCCGGGCCGGGCCGGCCGGCCCTCGGCCAGCACCTCGACGACGAGGTTTTCGGCCGAGACGTGCAGGCCGCGGCGCTCTGGGCACTGGGCGGCGATGAGCATGAACTCGCGGCAGCCGTAGGTCTCGAACACCGGCGCGGCCAGGGCGCGCTCGATGCGCTGGCGCTCCTGGGGCCGCAGGGCCTCGGCGCCGCTGATCACCGAACGTGGCGGTCGCTTGGGCCGCCAACCGCGCGCGGCGGCGTGACGGGCCAGGGCGTCCAGGGCCGAGGTGTAGCCGACCACGCAGAGCGGCTTGAAGCGGTCGATGTCGGCCAAGACGGCGTCGAGTTGGTCGGGGCCCAGGCCGAAGCTGGAGTGAAAGCGCATGCGGGCCAGGCGGCGAAAGGCCTCGCGGCGCAGACGATAAACCGTCGAGACCGGGGCCACGTCGCCGCCCCAGAGATATAGCTGACGATCGCCCTCGCGGCAGCCGGCCCAGCCGTAGCCCCGGCGATAGACCGCCGTGCGCCAGTGGTCCGAGCCGGGGTCCATGGCAAAAACCAGCGGCCGACCGGTGGAGCCGCCGGTGCGCTTTTGATAGCTGCCCGGCGGCGCGGGCGCGGCGCGAAAGTGATCGGGGTGGGCCATGAGCATGGCCTTGTCCACCAGCGGCAGGGCCGAAAGATCGCCCGATTCGGCGATTTGTTCCGGGCTCTGGCCCGTCTGGGCGAACCACTGGCCGTAAAAGGGCGTGCTGGCCTTGGCGTGCTCCAGCAAAAGCCGCAAATCGGCCCGCTGCCGCCGGGCAAGCTCGTCGGCGCTGAAAAACTGGCTCTGGGCCAGCACGGCCTGGATGGCCGGCGTGGGCCGGCCGCGCAGCCGTTCATAGAACGGAAACAGCGCCTTGGACCAGAAATCGCCGTAGTTCATGATCGTCTCGCCAAGATTGCAGCCTCACATGTTGAACAAAAAACGCACGGCTAAGTGCATGAAGATGATCATGAAAACCGTCAGCCCCGCGATGATCAGGGCCAGCTTGCCATCCCAGGCCACGATCTGCTCCGCGCCGATGTTGCTCACCACGTTCATGGCCGCCACCGCCATGGCCATGAACATGAACAGCAGCGGCTTGAACGACTGGCTGAGAAAAAACGCGCAGGTCATCCAGCCCACCAGGGCCGTCTCCATCGAGTGGCAAAAATTCTCGACCCAGGGCGGCGCGCGGTCGTCCAGGCGCATGGCCCGCAACTGTTTGAACGAACAGAAGATCATGCCCACCCACAAAAAAGCGCCCACAAAGCCCGTCTCGGCCAGCACCAGGATGAACGAATTGTGCGCGGTGTGGGTGTAGCTGCCGGCGTCGATGAAGTTGCCCTGGCCCACGCCGAAGATGGGGCTGGATTTGAACAGGCTCAGGCCGTAAGCCCAGTGGTCCAGCCGAGCGCGGGCCGATGATTCCTGGGTGTCGATGCTCTCGAAGCGGGGCACGGCGGTCATCAGGGCCAGGACCATGGCCACGCCCACGCCGGCGATGATCATGCCCGCCCGGCTGCGCAGATACATCCAGGCCACCGAGGCCAGGCCCAGCAAGCCGCCCCGCGAGCGGGTGAGGATGATGGCGTTGACGAACGGGGCCAGCAAAACAACGCCCGGCAGCCAACCGCGGCTCATAAGGCCCCGGTGAAAGGCCGGCAGCAGAAAGGCCGTCAAAGGCACGATGTTGAGGGCCAGGTCGTTGGGGTCGGCGAAGATGCCCACGCCGATGGCCTGATCCACGCCCTTTTGCTGGATGCCCGTGGAGCCGGTGAGCCCCACGCCGGTGTAGAACTGCACCATGGCCTCGGCCACCAGGAACGAACACAGCAGCACCAGCGTCCATATGTATGTTTTGAGTTTGGCGAAGGAGTCGATGGTCAGGATGATCAGATAGCAATTGATGGCCACCGGCGAAAAGGCGATGAACTTGCCGGTGACGCCGCCCAGCCAGCCGTTGGGCAGCCAGCTCAGGCCAATCCAGATCCAAAAGAACAACAGCATCGCCGGCACCGGCGAGCGCTTGAGCTTGGCCGCCGCAAAGCCGCCCTCCAGAAACACGCCGGCCAGGCAGGCGGCGGCGGTGTAGTCCACCAGCGGCCAGCCCTTGATGGCCTCGACGTATTCCTGGGGCCGGATGTAGATAAGCGCCGTCAACAGCAGCGTGAAGAAAAAACTCAAAGCCCGTCGCCCTCCCCGATCGGCTGGTCGGGCCCGGCCGGCAGGATCGCCGCCAGGGCGGGGATCAGCCGCGCGGCAAAGGCTTTTTGCATGGCCAGGGCCGCCGCCGGCGCGGGTTGGTTCAGCGAGATCACCCGCGCCAGAGCGCCGTCGCTACGGCCGTGGCGCAGGCCGTCCCAGATCAGCCTGGCCCGGTCGACGTATTCGCTGGCCGCCACGCGGCCCCGGCCCTGATACCAATAGAGCACGCTCAGTTCGTCCAGGCCGCGGGTCAGGATCAGGTGATTGACCGTCCACGGCCCGCCGGGGCCGTCCACCCTCACCCGCTCGCGCCGGCTGACCACCCAGCCCTCGCCGGGCAGGCAGTGCAGGGGCGAATGGATCATGCGGCCCTCGCGCTGGCTGTCGAAAAAGGCCACGAACACCGCGCAGAAGTCGTCTTGGCCCTGGGCGTAGGAGCGCAGCAGGTGCTGGCTGGGGTTCAACAGGGCCAAGGCCGCCTGGTCCAGGCGCTGGTCGCCGGCGGTGGCGAGCCACGGGCCCAGGCGCTGGGGCAGCGCGCTCAGCGGCGCGCGCGTGGGCGTGGGCCGCGCCTGCACGGCCAGGCCGGCCAAGGCCGCCGTCAAAAACATCAGGCCCACCGCCAGCCACAGGGCCCCTTGACGCCGCTTGTTCATGGCGCGGCCCTCCGGCCGGGCCGGGCCAGCAGCCAGGCCGCCAGGCACAGCAGGCCAAAGGCGCTCATGAACACCAGCCAGCCCACGGCGTCGTGCATCAGGCCATCCAGGGTTTGCGGGCCCAGGCGCTCGGCCAGCACGCCGGCCAGGGTGATGCGCGCGGCGTTGGTCAGCACCGCCGCCGGCAAGGCCAGCAGGGCCAGGATCAACCGTCGCCAGAAGCCTGGCAGCATCAGCCGGCCCACGATCAGCCCGGCGGCCAGCAGCGAGACCAGTCCCCGGATGCCCGAGCAGGCGTCGACGACGTTTAGCACGATGTTGGGCAGATGGATGACGTTGCCCTCCACCAGCACCGGCAGGCCCAGCAGGCGCAGCGCCCCGCCGGCCAGTTCGGCGGCCAGCAGGCGCAGCGGAAAGGCCAGCGAGTCGTAGAGCACGTAGGGCCAGGGGATCATCAGCAGCAGATACCAGATGGCGAAGGCCGCCCGCCGGGCCAGCGGCCAGCCCCACAGCAGGACAGCCAGCCCCCACAGCAGCATAACCATGCTGGCCCGCTGTAAAAACAGCTCGTGGCCCAGCCGGCCCAGCAGATAAACCAAAAGCGCCGCGATGACCAGGGTCAGGCCCCGCCAGTCCGGGCCGGCGGCCAGGCGGGCCAACTCTTGGCGGTCGCGCCACAGCAGCCAGGCCGAGATCAGCGGCACGAGAAAGCCGTGGGAGTAGTTGGGGTCGTCGGCCCAGACCCGGGCCATGGCCAGGCAGGTCGGCCCATAAAGCCAGATAAGCGCCCCGGCGCAGAGCATCCAGGGAAGGGCCTGGGAAAAGCCCGGCCTGACGGCGGGTTGGCTCATTGGCCGCCTCCGCCGGTGATCATCACCTTGACGGTCTGGATGATGATCTGGATGTCCAGGGTCAGGTTGGTGTGCTTGATGTAATAGAGATCGTAGTTGAGCTTTTCGAGGGCGGCGGCCACCGAGGCGCCGTAGGGGTGGCAGAGCTGGGCCCAGCCGGTGATGCCGGGCTTGATATTGTGGCGTTGGCGATAATAGGGCAACTTGGCCGAAAGCTGCTCGACAAAGACCGGTCGCTCGGGCCGGGGGCCGACAAAGCTCATGTCGCCGCGCAGGACGTTCCACATCTGGGGGATCTCGTCGAGGCGCAGCACGCGGATGATCCGCCCGACGCGGGTCACGCGGGGGTCGTTTTCCTGGGCCCAGACCGGGCCGCTGCCGTCTTCGGCGCCCACGGTCATCGAGCGGAACTTGAGGATGGTGAAAACGCGGTTATTTTGGCCCACGCGCTCCTGGCGATAGATGATCGGGCCCTTGCTGTCCAGGCGCACGGCCAGGGCCACCAGCAGCGTCAGCGGCGCGCTGAGGATCAGGCCCAGCGCGGCCAGCAGCAGGTCCATGGCGCGTTTGGCGGCCAGGCGCAGCAGGCTGGTGCGAAAGCCGGTGGAATAGATCAGCCAACTGGGATTGATGCGCTCGGCCAGGATGCGCCCGGCGATCTGCTCGTAAAAGTCCTCGCCGGTGAGCACGGGCACCCCGGCCATGCGGCAGCGCAGCAGCTCTTCGAGGGGCGTGCGCTGGCGGCGTTCGGCCATGGCCACCACGATCATGTCGGCCTGATGATGGCGCACCAACCCCAAAAGCTCGCCGGGGTCGTCGTAGAGCGGAGCGCGCACCAAATGCGCCCAGAATTCCATCAGGTTGGGGCCGGCGTCGCGGCTCGGGCCGGAGCAGCGTTCGTCCTCGCGGCGCTCGGGGAATGATTCGGGCTGGACCAGGGCGGCCACGCGGTAAGGATTGTCGGAGCGGGCGGTCAGCTCCTCGAGGATGCAGTCGGCCATGTGGCCCGAGCCCAAAAGGATGATGCGCGTGGAGAGCACGTCGCGGGTAAGGGCCCATTTGTAGAGCCCCCGCCAGACGATGCAGAGGCCGGCGATGATGAAAAAGCTCATCAGCAATACGCCGCGGCCCAGGAACAGCCGCGGCGCGAAATAGTAGATCGCCGCCAGCGCCAGCATGCCCAGGGCCGTGGCCTGGATCACCCTGATCACCGTCCAGACGAACGAGTGGGCGACGCGGAAGTTGTGCAGGTCGGAATAATAGAACGTGACCTGCAACACCAGCGGCACCAGCACCACCCGGTGCCACGAGTAGCGCCAGGTGAACAGCTCGGCGGTGTCGCCGGTGCGCAGATAGACCGCCAGCAGCGAGCCCAGGGCCATCAGGCCGGCCTCGATCAGCAAGAATCCCACCAGGTAGGGCGAGGGCCGGCTGGACGGTATGCGCATATGCCCCTCCGTTCAGAGCGTCTCGGACAAACCAGCCAGAGCGGGGGCGTCCAGCACCGCCGCCTGGGGATCGTTGAGCACCATGCCGACGATCTTTTCCTCGGGCAGCGAGCGCATGGCCCGCAAGACTTGGTCGCGCTCGGTGACCCCGCCCAGGGCCACGAAGACGATGCCTTCGACCACGCGGGCCAAAACGGCCGGGTCGTCGACCTCCTGCACGGGCGGGGTGTCGAGGATGATGTAACGGTCGCTGTAACGTTCGCGCAGCTCGAACATCATGTCGACCATCTTGTCGGTGGCCAGGATCTCGGCGGTGCGCTGGGATGGCCGGCCGGCCGGGATCACCGAGAGCTTGTCCACGGCCGTCCAGTGGATGACCTCGGGCAGGGCCGCGCCGTGCTCCAGATAATCGGTCAGCCCCGGCCGCAGGGGCACCTGCAACAGGCGGTGGATGGCCGGCGCGGCCAGGTGGCAGTCGATGACCAGGACAAACTCCTGCAGGCCGCGGGCGAAGCTGATGGCCAGGTTGGTGGTCAGCAGGCTGCGGCCCTCGCGGGGGGCGGCGCTGGTGATCATGATCGTGCGCGGTGGATCGCCGTGAAAGGGGTACAACAATTGCGAGCGCAGCATGTCTATGCGCTTGGCCTGGGGGCTGGCCGGCGCGAACAGGCTGACCAGGCGCTGTTTGTCCTCGTCGGAGAGCGGTTCGCGCTGGGGCGGCGCGTCGACGATGCGCAGGCCCTCCTCGCCCTCCAGCGGGCCGTCCAGATCGGGGTCGTAGGGCGGGAGGTCGTCGTCCACCGGCGGCGGCGCGTCCCAAAACTGGCTCGATTGTTCGCGTCGGGGCGGCGGCGCGTCGGCCGGCGGCGTCGGCCGGGTGAAGCGGGGCGGCTTGGCCTCGTCCTCGGGGCTGGGCCGGCTGAGGCCGTGGCCGGCCTTGCGCAGCAGGTCGTCCATCCTACCCATTGGGGCCCGCCTTTTCGTCGTAGGTGACCACCGGCCCCCAGGCCTCCAGGCGCTGGCGTTGGGCGGCGGCCCCGGAGTCGCCAAGCGGCTGGGCGGCGACATCCTCGGGCATGAGGATGGCGCTTTGGCCGCCCAGGCCCAGATAGGGCGCGAAAAAGCGACCGACGCGCACGGCCGCGCCGCTTTGCATGAACCAATAAATCGCCGCCAGCAGCGCCACGATCGCCAGCAGCATGATCAACCGCCGCAGGAAACCGCCCTGGGCGTCCTTGCCCATGCTGCCGAAAAAGCGTCCGAGCACGCCGGGCTCGGAGCGGACGGCCGCAGTTCGACGTGGCGGCGTCTGTTCGGCCCGCGTGGCGCTTTTGATCCTGGGCCGGGGTTGGGCCGGCCGTTTGGCGTTTTGTTCGGGGCGTGGCTCGGGCCTGTCGCGGCGGCTGGCGGCCGGCCTGGCCCGGGGCGGCGGCGTTGGCTCGGGTTCGTCGTCCTGATCCATGGCCGCCCAGATGTCGCCGGGGGGCGGCTGCATCCTGGCCGGCGGCGGCGCGCTTTCGGCGGCAGGCCGTGGGCGGGACCGGCCCGGTTCGGGTGGCGGCGTGGCCGATTGGGGCGCGGCCTGCGGCCTGGGCCGGGCTGGCGGCTCGTCGGGCGGCGCGGCTTGTGGCCTGGGTTGGGCCGGCGCGGCCTCGGCCGGTTGGGGCGCGGCCTGGGCTTGGGGCTCGGCCGTGGGCGGTTCGAGCGGAGTGGCCCCGCCCAAGAGCATGGTCAGGCCGGCGGCGGCTTCGCGCACCTCGGCCTCGTCGACCTTGCGCACGCCCTTGGCGAAGGCCACCAGCATGGCCTCGTCGCAGAGCACGTTGACCACCCTGGGCACGCCCGCGCTGTGCTGATGGACCAGCATCACCGCCCGCTCGGTGAAGATGTCCGGGCTGCCGCCGGCCACCCGCAGGCGGTGGCGGATGTAGGTGCGCACTTCGTCCAGGCTCAGCGCCCGCAGGGTGTAGAAATGGCGCAGCCGTTGGCGCAGGGCCGCCGAATCGGGCCTGCCCAGCAGGGCGAGCATCTCCATCTGGCCGGCCAGGACGATGTTGAGCGCCTTGGGTGCGCCGTCGTCGATGTTGGCCAGCAGGCGGATCTCCTCCAGCAGTTCGGGGGTGATCGACTGGGCCTCGTCGATGACCAGCAGCAAGATCTTGCCCGCCGCGCGGCATTGCTGGATAAGCTGCCGGAAGGCCACCAGAAACTGGCCCTTGCTGGTAAAGGGGCCACTGAGCCCCAGCTCCAGGGCGACCATGTTCATGAAATCGATGGGCTCCAGGCGGGGGTTGGTGATCACCGCCGGGACGATGCGTTCACTGAGCTCCTGGAGCAGGGCGATGATCAGGGTCGTCTTGCCCACGCCGGGCGAGCCGACAAAGGCGGCCCAGCCCTCCTGCTGCTCGATGGCGTAGATCAGCGTGGCCAGGGCCTCGCGGTAGTCGTCGGTCAAAACGATGAAGCGGGCGTTGGGCTCTATGGCGAAGGGCGTTTCGGTCAGCCCGAAAAATTCGTTGTACATCGGTCAGCTCACAAGGCCGAGGATGAGCTTTTTGAGCGCCGGGCCCTTGCCCATGGCCAAAACAGCCACCAAAGCCAGCAAAAACATGAACAATGAAGCATAGATGGCGGCCAAGATAGCCATCTTGCGTCGTTTGGCCTCTATCTCGTCGTAGGTCTCCAGGGGCGGCACCACCACCAGCACCGGCAGCGAGGCCAGTTCTTCCATCTGGGCCACCGCGGTGAACGAGGTGTCCAGGTAGGCCAGGCCGAAGGACAGGCCCAGGCCCAGGGCCATGGCCAGGCCCAGGCTGAAGGGCACCACGCGCTTGACATCGGGCTGATAGGGCTGGTCGGGCGCCTCGGCCGGATCGACGACCTCGAACTGCTCGCCGCGCTGGGTGCGCTCCAGGTTGGCCGACATCTTGGCGTCGAGCCACTTGGCGTGCATCTTTTGATAGGCGGTGTTGAGCTCCTCGTAGCCACGGGTCAGCTCGGTCAGTTCTTCCTGCACCTTGGGGGCGTTGCGGATCCAGGTCTGGACCTGGGCCATCTGGGTCTGGACCTCGGCCTGCTGCTCCTGGAACTGGGCGATGTTGACCTTGGCCTCGGCGATGTAGCCGGAGATGCGCTCCAAGCTCTGGCGGACGCTGGCCATTTGCAGGTCGGCGGCCTGGGCCGTGGCGTCCTCGACGCTGATGCCCTTGTCCTTGGCCTCGGCCAGGATCTTTTGCCTGCGCGCCTTCTGCGCCTCCTCGGCCCGGGCCAGTTGGCGCAGGGCCCGCTGGATGTCGGGGTGATCCTCGGTGTATTGCACCCGCAGGCGGTCCAGGCGCGCCTTGAGGGCGGAGGGGTCGTTTTCGTCGTCGCCCTCGCTGGAAGGCGCGGCGCCGCGGCGCAGCAACTCGGCCCGGTGCATCTTCAACGACTCCAGCCGCCACTGCTCCTCGCCCAGTTGAGCCTCGGTGTAGGTCAGGCGGGTGCGTTCCTTTTGGATGGCGTCGACAAGGCTGCCCATCTTCAGGTTGAGCTGGGACAACAGACCCAGGTTTTCGTCGCGGGCGGTGGGCAGTTCGTGCAGGTGCTGGAGCTTGAACTCGGTGATGCGGCTTTCCCATTCGCGCAGTTGGGCGCGCATGCGCTCCATCTCGCGGGTGAGGAAGCGGGCGGTGCCCACGGCGTCTTCCTCGCGGATGCGCAGGTTGCTGTCGACGTAGAAGGCGGCCAGGGCGTTGGTGACGGCGGCCACCAGCTTGGGGTCGTTGTAGACGAAGGTGATGGTGAAGTAGTTCTCGCGGGTGATCTTGATGGTGATGTCCTTGCGCATCTGTTCGGCCAGGTCGTCGGGCGTGGCCTTGCCCTTGGCCGCCGGGTAGAGGTCGAAGCGGTCGATGATCTCGGTGAGCCTGGTGCGGCTGAGCACCTGCTGGGTGATGATCTGCAGGCGGTCGGCGATCTTGGAGGTGACGGTGGTGCGGATGATGTCGCCGGGCACCTTTTGCGGTTGGACCACCACCAGGCAGGTGGCCTGGTAGATCGGCGGCCAGAACAGGCAATAAAACACGCCCACCGCCAGCACGGCCAGAAAGACCGCCACAGCCAGCACCCAGCGTCGCTTGAGGATGGCCAGGTATTTACTTATGTCAATGGTCGCTTGGGCCAAGGGCCGTCACCACAGCACGGGGTAGCGATAATCCATGTGTAAAAAGACGCGGTTCTGGCGTCGGTCGTCTTCGTCGTTTTCGGCGTTGCGGTCCAGGTGGCGATAGTCCAGATACATCGTCAGGTCGCGCATGACCTCCCAACTGAGCAGCGCGCCCAGGCGGGTGGTGTCGACCACGCCGCGGCTGATGCTGGTGGCGGCCTGGGCCGGGTCTTGCTGATAATCGTCGCGGATGTAGTCGGCGTAGAGGGTCAGGCGCCAATGGCGGGCCAGGTCGCGCAGCCAGCGCGCGCCCACGGCTTGGGTCTTGGTCAGGCCGGAGTTTTCGCCCACGGCGTCGTATTCGTCCAGGGTGGCCTTGCCGTAGGCCTCCAGGGACCAGCGCTCCTGGCGGTAGGTCGCCGCGAGTTGGGCCGTGGGATAGCCCGAACCGGCCGCGGCGTTGGAGGCCCCGTCGCCGCTGACGTAGGACCAGCCCAGGCTGGCCGACCACTGGAAAGCCGGGCTGTAGCGGTGGCTGAAGCCGGCGGTCGTCCAGTAGACATCGTAGTCGCGGGCCTGCTGGAGCTGTTGGTCGTCACCCTTGGCCCGCACCATGCTGCCGCCGGCGGCCAGCGAGAACGTGCGCCGTTGGTCCCACAACCAATACCAGGTGGCGCTGCCGCCGGCTTCCTGGATGTCGGGGCTGGTCTCCCAGATGTCATAACGACCGGTGGCGTCGAGCTGCAAATGATGCTCGGGCGTCCAGGCCTGCAGCCAGCGCAGCATCGCCCGCTGCATCTTGGCTTCCTCGTCGCCCTCGCCGGTGCCGCTGGCGTAGGCGAACTGGTAGTCGCCGCCGAAGTGGCTGATGGGGTCGGTGTAGTGCCAGAAGCCGACGCCGGTGGTGTTGGTGGTGCGCAGGCTTTCGGTGGGCTGGACGCGCACCAGTTGGCCGGTTTCGGAGACTTCGGCCGGGTCGTAGGTGCTGACGTAGTTGTTGTAGATGTCGAGTTTGGTCGCGCCGGAAAATTCCTTGTGATAGCGCACCGAGGCCCGGGCCGTGTCCAGCTTGGTGTATTGGCTCAGGCGGTGATAATAGGCGTAATCCACCCCGCCCTCGGCCGTGAAGCGATGGGCCGGGTCGCCGGCCTCCAGGCGCAGGCTGGGGCTGACCATGCCAAAGAAATCAGCTCGCGCCGGCCTTTGCAGCCGCACGTTGTCGTCGTAGCCCACGCCGGCCGAAATGCCCGGCGTGACGATCAGCGCGCCGGCCGGCCCGGCCCAACCCAGGGCCAGCAGCAGGCCGAACAGCGCCGCCGCCGCGCCGAGAGGGCGGCCGATGCGCTTGGGGCTGACTGGGGCGCGCGACATGACGGTCAAGGCTCTCCGCCGGGTTCAGGGCACCACGATGGTGTCGCCGGGGTGCATGATGAAGTTCTGTTCGGGTTTGTCGCCGTCGACGACGTCGTCATACTCGAAAGGCATGATCTTCTGCTTGTCGCCATAACCGCGGATGATCACCGTCTTGTTGCGGCTGGCCCACTCGTTGAAGCCTTTGGCCATGGAAATGCCCTGCAAGACCGTGGTGGGGGCCAGCATGGGGTAGCGGCCCGGCTCCTTGACGTTGCCCAGGATGTTGAACGAGTGGCTGCTGGGTTGCTTGACGGTGATATAGACCTTGGGCGCGTCGACGAACTTGGCCAGGGCCTTTTCGATGTGGGCCTTCAACTCCAGGATGGTTTTGCCGCCGGCGGGCACGTTGTCGATCAGCGGCAGAGTGAAGGTGCCGTCGGGCAGGACCAGGCGGTCGGTGCGGGTGAGGTTCTCCTCGCGCCAGACCTGCACCTCCAGGATGTCGCTGGGCCCGATGACGTATTCTTTTTCCATCTCGGGCATGGCCCGGGGCTCCTCGGCGGCGCTGGCCGGACCGGTCGACAAACAAGTCACCAATGTGAAAAAGCATAGAATAGCCGCGAACAGACGACCGCGTGGCATCGGGCTCCTCCCTAGGGTGAGTACTCCACGCCTAAAAGAATGAACCACCGCCGCGTAAATTGCAACGACTTATTGGTTAATTAAAACAGATATCGGTGGGTTAGGCCGTTATTTAGGTGTGATTCGCAATCGGTGATTGGTGCTCCGGCCCGTCGTCCGCCCCATGGCCATGAGCCGTTTGATCACTGTTTGCGCGGTGTTGGCCACAAAGTAACTTGCCAAGCAACGCCCCGCTGTGAACAAAAAGCGCGCGTCCTCAAAAATGTGCCTGAAAAATTAGGCTATTGCCGGCGCGGCCCGTTGGTCAATCGCCCAGACGCTCCACGCCGGCCCCGGCCAGGCGCAGGCCCGCGCCGCGCTCCAACAGCGCCCGCAGGCCGATCTCGCCGCGACGCGGCAAGCGAAACTCCACCGCGAAATCGCGATAATCGGCCGTCAACTCGGCGACATCCACCGCCCGGTGGCCCAACGGCCGCCGCCCCAGGTCGCCGGCCACCACCAACAGGGCCGCCCGGCCCGGCGGGGCGGGCTGAGCGGCGGCGGCCAGACGGAACGTGGCCCGATAACGCCCCGGCCCGTAGGTCTGTTGGGGGCCGTGCATCAGGTAGAGCGGTGGGGTCAGCCCCGGCGTGGCCTCCACGGCCCAGCCGCCGGGCGCGCGGTGGTCGGCCACCAACTCGCCCGCCTGCCGCCACAACTGCCAGGCCGGGTAAAACGCCGGCCCCGGCGTGGCCCCGGCGAAGCCGGCCAGCACCACGTCCAGCTCCAGGTCGGCCCCTCCGCCAAACCAGACGCGAAATTCCAGCGACCGCAACCCGTCGAGAGCGAAGTCAAGGGCCACGTCATGCCAGCGGCCGTCGGCCGGCAGGGCCTCGGGCAAAAGCTCGCGCCGGGCCAGGATGGCCTTGCCGCCGTCGGCGGCCACCTCCACCGCCCCGGCCGAAGAGGCTCCCGGCCCTCGCCGCAGGCGAAAGCGCGCCAGATACTCGCCCGGCGGGAAGATCTTGTGCGGGCCATGGGCCAAAAAGCCCGGCTTGTCCCGGCTGGCCTGGGCCTTGGCCACGTTGCCCTTGGCCCCGGCCAGGCGCGGGCCCAGCGGCGCCAACGGCCCCGCGCCCTCGGCGAAGAGCAGGCCCCAGCCCGAGGCCGCCGGGTCGTCGACCAGCCGGCCGGTGTCGCGGCCCAGCCAGTTGGCCTCCCACAAGCTGATCACCGGCGATATGACCCGGCCCGGCGCGGGGTCGGGCCGGGCCGCGGCGCGGGGCAGATAAAAAAAGCCGTTGCCTTCCTGAGCCGCCAGGCGGACCAGACCCGAGGCCTCCAGGCGCTGGCGGGCCAGGGCCGGCGGGAAGGGGCTGACCTTGCGGGCGTAGACCATGTCGTCGTCGTAAAAGACGATGCCGCCGATTTTTTGTTCGGCCAGGGCGGCCAGCGCGCCGGCGTCGACCAAGCCGTAATCCAGCGGGTAAAGCGGCCCATAGACTTGCTCCAGATAGGCCCGGGGCACGTAGGGCGCGTAACCGTTGGGCATGACGGCCCTGGTGCGGGTGATGAGCATCTCGTAGGCCGAGGACTGATGGCTGTCGCCGGGCCAGATGGGCAGGCCCAGCACGCGCTTGGCCGCGTCGGGGCCGGTGGGCAGTTCGGCGGCGACGGCCCGCTCCACCGCGCCGGGCGGGGTCAGCGGGCACAGGCCGACTTGCTGGGCCGGCCACAGGCTCCAGCCCATCAGCGCCGCGCAGGCCAGGCCCAGCGCCGGCGCGGCCCAGCGCCCGCCCAGGGCCAGGCTGGCCCGCCACAGGGCCCAGCCGGCCGGCAAGGCCAAAAGCATCGCCGCGATGAGGATCATCCGGCCGGGCACGCGGGGGTATTTGAAAAACGGCAGATATTTGTACAATAACTCGTAGAGCGGCAGTTGGGGCAGGTTGGGCCCGAAGCTCAGCAACAGAGCCAACAGCCCCAACACCCCCAGCACCGCCGCCGAGGCCGCGCCCTGGGCCTTGGCCGGCCGCCGCGCCAGCAGCATGACAAAACCCGCCGCCCACAGCAGCACGAAGGCCAGGCCCAAAAAGACGATCTGCTCGCTGTGCGGCACGTCGGCGCTCAGCAGGTCGGCTGGCCGGGGCGAAAACAAGCGCACCTCATCCAGGCCCCGGCCCTGGTCGACGATGCTGCCCTGCATCAGCGTGGCCTTCATGCGCAGCAAAAAGGCCACCGCCCCGCCCAGGCACAGACCCAGCGGCCACAGCGGCCGCTGCCAACCAGCCGCCAGGCCGGGCCAACGGCGGGCTCGCCACAGCCTCGGCAAGCTCAGCCAGGCCCCGATGGCTATAAGTAGCGCCATCAGCCCCGCGCCCAGGTGGGGGATGTCCAGGGCGTATTGGATGGCGTAAAGCGGGGCCAGGCTCAGCGGCCAGAAAAAGCGGGCCACGACTCGGGCCGCCTGGGCCGGCGAGAGGCTGGTCAGGGCGGCGGCCAGCCACGAACCGGCCAGCCACAGGCCGCTGGTGGCCAAGACGTGGCCCACCAGCGAGACCGTTAGCCCCTGCGACCAGAAGGCGGCCTGGCCGGCGCGGGCCAGGGCCATCTGGGCGCAGAAGCCCAGGGCCAGCCCGGCCAACAGCGGCCCCACGACTACGCCGACAGCCATGCCTTCCTCGGCCTGGGGCCGGTCGTCCTGGCCGGCCAACAGCAGGCGCGCCGGCGCGTAGACGGCCAAGAGCAGGCACGAATAATAGATGAGGTGGTTTTCCATCAGCGCCGCGGCCAACAGGGCCAGGCCGGCGGCCAGACCCCAGGCCTCGGCGCGGCCCGGCCGGGCCCGCCAGCCCCGCTCCAGGCACCACAAGGCCAGGGGCAGCAAAAAGATCACAAAGCCGTAGATGTGGCCCGAAAGGGCCTGGGCGGCGCGAAAGGGCATCAGCGTCAGCAGCAGCGCCGCCGGCAAGGCCGCCAGCCAGTGGCCCAGCACCTGGCGGGCCCAGGCCAGGCAGCACAGGCCCACCAGCACGTAACAGATCAGCGCCATGGCGTTGTAGGCCAGGGCCGGGCCCAGGTGGCTGAAGGCGACAAAGATCAGCGACAGCGGGAAGTTGGCGTAGACCGCCAGGCCGCTGGGCGTCACGCTGCTGTTGAACTCGTAGGGGTTGGACGGAAAACGCGACGGCCCCAGCAGGTTGTCGCCGGCCAGCCAGCACCAATAAAAAAACTGCATGTGATCGCCGGGGATCATCGGCACGGATTCGTAGCCGGGGCCGGGCGTCAGGCCATAGGGGATGGCCTCGTCGAGGTGGCGGGCCAGGGGCCAGGTGTGGGCCAGGGCCAAAAGCAAAAGCAAGGCGACCAGGCCCAGGAGCTTAAGCCAGTTCGGGAACCGTTGCGCGCCCAGGCTCACGGCAGGCTCACGCCAGGCAGGGTCAGGAAGCGCCGGCCGGCCATGTTGCCGTCCTGCACCACCAGCGAACGGCCGCCCTTGACGTTTTCGTCCAGGCTCAGCACCAGGCTGTAGAGCCCCTCGGGCATGTCGTGGGCCAGCTCCAGGGATGTTTCGTCGACGAGCAGTTGGCCGGGCAGGACGCGGTCCATGCGCTGGAGCCCGCCCATGAAACGGTGGCTGAGGTCGATGCGCGTGGGGCCCTCGAGCCGGGCCGAGACGTGATAGTCGCGCTCGGGCTGGCGAGCGAATAGCCAATAGAGCCGCAGGCGCAGGCTGCGGCCGCTGTTGGTCGGCGTCTGGTCGATCTCGTAGCCGATCAGGGTCGGCCCGCCCTTGAAGCGCACCTTGGCCTGGGGCGGCGGGGTCAGCTCGGTGAGGCGATCGGCCAGGCGGCGGCCCAGATCGTCGTCGCCCAGCTTGCGCGCCAGTTCGCGGGCTATCTGCAACTGTTTCGGTTCATTGGCCAAAAGCGCCTGGGCCTTGGAGAGGCATTGAGCGGCCTCGGCGGCGCGACCGCCGGCGATCAGCGCCCGGGCGCGGCTGTTGAGGCCGGGGGCGAAGTCCGCGTCGATGAGCGCCATGTCGTCGAGGGCGCGAATGGCCATGGGCAGGCGGTTTTGCTCCAGCAGCGTCTGGCCCCAGGCCAGCATGGCCCAGCGCGCGCATTGGCGCAGGTGTTGGCGCGGGTCGACGGTGACGCGCGCCTGGCCGATGGTCAATGGCCAGGGCCGCATGGACTCCAGGACGAGCTCCCAGCGATCGGCCGGGCTTTGCGGGATGGCCGACAACGCGGCTTCCAGGGGAGTGGCCTGGGCCAGTTGCTCGTCGGTGATGGCCAGGCGGGCCACGGTCTGGCGCTTTTGGCCGTCGCGGCGCACCAGCTTGAGTTGGGCGGCCACGCCTTCGCCGCGCAGTTGGCCCTGGGCGCCGATGATCTGGCAACGGACCAGCAACGGCGCGGCGGGGAAGGGCTCCTCGAGCAGCACGCGGGTGACCGGCCCCGCGCCGCCGGCCGGCCAGCGCAGCTCGGCGGCGAAGGCCTCGGTCTGGCGGCTGACCACCGCGCCGTCGCGGCGGCCGCGGTGCATCTCCACGTCGTAGGATTTGGTCTGGGCGTTGAGCAGCAACGCGGCGTGGTAACCGCCCCAGTCGCCCAGCAGGGCCGCCCACTGCTCCAGGGGCGCGCCATGCAGGGCCAGGCGCGAGAGCATCTGCATCTGTTGTTCGCGGCCTTTGAGCAGGGCGGCGGCCTCGGCGCGCTTGTCGGCCTCCAGCAGCACGGCCGCCAACAGGGCCCGGGGCAGGATGGCTTTGGGCCAGCGGGCCATGGCCTGGGTCAGATAGTCCTCGGCCTCGGCCCAGCGCCGGCCCTCCAGGGCCTGGGCGCCCAGGGTCAGCGGATCGTCGATGATCCTGGCCACGACGTGTCTGCCTGGCTGGGCGGAGACCTTCAGCGGATAGACCCGTGGCGTGGTCGGCGGCCAGTTGCGCGCCGGGATCAGCGCCCGCCAGACCTGGCCCGGCTCCAGGGTCTGGCTTTGGGCGTTGTCGGGGCCCTGAGCCAGGCCGACCACGGCCGGTTTTTCGTCCAGGTTGACCGCTTCGACAACCAGCGCGTCCAACGGGCGGGCGGCGCGCAGAGTGCGTGTGGCCACGCCGCCGTCGGGCAGGTCGATGACTGTGTCGTCCCTGGAGTAGGCCGGGGCGTTCCGGTAGCAGACATTGTGCGGCAAGCGCCCCAGGCTGGGCGCTGGCGTCAGGCCCAGGGGCTGGCCGATGGGCCGGGCCGGCAGGTTGGCGTAGACCCACAGGCTGGGGCTGAGGGCCTCGGGGAAGCGCCGCCGGCCGGGCCGCTGGGCCTGGGGCGGCATGTCCTTGAGGTCAAAGGTCTTTATCGGCTGGAAGTTGTCGGCGATCAAGCGGTATTGCTCGGCGGCCTGGTCGTAGGCCCGGCCGGTCCAGGGCCGAAAGAGGCGGTCGGCGTCGCGGGCGCTGAGCACGGTGTAGGCGCCCGCGGCGAAGGGTCTGTCGGTCTCCAGCCGGGCCAGGGGCTGGTTTTGGGCCTGGGGCGCTTGGGGCGCGGACGGGCCGTGATGAAGCGTGGCGTCCTCGGGCAGGTTGTCGGCCAGCCATTGAGCGGCCGACTGGGCCGGCTGGGTCTGCCAGAACAGATAGCCCAGCCCGGCCGAACGCCAGGCCGCCGGCAGGCACAGCACGATGCTCAGCAGCACGATGCCAAAGGCCCGGGCCGGCTGATGACGGCTCAGGGCCTCGGCGGCCGTCACCGGCGTCAAAGAGGCCACCGCGACCATGGCCGGCAGCATGGCCGGCAGCAGGCGTTCGAGATCGCCGGCCAAAAAGAACGTGGCCAGCGGCCAATAATAGAGCGGAAAGGCCGCCGTCAGCATGCCCGCCTTGTTGCGGCGGGCGGCGCACAGGCCCAGGCCGATCAGGTACAGCGCCACGATCTCCCAGCCGATGGCGTCGCCGATCAGCGCCAGGCTCACGGCCAGGCGGCCGCCGGTCGGGCCGTCGACCCAGGGGCCGGACCACGCCGCCTCGGCCGGCAGGATCAACTGGCTCCACATGCTGGCCAGGCCGACCTTGCCCGTCAATAGCGCCGGGAAACCCAGGCTCAGGCCGATGGCCAGGCCGGTGAGGAAGATCGCCGGCAGGCCAAAAAGCGGCCTGGCCTTGTATTGCTTGCCCAAGACCACGCGCATGACGTGGGCGGCGACGAACAGTGGCGTCAGCAGGCACAGGCCCAGTTCGACCGTGCAGGCCAGGCCCAGGCAAAAGCCGCCGGCCGCGTAGCGCGTGCGCCCGCCGCCACGGGCGATGTCGACAACGAACAACAGGCAGGCCGCCGCGGCCAGGGCCGCCGCCGAACCGCGACCAACGAAGTGGCCCTGGGCCACCAGCAGCGGGCTGAAGCACGTCAGGGCCGCGGCCAGGAACCCCGTGCCGGGCTGGCGGAAGATCTTGCGGGCCAGCCGCCAGACGAAGTAGACCGCCAGCGCCCCGGTCAGCGCCGCGAAGACGCGGCCGATGATCGGCGTGGGCATCTGCACCAGAAAGATCGACGAAACCAGGCCGGTGAGCGAGGCCAGGGCCGACCAGGCCAGCCAGACCAAGCGCTTGAACATGGCCGCGCCAAAGAAAAAAAGTTGGTCCCAGGCCGGGTTGGCCGGGTCTATCTGATAGAGCAGGTTGCCGTCGGCGATGTTGTCGATGACTCGCAAGGCCCCCGGGTCGGAGCCGTCGCCGGCCCAGTTGACGCCCCATAGGCGCAGGCCCAGGGCCACCAACACCAGGGCCAGGCAGCCGGTTTTCCAGCCGATCTGACCAGAGCCGTTTTCCGAAAGCAGGCTTGGGCGCATCGATCGATCCTCAACCGTTGGCGGTGGCGTGAATGCGCGCGAAGTGGTTGCGTCCATTCAATAAGCCGTATTTACAACACATTAACAAATAGTTGGCCAGGAGTAAACAGCGCTTGGTCAATCGCCGCCCGCGCGGCTGGCCGGGCCGCGCCGGCGCGCGCCCAAATAGGGGGTCAGCCCCGGCAGGGCGCTGATCAGTGAGGCCATGTTTTGCGTCAGGCCCAGCAGAAAGGCCTCGGTGGCCCCCACGCCCACCAGGCTGAAAAAGGCCACGTACAGGCCCTCCATCAGGCCGAACGAAGAGATCGAGATGGGCAGCCGGGCCAGCAGCACCGCCACCGGCGTCACCGCCGCGGCCTGCAAAAAACCAAGCTCCAGGCCAAAGGCCCGGGCCGCCAGCCAGTTGGTGACGATCAGTGCGCCCTGCTCCAGCAGCGTCAGCGCGAAAAACCAGCCCAGCACCGGGCCGTGGCCGGAGTATTGCCGATAGGCGGCCAGTAACTCGGCCAGCCAACGACTTAAGCGGCCGCCGTCGGCCAGCCGGCCCTCGGCCCGGCGCGAAAGCCGGGCGGCCAGGCCGCTGAGCGAGACGACCACCGCCAGCGCCGAGGCCGCCAGCAGGCCAACGGCCACGTAAAAGAATTCCCCAGGTAGGTCGGCGGCCAGGCCGGCCAGCAAAAAAAGGCCCAGCAACGCCGCCAGCGCGGCCGCCACGAAACCCAGGCCCCGCTCCATGACCACCGAGGCCGTGAGTTTGGCGCTGGGCAGGCCGGGGCCGGTCACGGCGGCGATGCGCAGGGCGTCGGCCCCGATGGTCGAGGGCAGAAAACAGCCGGCGAAGGTGGCCAGGAAATACGAACTGATCGCCCGGCCCAGGCTCAAAGGCAGGCCGCGGCAGACCACCAACAAACGCCATTTGTAGGCCATCAACAGGCGGTCGGCGGCCATGACCAGGATGATCAGGATGAAATAGCGCCAATCCGCCCCGGCGACCACGACCAGGGCTTGATCAACGTCGACCAGCAGCCACAGCAACAGGCCCAGGATGGTCAGGCCCAGCAAGGGCCGCGCGAGCAGTTTCATGGTGCGGGCCAAGGCGCCCTCCCGGCGGCAGGCATGGCGATAATCGCCGTGGCGCGAAGGTAGCATGGTCCGCCGGCCCCGTCAACGCGCTCGGCCCAAACCGTCCGCCGGCCGCGGCGGCCGCCCAGGCCATGGCCATGGTCGACGCAATAATTATCGAAAACTTCTTAAATTTGCATTTATGACTTGGACATGGCCTGATTCGAGATTATGCTTACTTTGCCGCGCGTGGACACGCGGTGGCGCGGGTGCTTGTGGGCGAAAGAATTAGGGCAGCCGCGCCAGGGACACGACCGCCGGGCCTTCGGGGCTTGCTCCGATGGCCCGACCGCGTAGGAACGCCAATCCGCGCCATGTCCGAGAGCCGGTCGGCGGCCAGGGCGGCCAAGCCTTGCCCCGACCGGAGGGCGGGTGGCGTTTGCCTTTGATGGCTCGCATGGGCGATCATTGGCGGCCGTGCGCGAGGCTGCCGCGTTGCCCGACAGGGGTGGAAGTGGTTTTGACGTAGCAAAACAACGCCAAACCAAATTAACTAAAAACTTCGTCGTGGCGTTGGCGCCACCCGTGTGGTTACGCTGGGGGTGGGGGCCGACGCCGCGATTAAATCGGTTGGTGACCGAAGATTCCCAAAAATCCCCGTTGAGGTTGCTGAGGATGAATAAGAAATTTGCTTCAATACTCCTGGCTTTGCTCGCGTTCACCCTTTTGGCCTTGGCCGCCTGTGGCGGCGGCGGCGGCGGCGGCGGCGGCTCCTCGCCCACCGAAACGCCGACGCTGGAGCCCACCCCCACCCCCGAGACGGCCTTCTCCAAGGCCGACTTGGCTGGCTACTGGCGCTACGACGCCGGGCGGTTCGTCGGCACGATGAGCTTCGACTCGGCGGGTAACCCCATCTACGTCACGGTGGACAACTGCTCCTACACCACGCGCACCGTCACGGCCTATATCCAATCCGACGCCTACAACCTGCGCATCCGCGCCTATGGCTTCTGCGGCGACAGCAAACAGTTGCTCAAGTTCGCCTTGACCACCCAGCCCGGAAAAACTTCGGCCGTGGGCATACTAGACCGGCACTACAACGGCGACGGCGGCCAGTACAGCCGCTATTCCTGCACGATGGTCAAGCAGTAATCCGGGCCCGCCGGCGGGGTTTGCTGGCTTTTATCGGCTGATGGGTTAGAATAATGGTCGGTCGCCCGTGGGCGGCCGACCGATTTTTGTTGGCGCGGCCTGGCGGGCCGGCCGGAAAAGGTGGTTTCGGCCCATGTGCGGCATCTGCGGTTTTTCCTGGGAGGACCAAGGCCTGGTCCGATCGATGATGAACACCCTGCACCATCGTGGCCCCGACGACCAGGACTGCCACGTCGGCGGCGGGGCGACCCTGGGTCAGACCAGGCTATCGATCATCGACCTTTCGGAAAAAGGCCGCCAGCCCATGGTCAACGAGGCCGGCGACATTTTTCTGGTGGCCAACGGCGAGATCTACAACCACCTGGCCCTGCGCCGCGAATTGATCAGCGCCGGCCACAGGTTTTATTCGGGCTCCGACTCCGAGGCCATCTTGCACGCCTACGAGCAGTGGGGCGAGGATTGCATCAAGAAGCTCCTGGGCATGTATTGCTTCGCCATCCTCGACACCCGCCGGCGGCGGATCATGCTGGGCCGCGACCGCCTGGGCATCAAGCCGCTCTACTACCACCACGACGGCAAAAAGCTCATCTTCGCCAACGAGATCAAGGCCATCCTGCAATGGCCCGGCTACCAGCGCGGCGTGGATCTCACCGCGCTTTATCAATACCTGGGCTACGAGTTCACCCCCGCGCCGCGCACGCTCTTCGAGGGCGTCAAAAAGCTGCGCCAGGCCCATTACGCCCTGTTCGACCTCGACAGCGGCGCGCTGAGCGAGCGGCCCTATTGGGACGTCCACTTCGCCCCGCGCTTCAAGCAGCCCGGCGAGGCCGTCGAGGAGCTGCGGTCCATGATCAAGACCGCCGTGCGCCGCCGGCTGATGTCCGATGTGCCCCTGGGCGTGTTTCTCTCGGGCGGGCTGGACTCCACCACCGTGGTGGCCCAGATGCGCGCCCTGGACGTGGACCCGCTGCGCACCTTCATCATCGGCTACCCCGACCCGACCTTCAGCGAGTTGGAGTACGCCGAGGACATGGCCAAGCACTACGACACCCTGCCCACGGTGTTGATGATCCCCGGCCTAAGCGTCGACGACCTGGAGGCGGCGGTCTACCACCTGGACGAGCCGATGACGGATTTGTCGGCCATCCCGCTGATGCTGATCTGCCGCGAGGCCAAAAAACAAGTCACGGTGGTGCTTTCCGGCGAGGGCGGCGACGAGGTCTTCTGCGGCTACGATCGTTTTCTGGCCTCCAAGCTGACCAGGCCCCTGAAGTACCTGCCCGGCGCGGCCCGCCTGGGCTGGGCCGTCAGCCGCCTGTTCAAGGATCGGCCCCAGAAAAAGGGCGCGGTCAACATGTTCAAGCGCTTCATGGAAGGGGCCGTGCTGCCCGCCGAGGGCGAACACATCCGCTGGCAATACTTTCTGGCCCCGGGCCAGGCCGAGGCCCTGTTCAACGACCAGGTGCGCGCGGCGGTGGATTTCGACGCCTTTGGCCCGGTCAAAAGCATCCTGGCCGGTTGCGACAGCCGCAAACGCCTCGACCGCGAGGTCTACCTCGACCTCAAGCTCAACATGGTCGACTCGGTGCTGATGAAGGTGGACAAGATGTCGATGTCCACCGCCCTGGAGGTGCGCGTGCCGTTTTTGGACCACGAGCTGATCGAGCTCAGCGCCCAGATGCCCGGCGACTTCAAGCTGCGCGGTCTGGAGACCAAGCACATCCTGCGCCAGGCCATCAGCGGCCTGGTGCCCGAGCGCATCGTCCACCGGGGCAAGCAGGGCTACTCGCTGCCGGTCAAGAACCTTTTGCGCGACAAGGCCCAACTGCGGCCGCTGATGGAAGAGCTGCTGGGCGCCAGCCCGCTGATCAAGAACTATTTTCAGCCCAACGCCGTGCGCCGGCTGATGGATGAGCATCTGGCCGAAAAGCACAACCACAACCACGTGCTGTGGGCGCTGATCAACGCGGCCCTGTGGCACCGCCGCTTCATGGAGGGCGCCGCGCTATGAAACTAGACATGGCCACGCTCTTGTGATATTAGTATATCCGTCTTTGATTATTGGTGAATTGCCTAATTGCCGGCTGATGCTGGCCGGAGAAGCCGCGTGGCATGACCCAGACGCCGCCGACCCCTCCGCGCAACGGCGGAGCCAAAACCCACAGCGCGGCCACCGAAGGCGGCACCATGCTCAGCCGCTATCAAGACGTGGTGGTGGGCAGCCGCTCGGCATGGAAACTTATTTACTACGAATGGTGCCTGCTGGTTGGCGCCTTGCCAGGGGCTTTGGGGCTTTTTCTGCGCAAGCTGTTTTGGCCCCGCATGTTCGGCTCGTGTGGCAGGGGCGTGGCCATCGGCGCCCGCGTGGTGGTCAGGCATCCGGGACGCATTCATCTGGGGCGCAACGTGGTGATCAGCGAGGGCTGCATTCTGGATGCGCGCAACCCGCAACGCCACGATCCCCTTATCTTGGGCGACGATGTCAATTTGTCCAACGACGTGATGATTTCGTGCAAAAACGGTAGCGTCCGCATAGGCGAGCGCACCGGCGTCGGGGCGCGGACCATCATTCATTCGGCGGACGACAACCCGGTGGTGGTAGGGGCGGACGCGGCTATCGGGCCCATGTGCTACATCGTGGGCGGCGGCAACTACAACATCGATCGCCTGGATGCGCCCATGAGCATGCAGGGCGTGCGCCGGACGGGTGGCGTGGTCATTGAAGACGACGTGTGGCTTGGGGCCAACGTGACTGTATTGGATGGCGTTCGCATGGGCAAGGGCGCGGTGGGGGCCGCTGGCGCGGTGCTCACCAAAGACGCTCCGCCGCTGGCGATATGCATGGGCGTGCCTGCCAGGGTGGCGGCTTTTAGACAATAGTGGTCAGGCCTGTGGCCCATGGCGCCTGACGAGGAACGATGACTATGCGCCAAGAGATTTCCCCGGAAATCAAAAAAATACAAGAAACAGTGGTGGGCATGTACTCCGAGGTGCCCTGGCCTTCCCATCGCGACGCCGACGAGGAAATGGGTTGGCGGCTTAAATGCCTGGGTGTGCGGCCGCAAGACTACCAAGGCAAAAAGGTGCTGGACATGGGTTGCGGCACCGGCGAATACGCCCTTTGGTACGCCCAGAACGGCGCGGCCGAGGTGACGGGCATCGACCTGTCCGACGGCTCGTTGGCCCTGGCCGAAAAGCGGCGCCAGGAGGCCGGGCTAGACAACGCCCGGTTCCAAAAAATGGACATCCTTAACTGTGAACTGCCGGACAATTATTTCGATTATTCCTATTCGGTGGGCGTGTTGCACCACACCGGCGACCCCCTGCGCGGCTTCGCGCACCTGGCGCGGATCACCAAACCGGGCGGCGTGGTGGTGGTCAGCCTCTACAGCCAGTACAGCCGGCGCATCCTGCGCGGCAAGCAGACCATCTGCAAGTGGCTGGGCGGCGACGACATTCACAAGCGGGTGCGGTGGGGAGAAAGACTTTTCCCGCGCACGCTCAAAAAGCTCGACGCCCGCTATCATGGCGTCAACACCAAAAACATCGCCTACGACATCTTTGGCTTTCCCCACGAAAGCCTGCATACGGCCGGCGAGGTTCTGCGTTGGTTTGACCAGTGCGGCCTGGAATATATCGGCGCCTTCGCGCCGTTGCGCGTCCGCGATTATTTCTACGCTTTCCGGCAGCCGGAGTATGCCCGCTTCCGCGCCACTTTCGACGGTTTTCCGGTGATGCGCGCCGTGGCCGACTTCATGACCGGCATATCCAAAGACATCGGCCCCAAGGACGATGATGTGCCTCCGTTCCCCAGGCCGGGGGCCCTTTCCCGGGCCATGAGCCAATCCGCCTGGATTCTCTTTGGCCTGCGATTCAACTGCTTCACCATGGCGGCGAAAAAGAAAGGCTGACAACCTTGGCCGGTTGGCCAGCGGGCCGGCGGTCGGTTGGGCTGAAATGAACCTGCGCAAGCTGACTTCTCTTGCCGTGGCGCTGGCCGTCACGGGAGGGCTATTTTACTTTTTGGCCAGGACGACCACCTGGGAAGACTGGATAGCCATCTTCGGAGGGCTGGACGCTCGTTGCCTTTTCGGTTTTCTGGCCTTGTACCTGGCCTCGATGGCCTTGCGGGCCGCGCGCTACCGCCTGCTTCTGCGGGCGTCGAGCGCCGTTTCGCCGCCCGGCATGAAGGATTTGCTGCTCGTAACCTTCGCGAGCAACCTGTTCGTGGACCTTCTGCCCGCCCGTAGCGGCAGCCTGGCCTACATCGTTTTTCTCAACCGCAAGCTCAAGGTGGAGCTTTCCTCCTGCGTTTCTTCGTTCGCCTATAGCTTTGTTTTCGACATCTTTGGCATGCTGCCCCTGTTTGGTTTGGCCATTTGGCTGCACGCTCGTCAAACCGGCGATTCCGGTTTGGCGTTGTATGGTCTTTTGGCCGTCCTGGCCGTGGCCGGGGTGGCGGCGCTGGTCATGCTGGAGCGCCTGCTGAACTGGGGCGCGGCGGTGGCCGGTCGTCGAGCCGCTAGGCTTGGCGGCCGCCAGCGCGCGTTTTTGCAAAAGGCGGCCGCCGAGGCCCTGGCCATGGCCGCCGACGTGACGCGCGTGCGGCAAAGCGGCGTATTTTGGCGGCTGTTGGGCGTGTCCGTGGCCATAAGGCTGGGAAAGTACGTGGGGCTGTATGTTTTGATCATGGGCTTTGCCGGCCAGTTTGGCCAAGCGGTGGTCGACGCCCTTGGTTTTCCGCTGGTGCTCTTCGCCCTATTGGCGGCCGAGGCCACGGCCAGCCTGCCCGTCAGCGGCATCGCCGGTTTTGGGGCCTACGAGGGCGTGATGGGCGCGACCCTGCTGGCCGCCGGATTGGCCCAGGCCCAGGCGGCGATGATCCCCTTCGCTCTGCATTTGACAACTCAGGCCATCGACTATTGCCTTGGCGGTTTAGCCCTGGCGTGGCTCGGCCTGAAGAAACGGGATTGAAGCAAATGCCCGGAAAGAAAAGATTGCGCCGGCTTTGGCCATTGCTGGCGTTGGCCCTGACCCTTGGCCTGGCCGCGGCGGCCTACTTCGCGCCGCGGCTGGTCTATTCCAGCTTTGGCTATCTGTGGCTGCGCCCCCAGGACGGCGATCTGGACCAGGCCGCCATGGCCGAATTAAACCAAAAGACCGATGGCCTGAAATGCCGGGTGGTGTGGTCTTCGAGCCGCAGCGGCAACCACGAATTATATATGTTGCGCCTGCCCGTGGGCGAAATCATCCGCCTGACCGACAACGACCACGTGGATTTTTTCCCCCGGTTTTCTCCCGACGGAAAAAGGCTGGTTTTTGCCCGCAGCCAAAAACAGTGGGTCTCCGAGCGCGATTACAACCAATGGGACGTTTGGCTGATGGATCTGAACACCGGCGAACAAACCATGCTGGCCAGAGCCGGCAATTTTCCGCTGTGGGTGGACGAAGACGTTGTCAGCTTCATGCGCGGGAACAAAGTCGTCGTGAAAAGCGTCGGCACGGGGACCGAAAGAGTGATCTACGACGGTGATGGGCCACCGGTCGGTGGCGTCATCGTCACGCCCATGCTCTCGCCGGCCCAGGCCAACCTCTTGGCCCTCACCGCCCGCGGCGCGGCCAGGGGTTGCCTGGTCTTCGATCCGCGAACGCCGGACAAGGCCGTCAATTTCGGCGACGGCTGCAAGCTGATTTTCACGCCCGACGGCAAGGGCCTGATCTGGGTGGAAAATGGCGGCAACGGCGGCAATCGGCTGATGACCTCGCCGGTGGGGCGCGTCGCGCCCACGGTGTTCATGGATCTGCCCGGCGATTTCAGCCACGAGTATTTTCCCAAGCTCTCGGCCGACGGACGCTGGCTGGTCTGGGCCGCCTCGGCCGGCGGCCACGAGCACGACATCGCCGATTATGAAATTTTTATCTGGAACACTTCCAAGCCCTGGGATCAGGCGGCCCGGCTGACTTACAATGAGGCCAACGATCGTTGGCCGGATATCTTTTTGGACTGACGGGACGGCACGGCATGAACGGCATGAAAGTTATTTCGAGGCTCGTATCGTTGCTTTGCCTGGTCGCCTGCCTGGCCGGCCTGGCCTGGCTGGGCCTGGCCCGCGACGTGCGCCAGCAGGTGTTGGCCTCGACGCGCCGTGGCGACTGGGACAGGTTTTGGCGGCAATCCGACGCCGCGCCGCTGGTCAAGATGCCCGGCGGGCTGTTGCCCAGCGTCATCCCCGGCCCGGCCGACGCCTGGGCCGGCGGCCGGCCCCGTGCGGTGCGCGTGGAGTTTCACGCCGAGCCGGGCGAATACATCGTCGAGCTTTTGTTCAACGAAACACACGAGGCGGCCCCGCCGGTCTTGCGTTTTTCGGTCAACGGCCGGGAGCAGGCCAAGGTCCAGGCCGCGACGGGCCAGGGCCGGCCCGGGCCCTACGAGCGCTTCAACCCGGCGCTGACCATGCGCGCGGTCATTGCCCTGGATCAGGCCGACAACGTCCTGACCATCACCAACGAGGCGGGTTCGTGGGCCGCGCCGTCTAGGCTGCGCCTGCTGCGCGGCGTCGGCTTTTACCCGGCGCGCCTGGGTTGGGAGCTGCTGGCCAGGCCGGCCTTGCTCTGGGGCCTGGCCGGGCTGCTGTTGGCGGCGGTGTTTTTTTGGGTTTGGGCCGGCCGTGGTTTGGCCTGGACGGCCGGCGCCACGGCGCTGTTGGGCGTCAGTTCACTGGTGCTGATGGGCTGCGCCGAGTTGCTGTTCCGACAATATCTGATCATGGCCCCCCAGGCGCGCAATCTGGCCGCCCAGCACAGCGCCCAGGCCCCCGACGCCAGGGGGACGTCCTACACCTACGTGACGATGATCCAGCCCAACCCCGACCTGGAGATCATCTACAACCTGAAGCCCAACCTTGACGGCTACTTCGCCAAGCATCCGCTGAAGACCAACGCCTATTTCATGCGCGGGCCGGCGGTCGAGCCGACGGCCGCGCCGGGGGTGCTGCGGGTGATGGGCCTGGGCGATTCGGTGATGTTCGGCTGGGGCGTCTCGCACGAAGACTTGGCCCTGACGCGCGTGGGCCAGGCCCTGGCCCAAAAGCTGGGCCGGCCGGTGGAGACGCTCAATTTGGGCTGCCCCAGCTACAACACCGCCAACGAGGTGGCGGTCTACCGCAAGATGGGCCGCCGCTTTCAGCCCAAGCTGGTGCTGCTGATCTTTATGCAAAACGACTTTGGCTTTCCCGGCCTGATGCTCGAGCCCGTGCGGCCCTGGACCCTGGAGCGCAGCTATATCCTGCGCCAATTGCGCCTGAGCCTGGCCCCGCTGTGGCGTGACGCCTTCGTCGACGCCGACCAGTTCGTCAGCACCCGTCACCTGGACGACATCCGTGAGAAAAAGCCTCACGAACTGACCGCCGACGAAAAATGGCGACAACGGGTCAGCGCCCACTACGCCAAGAGCATCGGTCAAGACGCCGTAATCGCCGGCTTCGACGACCTCTCGGCCATGCTGCGCGCCGACGGGGCCTATGGCCTGGTGGTCTACAACCCCATTTGCATCGAACTGGGCCGGCCCGAGACATACGAAAAAGAGGCCGCCTTCGTCACCCAGGCCGCCCGCAAGGTGGGCCTGGCCGCCGTGGACATGACGCCGATCTACGAAGCTTACCTGAAAAAGCGCCAACTCAACGCCATGAGCCAGGCGCTGTGGGCCGGTGAAAAAGACTGGCACCCCAACGCCACGGCCCATGAACTCATCGCCCAGGCCGTGGTGGAAAAATTGGCCGAAAAGGGCATCATCGCCGCCATTGCCAAGGAGGGCCGGCCGGTGGACCAGCCCCGCAAGTAAGCGGATGCGGCGCGGGGCGTGCCTGCGCCTGGCCGCCGGCGATTTGCCCTTGCCGGCCGTCGACGATGGTTTATTATTTAAGCATATGACGCATATTGAGCCGGAGGTTCGTCCTACCAAAAATGTGCATTTTGATCGTCGACGATTCCCGCTTCCAGCAGATGGCCATGCAGACCATGCTGCGCGACCAAGGTCTGCCCGAGGCCATTCTGGCTGGCTCGGCCAGCGAGGCCATGGAGATTTTGCGCAAGCGCGATGATATCGATGTGGTTCTTTTGGATGTGGAAATGCCTTCCATGGACGGCATTTCAGCCTGCCGGATGATCAAGGGCGCCGAGGCTGGCCGCGACCTGCCCATCATTATCGTCACCGCCCTAAAAGACGAAAGCCTTCTCCAAAAGGCCTTTGAGGCCGGGGCCATGGATTTTTTGAGCAAGCCGCTCAAGGCCATTGACATCTCGGCCAGAGTGCGCTCGGCTACGCGCCTCAAGCGAGAAACCGACCAACGCAAGGCCCGCGAACGGGACTTGACGCTCCTCACCGACGCGTTGACAGTCGCCAACGGCAAGCTAAAAACCGCCAACGAATTGCTTCGTAAGATGGCCATGGTCGACGGCCTGACCGGCTTGGCCAATCGTCGCTATTTCGACGAGGCCCTGGCCCGGGAATGGCGGCGCGCCCAAAGTCGCGGAGAGCCGTTGGGCCTACTGATGATCGACATAGATTTTTTCAAGGCCTACAACGACGCCCACGGTCACCAACAGGGCGACGTCTGTCTCAAGCAAGTGGCCCAAGCCATCCGCGATTGCGTGTCCAGGCCGGGCGACTTGGCCGCCCGCTACGGCGGCGAGGAGTTCGCGGTGATCCTGCCCGGCGCGGACCCGGACGGCGCGACGGATGTGGCCCGACGCGTGCTGACCGCGGTGAGCGCGCTGGGCCTGCCTCACGGCCATGCGTCCGTGGCCGACCACGTCACGGTGAGTGTCGGCGCGGCGGCGCTCGCGCCGGGGCCGGGCCAAGAGGCCGCGACGCTGATCCAAACCGCCGACCAAGCCCTCTACCAGGCCAAAAGCCTGGGCCGCAATCAAGTCCGGGCCTGCGCCGGCTGAGGCCGCCGCCCTGGCCGCTTGCGACGAGGCGGCGACGGGGATATCATCTTGGCCATGCACCCTTTGCCCGAAAGGACGGCCAAGATGGACATGCAAGCACTGCCCGCCGATCTGCGACGCGCCGTGGATTTTCACGGTCATCTCTGTCCCGGCCTGCTCATCGGCTACCGCGCGGTCAAGGCCCTGCAAGCGCGGCTGGACGCCGGCCGCGCCGAGGACGAGGAACTGGTGGCCATCGTCGAAAACGACTCGTGCAGCGTCGACGCCTTTCAGGCCTTGCTTTCGACCACCCTGGGCAAGGGCAACCTGCGCTGGCTCGACCACGGCAAACAGGCCTTCACCCTCCACGATCGCCAGAGCGGCCGGGCCGTGCGGGCGCTGTTTGTCGGCGACAAGCTGCGCAAAAGCCTGCCCGACGGCTCCATGGACCGCCAGGGCTTCATCCAGGCCCTGTTGACGGCCCCCGAGGACGCGCTTTTCGCCTTGCGCGAGGTGGACGTTCCACCGCCGGCCGAGGCCGTGATCGAACGCAGCCAGCCTTGCGACTCCTGCGGCGAGATGACCCAGCCCAGCCGCACGGTGTTGATCGGCGAGCGTCGCTTGTGCCGGGCCTGCGCGGCCAAGGAGGGCCAGCAGTCGTGAAGGCTTTGGCCGATTTCGTCTTCGAGGCGGGCATGCTCAAAAAGATGGTCCGCACCGGCTACGCCTTTTTGGGCGGCGGCCGCGAGACCGTGGCCGAGCACAGCTTTCGCGCGGCGCTGATCGGCTATTGGCTGGCCCTGGAGCAACCAGGCCTGGACGCGGCCAGGGTGGCGCTGATGCTTTTGCACCACGATCTGGCCGAGGCCCGCACGGGCGATCTCAACTACGTCAACAAGCGCTATTGCCAGGCCGACGAGGCCAAGGCCCTGGACCACGCCACCAGACGGCTGGCCCCGGCCCTGGCCGGGCGGGTGCGTGAACTGGTCGAGGAGTTCAACGCCGGCCAGAGCCCCGAGGCCCAGTTGGCCCACGACGCCGACCAGATCGACTTCATGGTCGAACTGAAGGAACAATGGGACCAGGGCAATCCCAACGCCGAACGCTGGCTGTTCTACGCCCTCAAGCGCATCCGCACCCAGGCTGGCCGCCAGTTGGCCGAGGCCGTCTTGGAGGCCAAGTGGTCGGACTGGTGGTTCGAGGACCGCGAGGAGCTGTGGGTGCGTAACGGCGACCGCCAGCCGCGCTGAAGGCGATCGCGGCCAAACAACACGCCGGGCCCTCGAGGGGGCCTGGCGTTTTTTTTCGGCGCGCGGCTTTCGGCGGCGTTGGTTTTGAGGCCGCTGCACGGTGAAACATAACAAATGTTGTAAAAACAGATGATAACCTGTGAAACATAAATTCTAACGTGCAGCGGCCGAAGCGCGCCATGGACGGCGCGCCAAATCGCGAGCCTGATTAGGCGAGCGATTTGTGAGGCTTGGCAAAACCGCGCTTTTGCCAAGCCGATGCTGCACGGGGCAGGACGCCCCCGTGCAGCACTCTCGTTTTATGTGGCCGATTTACGCTGGCGTAAGTTTTTGGGGCCTGGCCTGGCGGCCAACGCGGGTGGCTAAAACTGGGAGAGCGCCGGTGGGCGCCGGCGCTCTCTGGAAAGGAGAAAAAGGGTTGGAAGCTGGTCGCCTCTAGGACGTTGCAAGCGCGGTGCCAGCTTTGGCGCAACCCTTTTTGTTTTCGTATTTAGCGTTTAATATCGGCATGTTATCGGTTGATGGCCCGGCATTGGCCTGGCCATTGTCCTCTGCCCGCGTCGCCACTGGTTCAAATTTTTGTACCGCCAAGCCAGGCCCGGCGAAGATCGTTGCGGTCAACATGCCGTCATCACAAGTAAAAGCGTGGTTCAAAAAATTAAACCGCCCGTTACGCTATGCCCGGCGCGGGGAACGCGGCGCACATTTCCTCGACCTCGGCGCGGATCTTGGCCAGGGCCGCCTCGTCGCCGACCACGTCGGTTACGCGGTCGATCAACGCGGCCACCCGCCGCATCTCGGGCTCCTTCATGCCACGGCTGGTCAGGGCCGGCGTGCCCAGGCGCACGCCGCTGGGGTCGTTGGCCGAGCGGGGGTCGAAGGGGATCTTGTTGGCGTTGGCCACGATGCCGGCCTTTTCCATGGCCTGGGCCAGGATCTTGCCGGTCAGGCCGCGACAGGAGGCGTCGATCAGCGCCAAATGGTTGTCGGTGCCGCCGGTGATCAGCTTGAAGCCCCGGGCCATCAGTTCGTCGGCCAGGGCCTTGGCGTTGGCCACGATCTGGCGGCAATATTCCACGAACGCTGTCCCCGAGGCCTCCTTGAGGGCCACGGCGATGGCCGCGGTGACGTGATTGTGGGGTCCGCCCTGCAGGCCGGGGAAGACGGCCTTGTCGATGGCCGGGGCCAGGCCGGCCCGACAGAGGATCATGCCGCCGCGCGGGCCGCGCAGCATCTTGTGGGTGGTGGTGGTGATCACGTCGGCGTGGGGCAGGGGGTGCGGATGCAGCCCGGTGACGCACAGGCCCGAGATGTGGCTGATGTCGGCGGCCAGAAACGCCCCGACTTCCCGGGCTATCTCGCCGAAAATGGCGAAATCGATAATCCGGGGATAGCTGGAGGCGCCGCAGAAGATGAGCTGGGGCCGGAACTCGCGGGCCAGGCGGCGGGCGGCCTCGTAGTCGATGAGGCCGTTTTCGCGGCTGAGGCCGTATTGGCGCACGTCGTAGTAGGAGCCCGAGAAGCTGACCTTGGCCCCGTGGGTCAGGTGGCCGCCGGCGGCCAGATCCATGCCCATCACGCGGCCCTCGGCCCCCAGCAGGCCCAGGTAGACGGCCATGTTGGCGGGGCTGCCCGAGTAGGGCTGGACGTTGGCGTGTTCGGCCCCGAACAGGGCCCTGGCCCTTTGCACGGCCACTTCCTCGATCTGGTCGATGAATTCCTGGCCCTGATAGTAGCGCTTGCGCGGGTAGCCCTCGGAATATTTGTTGGCCAAAATCGAGCCGGTGGCGGTCAGCACCGCCGCCGAGGCGTAGTTTTCGGAGGGGATCATGCGCAGCACGTTGGCCTGACGGGCGGCCTCGCGCTGGATCAGTTCGGCGATCTGGGAGTCGGTTTCGCGGAGTTGGTCCATGGGTCTTGTCCTCGTGGCGTGGTGAAGTGGTAAATATCCCACCTTGCCCAAGGCTTGTCAACGCCGCCAGCGGACGCCGCCGATCGCACGCGGCACGGCCCGTTTGCCGGGCGGCCCGCCAGGGGTTAAAGTATATAAAAACAGTTCGCAACCACCAGCACGGCCCGCCGGGCCAACGGGAGCGCGATGAACATCCAAGACTACAAACCCCTGGAGCTGGCCGACATCGGCGCGCTCCAGCCCCTGCTGCGGGACGCGCGCCCGCGCGTTTCCGAACTGAGCTTCACCAACCTGTTCATGTGGCGGGGCCATTACCGGCCGCGCTGGGCCATGATCCAGGGCTGTTTGCAGATCATCATGGACCCCATCGGCGGCGCGCCCTTCGCCATGCAACCGGTGGGCCCCGGCGACAAGGCCGCGGCCATGGCCCAGGCCCTGGAGGCCCTGGCGCGGGCCGGCCACGAGCCGGTGATCCGCCGGGCCGACGCCGCGTTCGTCCAGGCCTTCGCCGCCGGCCCGGCCTACCAGGCCCGGCCCGATCGCGATCAGTTCGACTATGTTTATCTGGCCGAGGACTTGATCAATCTGGCCGGTCGGCGCTACCACCGCAAGAAAAACCACTACAACCAGTTTGTCAAATCGGTGCCCCATCAATACAAGCCCCTGGACATGGAGCTGGTCGAACAGGTGCTGGAGATGCAGGAGCACTGGTGCCAAATGCGCGAATGCGGCGGCGATCCCAGCCTGATCAACGAGGACGTGGCCATCAAGGAGGCTCTCAGCAACTTTGACAAGCTCGACTACGTGGGCGGGGCCATCTGCGTCCAGGGCCGGGTGGAGGCCTTCAGCCTGGGCGAGATGCTAAACGACGACACCGCCGTCATTCACATCGAAAAGGCCAACCCCGACCTGCCCGGGCTCTACGCCGTGATCAACCGCGACTTCGCGGCGGCGGCCTTTGGCCAGGTCAAATACGTCAACCGCGAGCAAGACCTGGGCCTGGAGGGCCTGCGCGCGGCCAAGGAGTCCTACCGGCCGGCGCTGATGATCGAAAAATTCGACGTGCGGCCGGCCTGAGCCGCCCTTGCGCGATGGCCCTGGCTTTGCTATAGCTGGCGGTCGAAAGCGCACTTTTTTGGGGAGATGGCATGAAAGACTATCAAAAGAGGCTGGCCACCCTGCTGGCCCAGAGCGGGGCTCTGCTGTTCCGCCAGGGCCTGCGGCTCAAGGATGGCCGGCCCACGCCGTATTTCGTCAACCTGGGGGTGTTTCGCACCGGCCGCCTCTCGTGGGAGTTGGGCCGTTGCTTTGCCGATTGGTTCGTGGACCAGGGCCTGGCCGGCCAGGTGGACGTGCTTTTGGGGCCATCGTACAAAGGCAGCGCCATGGCCCAGGCCGCGGCCATGGCCCTGCACCTGGAGCACGGCCTGGATCTGGCCTTTGACTACGATCGCAAGGAGGCCAAGACCCACGGCGAGCACGCCGGCAAGGCGGGCATGTTCGTCACCGGCGCGCTGGGCCCGGCCAGCCGGGCGCTGATCATCGACGACGTGGGCACCTCCATGGCCACCAAGCTGGAGCTGCTGGACAAGGTGGCGGCCCACTTCGGCGCGGAGGCGCCCCGCGTGGTCGGCGTGGCGCTGGCGGTGGACCGCCAGCAGACCCAGGCCGTGCACGACGCCGCCGGCAAGGTCGTCGAGGGCGCGCGGGGGGCCGACGCCCTGGCGGCCTTTGGCCAAAAGACCGGCCTGCCGGTGTGGTCGCTGCTGGGCATCCGCCAGGCGGCCGGGTTTTTGCGCGAAAGCGGCCAGAACGTGCTGGTGGAGGGCCAGTGGCGGCCCCTGGACGACGAACTGATGGATCGGTTGGCGCAATACCTGGCCGTCTACGGCCGGGAGGGCTGAGCCATGGGCAGGGCCATCCGCGCGGCGCTGCTCAGCGCCCTGATCATGCCCGGCGTGGGCCAGCTCCACAACAAGCAGGTGCGCAAGGCCGGCCTGATGGTTTCGGCCTCCAGCCTGTTGTTTCTGATCTTTTTCGCGCTGCTGACCACCAAGCTGTGGGCGGCCATCGCCACCCTCGATCAGGCCAGCCCGGAGCTGGGCCCCTGGATGGCCATCGTCGAGCGCCTGGCCGCCGGCGGTCTGGGCTGGCTGTGGCTGATGATGGCCATTGCCCTGCCGCTGTGGCTTTATGGCGTCATCGACGCCTTTGTCACCGGCCGGCGGCTGGAGGCCGACGAGCGCGGCGGCCCCGGCGAGGAGCAAGGCTGATGCGTTCGCTTTTGCTCGACGAGATCGCCGCCGCCGACATGGACAGGCTTCGCGAGCACCTGGCGCGGGTGCTGGAGCCCAGCAACCTGGGCGACGTCTATTGGCTCAATCTGCCGCCAGACCTGCTGAGCGCCGAGCAATTGGCCCACGCCCAGAGCTGCGGGCCCCACCGCCTGGCCGTGGTCTTGGACGGCGATTGCCTGCGTCTGGAGTTTTTGGTGCGCTCGGCCAAGGGCATGCGCTGCCCTTGCATCGGCTACGCCAGCAAGGCCCAGCGCGATTTCGCCCTGCGTTTCGCCGATCGGCTGCTGGAAGAGCTGGCTATCGGCACGTGACGGGGCCCTTGCATGGTTGAATCAATAAATACGATGTATTAACATGATGTTATCGGCCTGAAACGCCATGCGGCCAGGCAGTGGCCGGAGCGGGCCACCGATGGCCCGCCAGAGGGCGCGCCTTGCACGGCAAGCAATTTGCGAGCGATGGAGGTTTGGCCATGGACGACCAGCGCGGCGGGGCCGGCTTCGGCGGCCTGGAGGCTCAAAGCCTGTTTTGCGCCAAATGCGGCCAAGCCCAGCCGGTGCGTCTGAAGCTGCTGCTGGTTTTGCCGGACGGCGAGAAATACGCCTATTATTGCCGGGTCTGCGGTGACGAACTGGGCTTCAAGATGGTTGAGGCCCGGCCGTCGGGGGCCTGAGCGGCGGGCGGCGGCGCAAAACGTGGGGAGGCCATTGTGGCCTCCCCACGGTCGTTTCAGGGCTGGATGATGGTGGTGGGGTAGATGCCGGCCCGCGCGCCGTCGCGGTAGGGCTGGAGGATGTTGAAAGAGACGCGCTCGTGATCCTGGGCGTGGCCGCGATTGTTGTCGCCGTCGTAGAAGGCGCCGTTGGCCTCCAGGATGTGCTCGATGCGGTGCTTGAAGGCCTCGACCAGCACGCCGCCGGCCCCCTGGAAGCGCATGCCGCCCATGCTGATCTCGCCCTGGATCTTGGCCAGGTTTTCGATGGACATGCTGTTGGTTTCCAGGTCGCGCTTGTCGCGGATATGACCCCAGACCACCTGGCCGCCGGGGATCTCCAGGGGCTCGCGCAGGTCGATGATGGTGTGGGGCATGACGATGCAGCCCGGGCCGACCTTCAGGGGCTGTTGCTCCAGGCCGCGCAGGAAGGAGTTGAAGCCCACGAAGCACTGGCGGTCCATGTCGGCGTTGATGATCTTGCCGCCGTGGGCGGTGACGTTGTAACCGGCCAGTTTGGAGTTGATGACAAAGCAGTTTTCCTGGGCGTTGGCCCCCACGCCCATCTGGGCGTCGAGCAGGTAGCAGCGCTGGGCCACCAGCACGTTTTCGCTGAGGCTGGTGCGGCCCAGGAGCACCGAATAGTTGCTGACCGAGGCCCCGCGCGGCACGTCCTGGTTGTAGTCGTAGGGGGCCAGGGCGAAGGCGCCCTCGAAGTCGTTTTTGCGCTCGTTGATGAAATCCATGAAAATGCCGCTGGGGTCGGCCCCTTCGTTGACCTTGACGTAGCGCGCCAGGACGTCGGGCGAATAGCTGTAGCGGAAATCGAAGCCGTCCTCCTTGGAGGCGATCCAGACCTGGCCCGGCTCGATGCGCTTGTGCATCAGTTCGCCGGTCTGCACGTAGGAATAGGCCCCGACCACGCTGTCGTGGACGGTGGTCAGGTCCACCGTGGCGAAGGGCCCGAAAAAGCTGCCCTCCACCGGTGCGCCGTGGATGTTGGCGTAGTGCAGGCTCACGGAGCTGACGATGAAAAACTCTTCGGGCGACTCGGGGTCGTGGGAGAAATTGTGCACCAGGGTCTTGTGCATGATGCTGTCCTGGATGCGGATGCGCTCGTCGTCATGCAGGGGGATCTCGAAGCCGCGGAACTTGAAGACGTCGCCTTTTTGCTTCAGTTCGTCGCCGCGCACGTCGGTTTTGTAGACGATGGAAAAATCGACCTGGCACTTGCCCAGAAAATAGCTGCCGGCCAAGGCGCTGTTCTTGAAGCTGAGGCTGACGGGGTGCCGCGAGGTCAGGCCATAGAAGGCATAGAATTTCATGTATTTTTCGGGCGAGACAATGCCCCGCACGTACGGCCCCACGTCGAAGTGGTGCTCCCTGAGGTTGATGTTGACGCGGTCGATGATTCTTTCGGTCAGGTTTTGGATCTCGTTCATTGCTCTGGCGCCTTGCTGGGGGTCAGATGTTTGGGGTTGGCCTAGGTCTTGCCCGACGAGGCGCGGGCCGCCTCCACGCCGTGCTGGCGCATGAACTCGTCGATGTACCAGTCGACGACGGCGTCGCTGAACATGAGCATGTCCATTTGCCTGGTGTAGACCCACAGCCGACCGATCAGTTCGAGCATCTCCTCCAGGCTGTCTTGGGGGTATTTGTCCACCCGGCTCTGGAGTTGATCTTCGTGGAGTTGGACGCGGAAACCGCTGCGTCGCAGGACTTCGCCGACAAACCTGGTGCGGCGGCGGCGGCGGTCGGGGTCGGCCCCACCGCCGTTGAACATGAAACGGATGTAGTTGTCGTTGGCCTGGGCCGAGCAGTAGGTGTCGAGGGTGGAGAAATGGAAGCCCAGGCGCGACGACAGGTTCAGGTAGTTCTCGGACAAAATGGCGTAATTTGGTTTTGACGCGATCTGGCTGGCCTCCTTGAGGCGCTGCTCCTTGGAGCGGGCCAGGGCCTCGGGTGCGGCCGGGCCAGGGCCGCGCCAGGGTATGGAGGCGATGCCGCGCACCAGGGCCCGCATGGGCGCGGAGATGACCTCGTCCATGGTCACTTCGCGGGGGTTGCCCCCGGCGCGCAGGCCGCCGCCGATGTCGATGAGCAGAAGCTCCAGCGGGAAATCGGCCCGCAGCCGCCGGGGCCTGGCCTCCTTGGCGTCGCCGGGTTTTTCCTCGGCGTAGCGGAACATCTCGCGCATGGCCATTTCGTGGGCGTAGCGGGTGATGTCGTGCAGGCTGCGGCAATGCTCGGGGGTGAAATTGGCCGCGCGGGGGTCGGTCAGGTGCAGGGGCGTGACCACCGAGAGGGTTTGGTCCAGGGTCTGGAAGGCCGGCGTTTCGCCCAGGGCCAGCATGCGTCGCTTGTGCAGGCGCAGCAGGTTTTCGACCCGGCCCTCGAAGACGGTCTGGCGATCGGCGTCGACGGTGACGATTTGGCCCTCGGCCAGCAGCTTGGTGGCCTCGGGCGCGCCAAACAGGGCCGGCGCGCCGGTCTCGCGGGCCACGGCGGCCAGGTGGCTGGCCGCGCCGCCGATCTCGGTGACCACCGCGCCGGCGTGCTCCAGGGCCACGGCGTATTCGGGCAGGCTACTGGGCGCGACGATGACGTCGCCTTTGGCCACCTTGGCCAGTTCGTCGTCGCCATGCAAGATGACCACCCGGCCGCTGGCCACGCCCGGCGAAGCGGTGACGCCGCCCCGCAAGAGCACCGCGTGGCCCTCAACCTGGCGTTGGTAGTCGATGGGGGGCAAGGCCTTGAGGATGATGCGTAGCGGCCGCACCTGCAAAAGGGCCAGCTCACCCCGCTCGGACAGAGACCATTCCACGTCCACCGGCCGGCCGTAGTGCTCCTCAAGCATCAGGCCCACCCGGGCCAGGCGGCGAACCTGGTCGTGATCGAGGCAGGCCTCCTCGGCCAGATGGGCCGGCACGTCCACTTCATAGACGTTGGATTCGGGCGCGGGCACGACCATGGTCTCTTGGGGGGCGATCTCCTCGCTGATGATCTCGATGGGCTCGGCCTTGTTGGTGATGAACAGGCTGGAGTGCACCGCCCCGCCCACCGCGCCCACGCCCAGGCCGCGCACGGCGCTGATCATGACCACTTGCCGCTGGGGATCGTTGGGATTTAGCGAATAAAGCACGCCCGAGCACTGGGCCGCGGCCATGGCCATCACGGCCACGCCCATGGCCAGGTCTTCCAGGTTCATTTCGCGGCGGGCGGCGCGGCGCAGGGCCTGGGCGTTGAACTGGCTGGCCAGGATGCGCTTGTAGCCGCAAGGGGCGTCCTCGGGCGGGACATTCAAGAGCGTTTCGTATTGGCCGGCCAGGCCCGGTTCGTTGTCTTCCATCAGGGCGCTGGAGCGCAGGGCGAAGCCCACGGGCGAAAGCCGGGCCAGTTCGCGGCAGGCCTCGTTGAGTTGCTCGGCCAGCAGCGCCGGCAGATCGGCCTCCAGCACCAGGCGGCGCATGGCCTTGCTGGTGGTCATGACCTGCTCGAGATCGTCCAGATCGCAGCCGGCCAGCAGCTGGCGCAGCCTGGGCCACAGATCGTTGTAATCCATGAAATATTTGTAGGCCGAGGCGGTCAGGGCGAAGCCGTCGGGCACGGGCAGGCCCAGGATCGAGCGCATCTCGCCCAGATGGGCCGCCTTGAAGCCGGCCAGATTTTCCAGGCTTTGATCCAGGTCGTCGAACCAGACCAGCACCGGGCCGTCGGTCATGCGCGTGGGCCGGCCGGTGGCCGCGCGGATGCGCGCGCTTACGGCGGCCAGGGCCTCGTCGAGGGCGTCGTAACGGCCCGGGCCCATTTCCTTGAGGGCGGTGACGATGTCGGAGACGTGGCGCTGGAGGGCTTGGACGCGGTCGATGACAAAGGCGCGGTTGAAAGACGATTGGCCGTGCATCTTGCCTTGAAGCTCGGCCATGATCTCCAGGGCGCGGTTATTGTCGGCCAGCAGGCCCTTGAACAGGGCGTAGCGACGTGAAAACGGGCAGTAGGCGTCCTGACGGCCGGAGTTATCGTCGGCCGGCGGGGCGACGCCGCCGTGAGCGACGACCGGGATTGCCTCCCGGCCGCCGTCCGCGACGGATTTTTTTTGCCAAGGCAGCTTCATTGCCGCGACCTTGTCGGTGGCTTACATGGACAAAATGGCCATGCTGATCTCCTGGAAGATGTCCTCCAGCTTGATCACGCCCAGGACCGAGCCGCCATCCATCACCGGCAGCAAGGTCAGCCCGGCGTCGAGCATGACGTGGGAGGCCTTGACCAGGCTGTCGCCGGCCTCGACCGTGGCCGCCACCGGGCTCATGAACTCGCTGATGGGCTTGACCAACTGGGCCTTGGCGTTTTGGGCGAAAAGGTCTTCCCAGAACACCGGGATGCCCTGGCCGTATTTCTGGCTGAACTTGGGCTCGACGCCCCGCAGCACGTCCTTGAGGGCCAGCATGCCCCGCAGGCGATAGGCCTCGTCGAAAACGAGGATCGTTTTGCGCCGGCCGCCGGGGGCCACGGCCTGCTGGGCCACGGTCAGTTGGACGATGGCCTCCTTGAGGGTGGCCCAATATGGCATGTGCGGGTATTCGGTCAGAGGAATGACCAGGGCCCGGACGTCTTTTTTCTGTTCACTAGGCTTGTTCATGTCTTTCGTCTCCTTGACCTAAAGCCAAACGCCCTAGCCGGCCGCCGGTGCGGTGAACAGGCTGAGCCCCATCATGGGCCAGATGACCAGGATGGCCAGGGTCAGCACCACCATGAGGATCACGTTGGCCACCCAGCCCCAGGTGAAGAATTCGCCCGTGGTGAACTGCTTGGACTCGTAGGCGATGGCGTTGGGCGCCGCGCCGATGAGCAGGTTGAAGGGCATGCCGGCGGTGACCAGGCAGGCGAAGAGGATCACGTAGGCCTCGACGCCGAGGTACTTGCCCACCACCAGGGCCACCGGCAGGCAGATGGCGATGGCCGCCACGTTCATGATGAAGTTGGTCATCATCAACACCAAGAAGGCGATGGAAAGCACGAACAAAAGCGGCGGGGCCTGGGTGAACATGTTGAGCCAGTGCACGGCGATCCAGTTGGCCGCTCCCGTCTGCCACAGGCAGTAGCCGATGCTCATGGCGCCGCCGAAGAGCAGCACGATGTTCCAGGGAATGGCCTCCAGGTCGTTGACGTCCAAAACGCCCGTCAGGAAGAAGATCATCGTGGCGATGAGGATGATGCCCGGCCGGTCCATGCCCTTGATGAAGCCCAGGAAACCGCTCTGGGCGGCGGCGTCGGCGGGGATCAGGCTCTTGGCCATGAAAAGGCCCACCACGACCACCGTGGTGATCAGCACCAGCCATTCCTTGATGGTCATGGCGCCTTGCTCCTTGGCCAGGGCCGCCACGCGCTCGCGCAGGTTTTCGATGCGCGGCTTTTCGGGCTTGAAGACCAGCATGAAAAAGCCCCACAGCAAAAAGACCATGATCCAGCCCACGGGCATCATGAACTGCGAAAGCTCGAAGAACGAAATGTCGTTGCCGGTGATCTCCTTGAAGAAGCCCACCGCGCTGACCGCCCGGGCCGCGCCCAGGTAGGTGCAGATCGAGCCCGCGCCGGCCACGTAGGCCATGCCGATGAACAGGGCCTTGCCAAACTTGGTGGGGCCTTCCTTGTCGGTGTAGAGGGCGTTGATGGCCATCAACAACGGGAAGATGGCCGCGGCCACGGCGGTGTGGGCCATCAGGTGGGTCATCAGGGCGATGATGACGAAACAACCCAGCATGATCATCGAGGTGCGCTCGCCCACCAGATTGAGCATCTTGTAGGCCATGCGCTTGGTCAGGCCGCTCTTGGTGAAGGCCATGCCCAGCACCAGCGAGCCGAAGATGAACCACACCGGCGGCGAGAGGAAGTCGCCCAGGGCCTTTTCGGGCTCGCGGATGTAGAACAGAACCTGCATCAGGCCGATCATGATGGCGGTCACGCCGATGGGCGCGACCTCGAAGATCCACCAGGTGCTGGCCAACAAAAACAGGCCCAACGCCAGTTGGGCCTCACGGGTCAGGGGAAATGATTCGTTGCGCGGGTCCACGGCCGGATCAAAGGCGGGCATGGCGAAAAACAGCGCGAAAAGCCCCAGGCCCAAGAAAAGAAAGATCAGCCTTTTCCAGTCGATGCTCTTTTTCTCCGGCGCCACGACAATGGTGTCTGGCATCGGAGGCAGGCCGCCCGACGGCCCTTGACTTGTTGGGGTCGCTTGACCGGTCATGTCTCGTTTTCCTCCAGTGGTGCTCAGCAAGAAATCGGCGAGGGTGAACTTGACGCGGCCCGGTCGTCCGCAACCCCACGCGCCATCGTGGGGCAAGCTCCATGCGAACGGCGAGCTGACGAGAGCCTCTCCACAGACTCTCCGCGCCCGTCAAACAGTAACATTTGGTGCAATTTTTCGCAAAGGCGCTTTGGCGGCGGGCAAGGTTTTTTTGGCCCCGCCGGCCGTGGCCGTGGCCGGCGGGGCCGCGACCGGGCAAAAAAACCATGGGATATTGATTGACAGGCCAACAATCGAACTTATATTTTAAGTGCCGCATCTAAAATGAATAATATTCACCAGGAGAGGCTCTAAGATGCTCCACCGACTGCCCGGATGGCTAAAGGGATCTCTGGCGTTCGTGCTGATGATTCTGCACACCCTGGCCCACGTCGTCGTGTTGACCCTCGCCGCCTTCGCCAAGCTCGTCGTGCCTTGGCGGCCCTGGCGCAAGGTCTGCGACCGGGTTCTCAACACCATCGCCACCAGTTGGATCGGCTGTAACAACTTCATTTTGCGCCTGTTCAACAAGATAGAGTGGGAGGTGAGCGGGTTGGAGGGCCTGGACCGCCGTCAGTGGTACCTGGTGCTGGCCAACCACCAGAGCTGGACCGACATTCTGGTGCTGCAACGGGTGTTCAACCGCAAGGTGCCGTTTTTGAAGTTCTTTTTAAAGAAGGAACTGATCTGGGTGCCGGTCATGGGCTTTGCCTGGTGGGCCCTGGATTTCCCCTTCATGAAGCGTTATTCCAAGGCCAAGCTGGCCAAGAAGCCCCACTTGGCCGGCCGCGACGTGGCCATCACGGCCAAGGCCTGTCAGAAATTCAAGCACATCCCCATCTCGGTGATGAACTTTGTCGAGGGCACGCGCTTTTCGCGCGGCAAGCACCAGGCCCAGGAGTCGCCCTACGCCCACCTGCTGCGGCCCAAGGCGGCGGGCATCGCCGTGGTGCTTTCGTCCATGGGCCACTGTCTCAATCACATGCTCGACGTGACCATCGCCTACCCCAAGGGCGCCAAGGGCATGTGGGCCCTTTTGTGCGGCAAGGTCCAGGAGGTGCGCGTGCGCGTGGAGGCCATGCCCATCACCAAGGAGCAGTTGGGCGACTACTTCAACGATCTGGAATACCGTCAACGCTTCCAGGACTGGCTCAACGAGTTGTGGCGGGAAAAAGACCGCCGCCTGGGCCAGATGCTGGCCAAAAACAACTAGCGCGGCCGGGCCGCCAGCATGGCCGCCAACTTCTGCATGACCGCCGGGTCGTCGCGGTGGTTGAAGCGGAACTCCATCTCGCGCAGATACAGCGGCAGTTGCTTTTTGTAGCCGCCGCGGTAATGCTTCAGGCGCTGCCGGGCAAAGGGCCAGAAGGCGTTGTCCTCGTCGGCCAAGGGCCGGCCATCGTGACCCACGCGGCGCAGGCCCCGCAGATCCAACCCCGACCAATCGGCGATGGCCGCGGCCATGATCAGGTACACCAGCCCATCACGCACGGCCTGGCCAAAGACCGTGACCGTGTCTTGACGTTTGACGCCGCCCAGCGGGCTCAACCGGCCCAGGTAGAGGCTGTCGATCTTGGCCTCGGCGGCGATCATGGCCGCCCGGCGTTCGCCACGCTCGGCGATGGCCCGGCGCAGCAGGCCAAAATAGCGCTGGACGGTTTTGCGATCCAGGTCCAGTTGGCCGGCGGTCAGGTCGATGGAGTCCATGCGCCAGAAATGGCCGGCCAAACGCTGGATCAGGGCGTCGTCCAGGCGGCCGGGGCGACGCAGGGGCGTATACTTGACGCGGCAGGAACGGCACTTGCGGCGGCCGTCGCCCAGGATATAGGGCTGTTTGCTTCCGCAAAAAGGGCAGGTCTCCTCGATCAGGCCCAGTTCGGCCGCCGAGCTATCCATGGCCACGGCGATCCTCCCGATTGATGGTGTGGCAGGCATGGGCCGCCCTTCCCTGAGCGGCCTTCATGCAATCATAATCGTTTGGCGGAGGGGCCTGGTTACGCCGACGGCGCAAAAAAACCGCCACGGCGGACTGAAGCCGGCTTCAGCGCGGCGGTTGACGCTCCATGGGCGGCGGGCCGCCCGGCAAACCAGGCGGCGGCCCAGCCGGCCCCCGGTCGTTGGCGGGCGGGGGCGGCGGGGGCGGCGGCCGCAGCATGCGCCATTGGCCGCCCTGGTCCAGGCGCTTGGCTTGCTCGGCGTCCAGCAATGGTTTGATCCGTTCGGCGGCCCCTTGCAGGGCCGCGTCCATCCTGGGCCGCGTCTGGTCGATGATGGCGTGGACCTCCTCAAAGGCCGCTTCGACGATCGGCTGGATTTTGTCCCGTTGTTCGGCGCGCAGGTTCAGCTCGCGCGTCAGCCGCTCCATGGCCATCTTGGCCAGGATCGGCCCGCCTTGGCCGCGCAGCTTTTCCAGCCGGGCCACGGTCTGGGTCCGCTCCCACAGCGCGCCCCCCGCCGCGCCCACGACCAGGCCGCAGCAAAACACCGCCAGCACCCCGGCCCACAGCCGCCACTTGCCGCCTCGACCGGGGCCGCTCAAGACCATGACTGGCCTCCCGCCGCCGGGTCCACGGCCGGGTTGTCCAGGATCAGGGCCGCGGCCTGGGTGTCGATGTCGGGCCCGAAGATCATCACGTAGAGCAGCAGGGCCGCGGCCAGGCAGGCCCCCGCGCCGGCGAAGCGCAGCATCAGGCCGGCGGCGTGCGCGCGCCAGCGCACGGCCAGGCCGACCGCGTCACCGGCGGCCTTGGCCAGGATTTCCTGCATGAGATCGGCTTGCCAGCGCGCGTCCAGCTCCAGCGGCGGCCGCGCTGGCTGCGCCCGCAAAAGGCGCGTCATGGCCCGTTGGGCCCCTTGGCGAGATATACCCATCTTCACACTCCCCGGTGGTCGATTTCGCCGGCGATGACGTCGCGCAGCCTCTTGCGCGCCCGAAACGCCCGCACCTTGACGTTGGCTCCGCTACAGCCCATCAGCTCGGCGGCCTCGGCCACCGAACGCCCCTCGATGTGCAGCAGCGTGAGCGCCATGCGATCCTGGGGTGAAAGCCGCCCCAGCGCCCAATCCAAAAGGTCGTGGGCCTCGAAGCCGGCCATGGACCGCGCCCCAGCGTCCTGGGCCGCGGCGGCCTCCAACCAGGCCAGTTGCTCCTCGGAGAGCGCGGCCTGGGGTATTTCGCGTTGGCGTTGGCGTTGGCGCCAATAATCGCAACAGGCGCGCACGGCCAGCGTGGCCAGCCAGTTTTCAAATGGCGCCACCGGCCGATAGCCGGCCAACGACTCGAAGGCGGTGATGAACACCTTGTGCGCCACCTCGGGCGCGTCTTCGTGGGGCACCTTGGCGCCGACGATGCGGGCCACCAGGCCCTTGTGCCGCTCGATCAGCGTTTCGAACCATCGGGTCTGGCCCGCGACGACGCGTTCGACTATTTCCCAGTCGTTCGGGCCGTGGCTGTGCGCGGTTGCTTCTGTCAACTGGCCGATCTCGTGGGCGCTTCCGCGCACCGGTTACTCGAGGCCCGTCGCCGGGGGCTCATCAGTAGTACCTGGGCGGCCGACGCGGCATGCGCCCGTCTTCGAGCTGGCTCATCAGTTCATGATAGGACCGCATGCCTTCGGGCCCCAGCACCTGGGCCAGTTGGGCCTCGGTGCGTTCGGTCAGGGCGTCCAGGCGCGGGCTCAGTTTTTTGGTGCGCTCGTGGAGCGGCAGGTCTTGGTATTGCTCGCGCAGGGCCTGGCGCTGGCGCATGTCGGCCTCGATGATCGGCCTGAGTTGAGCGGCCTGTTCCTGGCTCAGGTGCAGCCGCGAGGCCAACAGCGACACCCGGCGATCGACCCGCTGCTCCAGGCTGGGGCCGCCGCCTTCGCCGCGGCCCGGCGGCCCGCCGCCCGGGCCGGGAGCGCAGGCCGGCAACAGGCAAGTGATCATCAGCAAAATCAAGATGCGTTTCATCGATATTGCTCCATGTGGCGTCGGCCGACGGCCTCCAGCGAGCCCTCGCGGTTGAGGCGACCCAAGGCCGCGGCCAGGTGTCGGATGGCGCTGGCGATGGCCGTGGCCTGCCGCCTGGCCTCTTCGTCGGCCAGGCGGCGCTCCAACTCGGGGCTGGGCGGCGTCAGGCCAAACAGGCAGCGTAGCTCTTCCGGCGTAATCAAGCGGGTCATCGCCAACATCCTTGTCCTTTCAAGCCATCAGCCGGCCGCCGGTTGGGCCGCCGGGACGATGGGCGTGGTGTAGTTCTGGTCAACCCAGCCATATTGCCCGTTGGGCAGCACGACGTAGAGCCAGCCCGGCACGCTGCCCACCACCGACAGCACCTCGCCCTGGTTCAGCACCAGGATCACCACCTGGTTGTGGCTGGGCCCGCCGCGCACGTTGAGCGAGGGCGCCATCACCGTGACCGTGCCGAACACCGCGCCGCCCACGGTGGGCGGAGCGATGGTCGCCGGGGCCGGCGGGGCCACCACCACGTAGCCGGTGGGCGTGCGCTCGTAAAACACGCCCATGAAGGCGAAGTAGGTCATCGCTCCGATGACCACGCTGACGTAGCCCGGCGGCAGCGAAGGCACCCACACGCCCACCGGCGGCCGGACCACCACGTAGCCATGGTTGTGGGGCCGATAATAGCGGCCGCCATAATAATAGTAGTGGTCGCGGCCCGCCTTGACGGGGTGGTAGCCCTTGGGCAGGTGATCGACCCGCTGGTTGTAGCCCGGCCCCGGTGGGTGGTGGCGCGCCGGCTTGTCGGGCCGGCCCTGATCGCCGGGCTTGTAATATTTGGGGCCGTCGGGTCGGCCTTGATCGCCGGGCTTGTAGTAGTGGGCCCCATCGGGCCGGCCCTGGTCGCCGTCTGGCTGGTGCGGTGGGCGGGCCAGAGCCGCCGGCGGCCAACACAAAACCGAAAAAGCGCACCACACCGCCAGCGCCGCCATCAAACGACTTCTGGCGCGGGGCCTTTGGTCAAAAGCTTTCGTGCCAGGCACGGCTTTTTCCTCTCCGCGCGGGTTGGCCGGCGGCCGAACCCACGCCTTGCTTGGTTTATAAATCGCGCCCGGTCGTGGCGCGGTTACGCCAAAATGCGTCTTTAATGCATTTTAGCGCCAAACCGCCACCGACTCCACGCCGCGCTTGGCGGCTGAAATTTGTTGACATCTTTCGGCGCATTTCGTTTTGATAAACCCGGTGGCCGGCCTGGCGTTCGGGATCGCCTGACGGGCGCGCCGGCCTTGTCCAAGCTCGATGCAGCGAGGCGACCATGCCGGAGGCGAAAAAAACATCGCGGCCAGGCGGCGACGGTCAGGCCCCGGACGATCCGCGCCGGGAGTTGGCCGATCTGCGCCGGCGGCTGGCCGAGTTGGAGCAAAGCGAGGCGGCCCTGCGCATGATCGTCGAGGCCTCGCTCAACGGCGTCATCGTTTTCCAGGACGGCAAGGCCCAGTTCGTCAACCAGGCCATCAGCCGCTTTTCGGGCTACGCGCCCGAGGAACTGCTGGGCCGGCCCATCTTCGACCTGCTGCACCCCGAAGACCGCGACCTCATCGTCGAGCGGCACCTGACCCGCCTGCGCGGCGGCGACGCGCCGCAGAACTATCAGTTGCGTTTTATCCACAAAGACGGCGACCTGCGCTGGCTGACCGTGGCCGGCGTGCGCGTGGAGTGGCTGGGCCGGCCGGCGGTGCTGTGCTTTTTCGGCGACATCACCGATGAGCGCTTTTTGCAGGAAGAGCTGCGGCGCGGCGCGCAAGAGCTGCGCAATATCCTCGACGCCAGCCCCACGGCCATGTTCGTCATCGACCGCGCCCACCGCATCACCCATTGGAACCGGGCCTGCGAGGCCCTCACCGACTTTTCGGCCGACGAGGTCATCCGCTCCCAGCGCCACGCCGAGGTCTTTTATGGCAAGGACCGGCCGCTGCTGGCCGACCTGATCGTCGACGGCGCGCCCCTGGCCGAGATGCGCCGCGTCTACGGCCCCAGCGTGGAGCCTTCGCCGTTGATCCGGGGGGCCTTTCAGGCCGAGGGCCATTTCTCCTCGCTGGGCGGCGCGCCCACGTGGCTCTATTTTCTGGCCGCCCCGCTCAAGGACGCCGACGGCCAGGTGGTGGGGGCCATCGAGACGCTTTTCGACGTCAGCCAGGACAAACGCGCCCAAAAGGCCCTGCGCGAGAGCGAACTGCGCTACCGGGCCCTGTTCGAGGCCTCCAGCGACGCCATCTTCATCTTTGATGGCGACGCGTTGGTGGACTGCAACCCCGCCGCCGAGGAACTGCTGGGCTTCGAGCGCCAGCGCATGATCGGCAAGCCCGCCTGGGACGCCTCCCCCGACGAGCAGCCCGACGGCCGGCCTTCGCCGGAAGTGGCCCGGCGGATGCTGGCCCTGGCCCGGCGCGGCCAACCCCAGTTTTTTCACTGGGTCAGCGTCAAGGAGGGCGGCCAGCCCGTGCAACTGGAAATGACCCTCAAGAGCTTGGATATCCCCGGCCGCGACCTGGTGCTGGCCCTGGCTCGCGACGTCACCGAACGCACAAAGGCCGAGGAGGAAAAACGCCTGCTGGAGGAACAACTGCGCCAGTCGCAAAAAATGGAGGCCCTGGGCACGTTGGCCGGCGGCATCGCCCACGATTTCAACAATATACTCGGGGCGGTGATGGGCTATGGCGAGCTGGCCCTCAGCCGGGCCGCCCGCGGGCGTGACTGCGCCGGCGAGATATCCCAGGTGCTCTACGCCGCCGATCGGGCCAAATCCCTGGTGCGCCAGATCCTCACCTTCAGTCGCAAGGTCGAAAGCCGGCCCCGCCCCATGGACCTAAACAGCGACGTCAAGCGCTGCGTGGAGCTGCTGCGCAACCTCATCCCCAAGATGATCCACATCGAGCTGGACCTGGCCCCTGACCTGGCCCTGGTCAGCGCCGACTCCAACCAGATCGAGCAAGTGCTCATCAACCTGGGCGTCAACGCCGCCGACGCCATGCCCGGCGGCGGCCGCCTGGCCATCGCCACCCGCAACCTGGATGTGGATCAGGATTTTTGCCAGGGCCGGCCCGATCTCAGCCCCGGGCCCTACGTGCTTTTGGAAGTGACCGACAGCGGCCAGGGCATGGACCAACAGACCCTGGACCACATCTTCGACCCGTTTTTCACCACCAAGGAAGTGGGCCACGGCACGGGCCTGGGCCTTTCGACGGCCTATGGCATCGTCAAGGGCCACGGCGGGCGCATCGCTTGCCGTAGCGCGCCCGGCCAGGGCGCGACGTTTCGCGTCTATCTGCCGGCCCTGCCCGAGGCGGCCGCCGCCCTAGACCCGGCCCAGCCCGCCGCGCCCCGCCGCGATCTGGGCGGCCACGAGACGATTTTGGTCGTCGACGACGAGGAGCGCCTGCTGGGCGTGGCCCGGCGCGGCCTGGAGCGCGAGGGCTACATGGTCATCACCGCCCTCAACGGCGAGGAGGCCCTGACCGTCTTCGAGCCCATGGCCGGGCGCATCGACCTGGTGGTGCTGGACGTGGGCATGCCGGGCATGGGCGGGCGGCGCTGCTTGCAGCGCATGCGCGAGCTAAAGCCCGACGTGAAGGTGTTGGTGGCCAGCGGATACCCGCCCGAGGGCGTGCTGGGCCAGGCCCTGGAACAAAAGCCCGACGGTTTTTTGCCCAAGCCCTACCAGCTCGACGAGCTGCTGGGCGTCATCCGCGACGTCCTCGACGGCACCGCCCCCAGCCTGGACTGAACGGGCCTCAGTTTTTCTTATCGGCCCCGGCCTTGCCTCTGCCCAACTGAGGGTAGAGCTTGGCGATGCACTCGGGGCAGAGGCCGTGGGTGAATTGGGCCTGGGTGTGGGCCGAAATATAGCTTTCGATCTGTTGCCAATAGCCGCTGTCGTCGCGGATCTTTTTGCAGTTGGCGCAGATGGGCAGCAACCCCGAAAGGGCGCGCACCTCGGCCTGGGCCTGGCGCAGTTCTTCGACCGTGCGTTCGAGCTGGCGGCGGGCCTGGGCCTCGGCCCGCTGGGTCAAAAATTGTCTGCGCCGCAGGTTCTCGGCCCAGCAGGCCATGGCGTAGCCGCCAGCCATGGCCACCACCAACGACAGCGAGATCGCCACCAGTGGCGGCAACGAGGGGCTGGTCTTCCAGAACCACAGCGTCAGCAGCCCCGACAGGCCCAGATAGGTGGGGGCCAAGGCCAGCCAGGGCCGCCGCATTCTGAACATCAAGAACAGGATCAGCGCGAAAGCCGCCTCGGCGGCAAAGTTGTGCAGATAATCCAGCGGCCTGGTCAGGCGCATGACGGCGACCAGCGTCACGCCGAAAAGACCGCACCACACCAGGCAGCGGTCGAAGCGCGCGTAATCGTCGCCGCGTCGAAAGGTCACCGCCAGCCAGATCGTCCAGGCGATCAGCGCGATGCGCCCGGCCAGCAAGGCGAAGGCCGTTGGCGTCGGGCCGATGAACTGAAAGTCGTTGACGCTAAGCAGCGCCGTCGACGCGGCGAATATGGCCAAGCCGGCCATGGCCAGCAGGTAGTCCTGGCGGAAGTGGGCGCGCCGGTACTGACCCTCCAGTTCTCCCAAATCGACCTGGGCCAGGCCCAGCCGGCTCAGCGGATGCTTCAATCGACGCCTCGGGCGGCGCTCAGGCGTTGGGCCACAGCGCCGCGGCTTGCTCCACCAGTTTGTACTTTTGCACCTTGCCACTGGCCGTCAGCGGATAGGCCTCGACCATGGCCACGTATTTGGGGATCTTGTAGCGCGAGATCTGGCCACGGCAGAGGTCGCGCACGTCCTCGGCGGTCAGGTCGGCCCCCTCGGCGAGCTGGATGAAGGCCCCCACCTGCTCGCCGTATTTCTGGCTGGGCACGCCCACCACCTGCACGTCGCGCACGCCGGGGATGTGGCGGATGAACTCCTCCACCTCCAGGGGATAGATGTTCTCGCCGCCACGGATGATCATGTCCTTGTAGCGGCCGGTGATGGCCAGGTAGCCATCGGCGTCCAGGACGCCCAGGTCGCCGCTGTGCAGCCAGCCGTCGTGGTCGATGGCCTGGGCGGTGGCCTCGGGCATGTTGTAATAGCCCTTCATTACGCTGTAGCCCCGACAGCAGACCTCGCCGATGGTTCCCGTGGGCAGTTCGACGTGGCTCTCGGGGTCGACGATCTTGACCTCGATGCCGGGCATGGCCTTGCCCACGGTCTCGGTGCGGCGGCGCACGTCGTCGTCGGGCAGGGTCTGGGTCATCACCGGCGAGTTCTCGGTCAGGCCGTAGCAGATGGTCACCTCGCGCATGTTCATGCGCTCCATGACCTCGCGCATGGTCTTGACCGGGCAGGGGCTGCCGGCCATGATCCCGGTGCGCAGGCTGGAAAAATCGAACTTGTCGAACAGCCGGTGGGTCAGGGCGGCGATGAACATCGTCGGCACGCCGTAGAGGGCCGTGCAGCGTTCTTGCTCGACGGCCGACATGACCATCACCGGGTCGAACTCCTCGAGGATGACCATGCAACTGCCGTGGTTGACCGCCGCCATCACGCCCAGCACGCAGCCAAAGCAGTGGAACAGCGGCACCGGCAGGCAGACGCGGTCGTCGGGGCCCAGGTTCTGGTGCTTGCCGATCCAATAGCCGTTTGTGCCGATGCTCTTGTGGGTGAGCATGACGCCCTTGGGAAAGCCCGTGGTGCCCGAGGTGTATTGCATGTTGACCACGTCGTCGGGCTTTTGGGCGGCCTTGACCGCCGCCAGGCGCTCGTCGCTGACCATGCGGCTCATGGCCAGCACCTCGGGGATGGAGTACATGCCGCGGTGCTTTTCTTGGTCGAGGAAAAACACCCGCCGCAGGTGGGGGAAACGCGGGCTATGCAAGTGGCCGCGCTCTTGCGTGCGCAGCTCGGGGATGAGCTCGTAGACGATGTCGAGAAAGTCGTTGTCGCGGAAGCGGTCGGCCACCACCAGGTTTTCGGTCTCGGACTGCTTGAGCAGATAATCCAGCTCGGCCCGCTGATAGTGGGTGTTGACCGTCAGCAGGATGGCCCCGATCTTGGCCGTGGCGAACTGCAAGGCCACCCAATATGGCACGTTGGAGGCCCAGACGGCGACCTTTTGGCCCGGCTCCACGCCCAGGGCCATCAGGCCCTTGGCCAACTCGTCGACCACGGCGTCGAACTGGCTGTAGGTCAGGCGAAAGCCGCGGTCGACGTAGACCACCGCGTCGTGGTCGGGGTAGTCGGCGGCGGTCTGCTCCAGGATCTGGCCCAGGGTCTTGTCGATGATGTGTCGATCGGCCACGGGCCTACTCCGGCAGATAGAGCACGGCGTAGATGGCGGCTTTTTGACCGCCGGCGGCCGCGACGTGATGGGGCACCACCGAGTTGTAGTACATGCTGTCGCCGGGTTCGAGCACGAAGCGCTCGGCCCCGTAGATCAGCTCGACCTGACCCTCGACGACGACGATGAACTCCTCGCCCTCGTGGGAAGAGCGCTTTTGGGCGTCTTCATCGCCGGGCAAAAGCTCGACGAAAAACGGCTCCATGTGGCGGTCGACCTTGCCCAGGCCCAGTGAATAAAACACCGTGCTCTCGGGGCCTTGCTCGCCGCGATGGGTGGTGATCTGGCGTTGGCGCTGGCCAAGGCGGACGATCAGCGGGTCTTGGCTGGTCTGGTCGTCGAGAAAGGTGCCCAGGCGCACGCCCAGGGTGCGGGCGATCTTGATCAGCGGCCCCAGCGAGGGATATAGGTCGTGGGCCTCCACGGCGCTCAGGAATTGTTGATCCAGGCCGGTGCGCTGGGCCATCTGCTCCAGGCTCAGGCCCTGTTTCTGGCGATAGTCGGCGATGCGTTCGCCGAGTTTTTTGGCGCTCATGCGGTCGTTCTCCTCGCTTGCCGGTTTTGACTGTCGGCCTTTTCGGGGCCGGAGCGGTATTTATATCATGCCGGTACGGCGCGCCGCAAAAGCAAGGCTTAGCAAACGGCGCTTTTTGGCGTAAAGTTGGCCCATTGGGCCCGCGTGGCGGGCTGGTGTGGGAGAGTCGTCTTTCTGGGGAGAGATCAGGGAATGAAGCTGTATCGGATCACGCGCCCCGTGGCGCTGGCGCTGCTGGCGGCGGCGCTCCTGACGCCGGTTGGGCGACCGGCGGCCTGGGGCCAGACGCCGCCCGAGGCGCTGCAAATCATGGAGGCGGCCAAATACAAGACCGCCCAGTGGGGCCTGGCGGTGGCCGAACTGCCAAGCGGCCAGCTTTTGGCCGGGCTCAACGAGGAAAAGTGGTTCACGCCGGCGGCGACGACGATGCTGTTCACGGTGGCGGCGGCCATGGAGGTGATGGGCCCGGACTATCGCTTCCGCACGCCGGTCTACTCCAGCGGCCAGCTCAACTTCGACGGCGTGTTGAATGGCGACTTGATCCTGCGGGCCTCGGGCGACCCGACCATGGGCGGCCGGACCAACGCGGCCGGCAAGCTGGAATTCCCCATGCCCGACCACGTCCTGGCCGACGAAATGCCCGTGCGCCTGGTCAAGATCGATCCGCTCACGGCGCTCAACGATCTGGCCCGCCAGGTGGCCAAAAGCGGCGTCAAGCGCGTCGAGGGCGAGGTGCTCATCGACGAACGCCTCTTCGAGGCCGCCAACCAGCCGTACAAAGACAGCCCCTTGACGCCGATGATGATCAACGACAACCTGGTCGACGTCATCGTCACTCCCGGCGAGGAGGGCCAGCCGGCCAAGCTGGACTGGCGGCCCAGGGACGGCCAGACCGAGATCGAAAACCACGTGACCACCGGCCCAGCCGGCGAGGAGCCCAACGTGGAGCTGAAGGTCTCGGAGCCGGGCGTGCTGATGGCCAGCGGGACCGTGCCCGCCGGCGGCCCGCCGGCCGTGCGCGTCTTCAGCCCGCCCGATATCGGCGCCTGGGCCAGGGTGCTGTTCATGGAGGCCTTGGAGCGGGCCGGCGTGGAACTGGCCGCCTCGCCCGACAGCGGCAATCAGGCCGAGCTGCTGCCCGAGGTCGATTCGTACAAAAACATGCGCAAACTGGCCGAGTTCGTCTCGCCGCCGTTGGCCGAAAACTGTCGCATGATCCTCAAGATCAGCCACAACAAGCACGCCGACGTCCTGCCGCTGTTGATGGCCGCCCACACCGGCGGTTACAGCTTCGAGCAGGGCCTGGCCGTCGAAGGCCACGCCTTGCGTGAAATGGGCCTGGACACCAGCGCCATATCATTGTTTGACGGCGAGGGCGGGCCCCTGGGCAACGGCGTCAGCCCTCGGGCGATCACCGACCTGCTGCGCCTGGCCGTCACGCGGCCCTGGGCCGAGCGCTTCCGCGGGTGCCTGCCGGTGATGGGCGTCGACGGCGCGTTGGCCATGGCCGTGAATCGCCAGAGCCCCCTGCGCGGCAAGGCCCAGGCCAAGACCGGGGCCAGCCTGGCCTGGGATCTGCTCAATCAGCGCCTCTGCCTGGGCTCCAAGGGCCTGGCCGGCTATCTGACGGCCAAAAGCGGGCGCAAGCTGGCCTTCGCCATCTATGTCAACAACCTGCCGGCCGACGACCTAGAGGCCGTGGCGGCCGTGGGCGACGACCTGACGCGCATCTGCCAGGCGCTCTACGAGGCCTTCTGAGGGCTGAACGACAAAGTCGAGCGGCGGGCCCGGACCAAAAGGGCCCGCCGCGTTTTTTCACCGGCGCGGCCGCTAGTAGAGCCAGGCGCGGTAGGCGGCGTTTTTGTCTTTCATGTCTTCGAACAGCCAGACCATGCGATCGACAAACCACATCTTGGCCGCCACGGCCAAATTCCAGCCCATGAACGCCGCCCAGAAATCCCGCGCCCAAAAGCCATAGACGCTGACGGCCACGCCGGCCAGGGCGATGGCGCTGAGGATGTTGGCCATTTTTTCGTGTTCGGGCGGGATGGGCTCTTGCCAGCGGTTGATCCAGACCCGCTCGCCCAGCACCCCTCGCGACATCCACGATTTGGTGGATTTGGGCCGGGGAAACAGGCGCGGGTTGAGCCAGATCCACACGGCCAGCGCGGCGATGGGGGCCAGACAATACCAGCCGATCCAGACATTGCTCCACACGGCCAGAAAGATCAGCGGGTAACTGGCCAGCCTGGTCCAGCCGCTCCACGGGTTGGCGTGACGCCGCCACGTTTCTTCACTCATGCCCATGAGACGCTCGGATAATCTGCCGATATCCATGATTTTTCTCCGCAAGCACCGGATGGGGCCAGCCCGGCGCGGGCGCGATTGGTGGTTGTTTCGCCAAAAAACATTATTTAAACTATCTGTATATTACCTATTTGGCATCCGTCACACATCCCGACAAAGAGGCGCGCCGTGGCCAGAAGAATGTCCGTGCGATCCAAATTGCTTGCCGCCGTGGGGCTGCTGTTGGCCACCATGGCCGTGTTGGTGGCCAGCACCATCGTGTTGCTGGGCCTGCAAGAGACCGACGGCCAAGTGGTCAACATCGCTGGCCGCCAACGCATGCTTTCCCAGCGCATGACCAAGGAGGCGTTGATCCTGGCCAGCGGCGACCGGGCCGCGGCCAAGAACCTGGCCGCCACGCTGGAGCTTTTTGACGCGTCGTTGCGTGGGCTCATCGAGGGCGACGCGGCCATGGGCCTGCCGCCCACCGACGATTCGCGCATCGCCGCGCAGATGCAAAAGGTCGCCGCGCTGTGGGGGCCTTTCCGGCAAAGCGCCGAGATCGTCCTGCGCGCCGGCGGGAGCGCGGACCCGGAGGCCCGGCAAGCCTTGCGGGCCATGGTGACCGGAAACGGGGCCCTGCTGCAAGAGATGAATGCGGCGGTGGAGCTTTACGCCGGCCAAGCCAAGGGCAAGGTGGTCTTGCTCAAGGAAGTGCTCTTCGGCGGCCTGGCCGTGGGCGGGCTGCTCTTTGGCCTGACATGGCTGTGGGTCAACCGGGGGGTGGTTCAGCCCATCCGGCGGATCATCGCCGCGATGATGGACGGCATCGAGCAGGTGGCGGCGGCCTCGGGGGCCATCGCCGCGGCGGGCCAGCATCTGTCCGAAAGCGCCTTGGCCCAGGCGGCCTCCTTGCAACAGACCGCCGCCTCGCTGGAGCAGATCTCGTCCATGAACTCCCGCAACGACCAACACGTTCAGCAAACCGACCTGTTCATCAAGGAGGTGGCCGCCACCGTGGGCGAGGCTGGCGCGGCCATGGACCGCCTGCGTCAAGCCATGGAGCGCATGAACAGCGCCAGCGACGAAATGGCCCGCATCATCAAGACAATCGACGAGATCGCCTTTCAGACCAACATCCTGGCCCTCAACGCGGCGGTGGAGGCCGCCCGGGCCGGCGAGGCCGGGGCCGGCTTCGCCGTGGTGGCCGACGAGGTGCGCGGCCTGGCCATGCGCTCGGCCGAGGCGGCGCAAAACACCCAGCAACTCATCGAGGCCAACGTCAGCCATGTCCGCGACGGCTCGAGCCTGGTGGGGGCCACCGCCGGGGCCTTCACCAAGGTGGTCGATCGCGCCGGCCAGGCCACCGGCCTGGTCAATCAGATAGCCGTGGCCTCGTCCGAACAGACCCAAGGCATCGGCCACATCAACCAGGCCGCCGCCGAACTTGACCGCGTCACCCAGCAGATCGCCGCCAACGCCGAGGAGTCGGCCGCGGCCAGCCAGCAACTGGCCGCCCAGGCCGAGGCCATGCGCGGCATGGTGCGCCATCTGGTCGGCCTGGTCGAGGGAGGCGGCGAAGACGCCGCGCCGGCCGACGGGCGCGAAGGCCGGCAAACCCAGGAAGCGTCAGGAGCCCCGTGATATGGCGCGTATCGGATTGCTCGAGTGGCCGATGGCTTTAATGCCGCGCGACGACGATATAACCCCGTCCGTCCGGAGTCGGGCCTTCCTCGACAACCTCCATACCGACCAGATGGATCAGCCGTGACATGAACGTGCCGGAGAACAGCCACCACCAGGGGCCGAAAATCGGCCGGCCGTTGACGAAAAACCCCCTCGAAGCCGGAGAGTTGAGGCCAGCGGCCTTCATGTTGATGCTATCGAGATAGGCCGAGACAATCTTTGCGTTCGAGCTCGAAAGCAACGGCGCGAGATAGGCGGCGTCTTCGGGAAAATCCAACCGGCCGAACTCGTTTTCAATGCTATCTGGCATAACCACGCTGCCGAGCATCAGATACTCGTTGGCGCACTCGACCAGGTTGCCCAAAAAATGGAACAGGTCGGGCACGTGGTACATGATGCCGGAGCAATGGACCACGTCGAATTTGCCGAGCTTGGACGGCCCTTCGGGCGCGCAGATGTCGACGTGGATCATTTCGCAACCGCTCACGCCTTTTTCGGCGCAATGGGCTTCGAACTTCACCCACCACTCATTGCCAGGGGCCTGGATATCCGCCATGGCGACGCGTGAAGCGCCGCCCTCCACGGCGGTGGTGACCATCTCGCCGAGGGTTTTCCATAACCCGCCGACATCGACGAACGATTTGCCTCTTACGATCTTTCGTAGAATCGGGCGTTTGTGGACGCCCGCCCGTCCGGTTTGCGAGATCTGATCCATCGTTTCTCCATCGGATCGACCGCTCCGGCATCCGCTACCGTAGGGCCGATTTCCCGCATCTTAATGAAACAGCCTTATGCGCCGCGACTGCTCGCACTCAAATGTAGAGATGCGACATGCCAAGGCGTAGCCGCGAGCAGTTTGTCGAGGCGCGCGCTGGGAGCGCGCCTGACCCAAACCTTCGATTGTTCGAGTTTAACGCATTACGCGCAAATGAGGGCCATGTTTGCAACGGCGATGATCGTCTTGGCCGATGGCCAAGAGAGCAAGCCGTTTGCCTCACGGAGCGCAGGCGTCGCGCGCGGCCCCCCGGCCCGAGCCGGAAAACAAAAACACGCGGTGGGCCCTGGTCGAGCTTGCCGCGTGCTTTTTGGCAATTTTGGCGGAGAGGGAGGGATTCGAACCCTCGGCGCCCCTTTTAAGAGCGCACACGATTTCCAGTCGTGCACCTTCGGCCAACTCGGTCACCTCTCCGGGCGCGTGGGCCGCTGATCCCCGCATGTGTACCCGAAAGGGGCCTGGCTGTCAAGCGAGACAAAGACGGCGCATGGGCGGATTATTTGTCGATGCGGCGGCGCGTGGTCGGCTTGGCGACGGCCGGAGGGCGCGGCGTCAGATGATGATCGGCGGCGGAGCGTCGGAGGCGCTGGTGGACCAGCCGGAATTGCGCGCGCCCTTGCGGTGGCGTTCGAGGATGCGCGCCTTGATCTCCGGCGCGAGGTCGAGGGCCTGCCGAGGCAGTTGCTTGCGGATCAGGGCCTCGGTGACCATGCGCGCCGGGCCGTCGGGGTCGTTGCCGAAGACCAGCGGCGCCATCTGCAACAGGCCGGCCAAGAGCTTTTGGGCGTGGGCCACGTGCTCGGGGTTGGCCGAGTTGTAGGCGTCGATGGCGTAGGGCGCGTTTTCGAGGCTGGCCGGCGCGGCGCTTGGCGCGGGCGCGACCGCCGCCGGCTGATGCACGGGGCTGGCCGCCAGCAGGTGCGGCGCGCAGTCGCGCAGCCCACTCTGGGTCATGGCGTCCATGCGTCGGGCCAGCCACTGGCCGTAGTCCTGGCCGGCGGCGTCGGCCATCTGGCGAGCCTTGTTGAAGTCGGGCCAGTTGGGGTGCTCCCAGCGCGGGCCAAAGCCGTTGAAGAAGGTGCTGAGGCTGCCGGTGCGGCCGCGGCGCAGGCGGTCCCATACGTCGCTGAAGCCCTTGGTGCGCTCGTACCAAGGCATGCCGCGATATTGGGCGGCGCACGAGGCGTCCAGGCGGCCTTCCTCGTAGGCCTCCTCGGGCGACAGGCGCGGCGGGCAGTAGGCCCCCACGCACTGGCCCAGGCTGGTGGCCACGGCCGGCGGCGGGGTTACGGCCGGCGCGGGTTGGGCCATGGCTTGCGGCGGCGACGCCTCGGTCGCGGCCGACGGCGCGGGCGTTTCGCGGGGGATGAGGTGTTGCAGGGTGTCCTCGACGGCGCGGCGCAACTCGGCGGGGCCCACGCCGCTGGTGCGGCCGTCCAGGCGGGCCAGCAGGCTGCCCAGGAACGAGCCCAACAAGCCCCTGGCCTCGAGGATGCGGGCCGGCGGCGCGGTGGGGTCGGGCGATTGAACCGGCGGCGGGGCCGTTTCGGGCGCGGCGTTCGGCTGGGCCTCGGCTGCGGGAAGCGACGCCAGGCGCTGGGCCACGCGCAGGCCCAGGGCGGTGGGCGTCACGCCCAGGGGCCGTCCGGGGCCGTTCTCGACCAGGCGCAAGAGCCCTTCACGGGCCAAACCATGCAGGTGCCGATTGAGCAACTGCTGGCTCAGGCCCAGGTCGAGGCGCAACTGCTGGCTGGTCACTTCGGCCTGTTGCCGCGACAAAGCCGCCACCAGGCTCAGAACCTTTTCGCGGGTCGAGCCCAAGGGGGGATGGTTGGCCGCCACCCAGGCGTCAATGCTGACGAGGGCCTCGGTCGGTTCTCCCGCGCGCTTGTTGCGGTCGCTGATCAAAGTTGCGCTCCAAATTCACATACCCTGGGCGTTCATATATTAGTATAAGCCGATCATGTGATGAATCAAGCACTAATATCACTCGTTGGCCGTGCGGCATGTGAATTTTTTTCGTCACGCCAGGTCGATTGCCAAAAAATTGGCGTCGACGACGGCCGCCAAGGCCCTGACGCCGCCCTTGGCCGGTCCGCCCAGACGCTGACCGTCGACGTCGAAAGTCGAGCGGCCCAGGCTGCAACATTGCAGGGCCTGGCCGCCGGCCACGGGGTCGAGGCGGCGGCCGGCGTGGGCGCAACGGTTGATCACCGCGCGCAACACGCCGTCTTGATCGCGAAAAACCAGCACGCGCCAGGGCAGGCCGCCGCCTTCCAGACGCACGGCCCCGCCGGAGACGGCCAGCTCGGGCGCGCGGTTCAGGTCCACGACGACCTTGTCGCGGTCAAAAGACCAACAGCCGGCGTCGGCCGGCGGCCTGGTCTGGCACAGGCCGAAAACGCGCGCAAAGACGCCCATGGCTTCTCCTTGTTCTGTTTGGCAAAATTATGGCAAGAAAATATGCAAAAAGCGAGCCGCCGGCGTTTCAGCCTTCCACGCCCGACATCTGGGCGCGGCGATAACGGGCCATTTCGGTGAGCAGGCGATGGACCAGGTCGGAGGTGCGGCGGTCCATGTCGCGGAACTGCAACACCGTGGCCGAGGCCTTGGCGTTGAGCTCCTCGTTGCGCAGCACCCGGCCGCGCACGGGGATGGTGGCGTTGGTGGTGCACAGGGCCACGTCCACCCGCGCGCCCGGCGGAAACTCCATCCAACTTGGCCGGCTGAAACGCACCCCGCCGGCCGATAGATCCAGCAGCGTCACCTGCTGGCCGTCGGGCCACAGGCGAAGCGTCAGGTCCATGTCCGGCGATGGCTCCATGCGCGGCGAGATGCGCGCCGTGGACAAAACCAGTTTTTTGGGCCCGTCAAAGACCAGGACCGTATCGGCCAACTCGGGGCCCAACTGGTAGTTTTCGACGATGCCCAACAGCTTGGTGTGATAACCGACGCGCAACCAGCGGCTGCCCATCTGTGAAGGATATTGTGACAAAAACGTCAGCTCGACCGTTTTGCCAGTCTGCGAGCGTAAAAGGGGTGACGATGTCTGTGACAGAATCAGGCGGCCCTTGGCGTCGATCTCTTGAATCACGCTGGCGCGCACGTCCAGGGTGTCGGTGGACCAATCCAGGTCGACGATGATGTCGACCAACTGGCGCAGGCGGATGGCTCGACGGCGCATTTCCTCTTGGGAGGGCAGGGGCTCGTCGCTGTCGTCGATGAGTTTTACAGCACGCGCCAGGGGTTTGGTTTCGATGCCGACGCTTTTGCGGATCTCCATCAGCGGCTTGCGCTCGTCTATTTCGCCCACCGCCTGCCTTTTATCCCGGCGTTCGCTGGGCTTGTCGCCGCTGCCTTGCCTGATCCCGCCGATGCGCATGCCTTGGCTCCTCTCTTTTTTTCATGATCGGCGCCCGTTGGCGATGATCATGAAACCTACCCCCTTTCTTTGTACTACATCCGGCGGCAAAAGGACAGCGCTGTTATTCACCCCTGTGGCGATTGCTGATCAGCGCGGCCAGGGCCCGCACCAGGGCGTGCATGCGTTTGGCCTGTCCGTCCATGTCGTGGGCGGCGCTGGCGGTCTCCTCGGCTCCGGCGGCGTTGCGTTGGGTGAGCTGATCCATCTGGCTGACGGCCTGGCCCACCTGGACGATGCCCCGGGCCTGTTCGTCGGAGGCGGCGGCGATCTCACCCACCAGCTCGCCCACCTTGCCCGTGGCCGAGGCCACGGCGGCGAAACCCTGAGCCGCCTGATCGGCCATGGCCGCGCCGGCCTTGACCTTGCCCACGGTGTCCTCGATCATCGCCGAAGTCTCGCGGGCCGCCGCCGCCGCCCGCAGGGCCAGGTTGCGCACCTCGTCGGCCACCACGGCAAATCCCGCCCCGGCCTCGCCGGCCCGGGCGGCCTCCACGGCGGCGTTGAGGGCCAGCAGGTTGGTCTGGAAGGCCACTTCGTCGATGGTCTTGATGATTTTGAAGGTGGCCTCGCTGGCGGCGGTGACTTGCTCCATGGAGGCGTTGAGCTGATCCATGACCTGGCGGGCCTGGGTCACGTGGGCGGCGGCCTGGCCCATGAGCTGGTGGCATTGCTGGGCGCTGTGGGCGTTGCGCCTGGTCATGGCCGACATCTGCTCCATGGAGGCGGCGCTCTCTTCCAACGAGGCCGCCTGCTGCGAGGAGCCCTCGGCCAGGCTCTGGCTGGAACTGGACAGGTGCCGCGCGCTTTGGGCCACGGCCCCGCCCACCTCGTCGAGTCCGTCGATCACCCGTTCGATGGGCCGGGCCATCGAACGGACCATCAGCCAGACCAACAGGCCGAACAGGGCCGCCAGCAGCGAAAAGACGATCATCGGCGAGGTGAAGTTGCGATACAACACCGCGTGGACCACGCTCACCGGGGCGCTGGCCACCAGATAGCGCCCGCCCTCGCCCAAGGCCAGGGCCGCCAGCACGACATCGCCCTTGACCGCGTGACCGCGACCCTCGCTGGCGGCCTGGATGGCCATGGCCTGGGCCGGATCGGCCGTGGCGGCCGTCGCCTCGTTCACCGCGAAACCACGCGCCGCCGCCCGCGCGGCCGCCGCGCCGCCGCCCGAGGCCAGGGCCAGCTCCATGGACTGGGTCATGCGCAGGGCCTGATTCTGGAAATACACGCCCCGGTAAACCACGTGCACGCCGTTGATGAACATCATCATCATGTTGACGCCCAGCAGCACGATGAACATGATCCGGGGGGCCAGGCGCACGGTCTGGCGGGTCTGGTCGAAATCGGGGAAGTTGCGCGCCACCAGCCTGACCAGCACGAAGCGCAGGGCGTAGCTGGCGTTGACAATGGCCAGCATCACGTTGAGCGAGATCATGCCGATCATGATCAGGTCGCCGCCATCGCCGGTGTAGGTCATGATGAAGGTCAGGGCAAAGGCGACCACGGCCAGGATCTTGACGCCCGATTGCATCTTGCCGGGAAAATCGAAATCCGGCCGCTCGTAAAAACGTCCGGCGATGAACACGAACGGCAAAAACAGCACCAGGCTGAGGGGAATCGGCGCGACGATGGTGCGCACCAGCCAATTGAAATGCACCTCGCCCAGCAATATCGGCTGAATCACCCGCGTCAGGACGATGAACGCCCAGTTGCACAGAACGAAATACCCCGCCGTGAGCAGGATGAACTTGCCCTTGCCGATCAGCCGCCGCTGCTCCATGATCGCTCCTCTTGGCTGTAATGACAATGTTGGTTGCGCCGTATCTTATCACGCCGAAACCGGCCGGCCAATCAACAACCGTCGCTATTCACCGCCCTTGACCGTGGGCGAAGGGTAATGTATCATGTCGATGACTGACCGGTCAACCATCTGAATATGCGCGTGTATTCGGCATGATATCAAAACGCCCTTGCCGGACGCCCGGACGGCGTGTAGCCTAGGCTCAAGCGGCGGCCCGGACCGAGGCCGGTGGCCGCCAACGGTTCGACCCCCCAGCGCGGAGGCGCGCCAATGAAGATACCGCCCCACGGGCGAGCCATGGAAACGGTGCTGGCCGACCTGGCGGCCATGGGCCAAGACGATCTGGCGGTCAAGGGCGGCGCGTTGTGGGCCTATGTCTACGACGCCGGCCGGCCCGATCTGGACGAACTGGCTCGGCGGGCCCACGCCATGTACCTGACGCCAAACGGCCTTGATCCCACGGCCTTTCCCAGCCTGCTGCGCCTGGAGACCGACCTGGCGGCCATGGCTGCGGCCCATCTGGGCGGCGACGAGCGGGTGGTGGGCAACTTCACCAGCGGCGGCACCGAGAGCATCATCTTGGCCGTCAAGGCCGCCCGCGATCGGGCCATGGCCCGCAACCCCGCCCTGGGCCGGCCCGAGATGGTCTTGCCCGCCACGGCTCACGCCGCTTTTTTCAAGGCCGCGCACTACCTGGGCCTGCGGGTGGTGAGCGTGCCGGTGGACGAGCTAAGCTTCAAGGCCGACGTGGCGGCCATGGCCCGGGCGATCACGCCGGCGACGATCATGCTTGTCGGCTCGGCGGTCAGCTACGCCCACGGCGTCTGCGACCCCATCCCGGAGCTGGGCCAATTGGCCCTGGAGCGCGACCTATGGCTGCACGTGGACGGCTGCATCGGCGGGTTTTTATTGCCTTATTTCCGCCGGCTGGGCCAGGAGGCCACGCCCTTTGACTTTTCCGTGCCCGGGGTGTCGTCGATCTCGATGGATTGGCACAAATACGCCTACTGCCCCAAGGGCGCATCGATAATCTGCTACAAAAACAAAGACCTGCGCCGGCATCAGATCTTCGCCTGCGCCCAGTGGCCGGGCTACGCCGTGGTCAACAACGCCGTGCAGTCCAGCAAGTCCGGCGGGCCCATGGCCGCGGCCTGGGCCGTGCTCAACCACATCGGCGACGACGGCTATCTGGCCCTGGCCGATCAGACCCTGCGCGCCACGCGGCGGATCATCGAGGGCGCGCGGGCCATCGACGGCCTGGAGATCCTGGGCCGGCCCGAGCTGTGCCTGGTGGCCATCGCCGCCCCGCGGATCGACGTCTTCGAGATCATCGACGAGATGAAGACGCGCGGCTGGAGCCTGCAACCGCAGTTTCGCTTCGCGTCCTCGCCCGAGAACATCCACCTGAGCGTCAGCGCCGCCAGCCTGGCCCGGGTCGATGAGCTGCTGGCCGATCTGGCCGACTGCGCCCGCCTGGCCGCCGAAAAGGGCCCGCCCGACTGGCCCGCCCTGGCCCGGGGTCTGGCCGGTCTGGACGCCGCCAGCCTGAGGCCGCAAGACGTCGCGGCCATGCTCTCGGCCGCCGGCCTGGGCGGCGCGGGCCTGCCCCGGCGCATGGCCGGGGTCAATGGCCTGTTAAACGTCATGACGCCAGCCCTGCGCGAGGTTCTATTGCGCGAATATTTCAACGAGCTGTTTGTCCAACCCCCGCAAAGCCCCGGAGCGCCGTCGTGAACATAAACGGATACGACTTTCCCGATGAGCTGCATTACGACCGCAACCACCAGTGGCTGCGCCTGGAGGGCGAGCTGGCGGCCACGGGCCTGGACGCCTACACCGCCGACCAGGCCGGCGAGATCGCCTTTGTCGATCTGCCCCGGCCGGGCCTGAGCGTGGCGCAAGGCCAGACCCTGGGCTCGGTGGAGAGCGGCAAGTGGGTCGGCCGCATTGTCGCGCCCATCTCGGGCGTGGTGCGCCAGGTCAACCAGGCCCTGGCGGACGATCCCCGGCCGATCAACGCCGACCCCTACGGCCAATGGCTCTGCCGCATCGCGCCCAGCGCCCTGGAGGCCGAACTGCCCGGCCTGCTGCGCGGGCCGGCCTTGCGCGATTTCATCAGCGCCGAGCTGGCCCGGCTGGACGATTGCCCGGCGTTTCCGGCATGACCATCCACGCTCGCCTTTTGGACACCGGCCTGCAAAGCGGCGCGGCCAACATGGCCCTGGACACGATCATTCTAGAAGAAGTCGAGGCCGGGCTCTCGCCGCCGACGCTGCGTTTTTTGCGCTTCGACCCGCCGGCGGCCCTGGTCGGCCACAACCAAGACCCGGCCGCCGAGCTGCGCCTGGATTATTGCCGCCAGCAGGGCATCGCCATCAACCGCCGCGTCACCGGCGGCGGGGCGATCTTGTTCACGCCGTCGATGCTGGGCTTCGAGTTGTTCTGGCCCAACAGCGCCCCCGGCCTGGGCCGCGATTTCGCCCAGATCACCGCCCGCCTGGCCGACCTGGCCGCCAGAGCCATCACCAGCCTGGGCGCGCCGGCCGCCTTTCGGCCGCGCAACGATATAGAAATCAACGGCCGCAAGGTCTCGGGCACGGGCATGGCCTTTTTCGGCCAGGGCTGGATGTTCCAGGGCACGGTGCTGGTGGAAAACTGCATGGAGCAGATGCTGCGGGCGCTACGCGTGCCGGTGGAAAAGCTAAAGCGCCGCGAGATGCAGAGCCTCTTGCAACGCCTGACCTTTTTGGCCGACGAACTGGGCGGCCCGCCAGGGATGGACCGCCTGAAAGAGGCCATCGCCACGGCCTTTGCCGAGGGCCTGGGGCTTAGCCTGTCCCCGGCCGCGCTCAGCGAGCGCGAACGGGCGCGCCTGGCCGACGAGCTGGCGCACTATCAGTCGGACCAATGGATCTGGCGGCGCGGCGGGCTGGGCCAGGCCGATCAAGTGCTGCGGGCCCAGTCGGGCCGGCTGAACGTGGTCCTTTTGCCCGAGCCCGGCCGGCGGCGGATCAAGCAGGCCCTGCTCACCGGCGATTTTTTTTGCCGGCCCCAGCGCCTGATCATGGACCTGGAGGGCGCGTTGCGCGGGGCCGAACTGGACCCCGACCGGTTGCGGGCGATCTTGACGCCGCTGTTGGCCGGCGATGGCGTCGAGCTGATCGGCGTGGAAAAGACCCAACTCGTCGCGGCCGTTGGCCAGGCCGCCGCAAAGGGCGCGGCCCCCTGGCCGGGCTTCGCCGCCGAGGAGCTAAACGATATTTATCCCATCGCCGCCGAGCTGGGCCTGGCGGGCTTCAACCGGCCGCGCACGCTGCTTTTGCCTTATTGCGCCAAGGACTTGTCCTGCCCCCAGCGCCACGAGGACGGCTGCGCGCAATGTGGCCTGTGCGCGATCGGCCCGCTCTACGACCTGGCCGATGAACTGGGCATGCGGCCGGTGAGCATCACCAGCTTCGAGCACCTGATGGAAGAACTCGGCGCCCTGGCCGCCCAGCCGGGTCAGACCTACCTGGGCAGTTGCTGCCAGGCCTTTTTGGCCAAGCACCAAGACGAGATGGCCGCCGCCGGGCCCCAAGGCTTCATCGTGGGGCTGGATTCGCTGACCTGCTATGACCTGGGCAAGCACGAGGCGGCCTACGCCGGCCGTTTCGAGAGCCAAAGCCGCCTGGAGATCGACCTGCTGACGCGGGTGGCGCGCTTTTTGGCCGGGCGAGGCTAGGGCCCTTGCGCCGGCCGCAAAAAATCGCCGTGGACGTGGCCATTGTCGGGGCCGGGCCGGCCGGGCTGCTGGCGGCCCAGGCGGCGGCCAGGGCCGGGGCCTGGACGTTGATCATCGAGGCCAAGGCCCAGGTGGGCTGGCCCAACCACTGCGCCGAGTGGCTGCCGGGCCTGGTTTTGGGCCAGGGCCAGGTTCCGGCCGAGGCGCCGCGCGCCCGCGTTGGCGAGCTGGAATGCCGGGCCGGCCAGACGCGCGCCGTGGCGCGGGTGGCCGGGGTGGTCGTGGACCGGCCCACGTGGCAAAAGGCGTTGGCCGAGGAGGCCCTGTGGTGGGGCGGCTCGTTGACTTGCCGGGCCAGGGCCCTGGGCCTGGACGAGGACGGCCGGTTGTTGGTCGCGGGCCCGGCGGGGCGCTTTGCCGTGCGGGCCGGGGCGGTGATCGTGGCCGACGGGGCCTTGTCGCCGCTGGCCAGGGCCTTGGGCCTGGGCCGCCAGGCCGGCGCGCCGGCCATCAACCTGGAAGTGGAGGCCGGGCCGAGGCCCTGCCGGCCGGCGGTGGAGTTTTGGCCCGAGCTTTTCGGCTATGGTTGGAGCTTTCCCAAGGGGGCCACGGTCAACATCGGCCTGGGTGGCGTGACGCTGGGCCGGCGGCGCTTGCCGGCCTTGCTGGCCGCCTGGCGCGAGTCTTTGTTGGCCCAGGGGCTGATCGGGCCCGGGGTCGTCCGGCGGGGCGGCGGCTGGCTGGGCCACGACGGACCCCGCGCGGCCTTTGTCCGGGGGCCGGGCCAGACGCCGCTTTTGCTCTGCGGCGACGCGGCCGGCCTGGGTCACCCCTGCACGGGCGCGGGCCTGCCCCAGGCAGTGGATTCTGGCCTGTTGGCCGGGGCGGCGGCGGCCGATCTGGCCAGGGGCGTGGCCGGGGCCGGGCCGGCCTATCAGGCCGAACTGACGGCGCGCTTTGGTCAATATCTGGGCCGGGGCCTGGCCGCCCGCCAAGGGGCCTGGGCGCTGTGGCGGGCCGACTGGCCGGCGGCCGCGCGGCGCTATTGGCCGCTGTGGCCGGCCGAGGCCGGGCGATGAGCCAGGCGGCGGGCGCGGAACTGGGCCTGTTCGTGCCGGGGATGATCGTCTACGACGGCCGGCGGGGGCGCTTTCCGGCGCTCAGCCTGGGCGGCGGGGCCTGCCGGCTGATGTGCCCCCACTGCCAGGGCCGCATGTTGGCGGGCATGACCGCGGCAAACGACCCACGGGCCCTGGTGGACCAGGCCAAGGCCGCCAAGGCCGCCGGCGCGCCGGGCCTGTTGATCAGCGGCGGCTGCGACCAAAACGGCCGCCTGCCCTGGGAGCGCTTTGCCGGGGCGCTGGCGCGGATCAAGGACGAGACCGGGCTCTACCTGGCCGTGCACGCCGGCTTTGCCGACGAGGGCCAGGCCCGGCTGCTGGCCGCCTCCGGCGTCGATCTGGCCATGATCGACCTCATCGGCGACGACGCCGTGGCCCGGCGGATCTATGGCTTGTCGGGCGTGGACCGCGTGGAGCAAAGCCTCCAGGCCCTGGCCGGGGCCGGATTGAACCTGGCCCCCCACGTGGTGGTCGGCCTGGATCACGGCCGCCTGGCCGGCGAGGAGCGGGCCGTGGCCATGGCCGTGGCCAGCGGGGCGCGGGTTTTGGTGCTGTTGGCCCTGCGGCCGCTGGCCGGCACGCCCATGGCCGGGGTCAGCCCACCGCCGCCAGCGGCGGTGGCCCGGCTGATCGGCCTGGCCCGTGGCTTGGCCCCGGAGCTTGTGATCAACCTGGGCTGTGGCCGGCCCAGGGGGCCCCACGCCGCCGAACTGGAACGCCTGGCCATCCTGGCCGGGGTCGACAACATCGCCGCGCCCTCGTTGGCCACGGCCCGCCTGGCCCTGGAGCTGGGCCGCCGACCGGTCTGGCGCGACATCTGCTGCGCCGCCTCGCCCAGCCTCTGCGTCGGCGCGCCCGGAGAACGACCATGGCCAGCGACCTGAGCCGCGTCAACCCCACCCTGCGCCTGAGCCTGGCCGCGGCCATGGAGCTTGGCCTGGCGCGGGGGTTTTTCGCGCGGGGGGCCAGGCTGCACTGCGTGAATCTGTTGCAGGAACTGCCCGGCGGTTGTCGGGCCAACTGCGCCTTTTGCGGCCTGGGCCGCCAGCGCTTGGCCCGGCGGGACAGCTTTATCCGCGTGGACTGGCCGCGCCGCGCCGCCGACGAGATCATCGCGCGCCTGCGGGCCGTGCAAGGCCGTGGCGTGGTCCAGCGGGTGTGTTTGTCGATGATCACCCACCCCCAAGCCCTGGACGAAGCCGTGGCCCTGGTCGAGCGGTTGCGCGCCGAGGTCGCGCCGCCGATTTCGGTGCTGGTCGCGCCCACCGTGCTGGGCCACGACGGCTTGACGCGCCTGCGTCGGGCCGGGGCCGAGCGCGTCGGGGTGGCCATCGACTGCGCCACGCCGGAGCTTTTCAGCCGCCTGCGCGGCCCAGGCGTGGCCGGGCCCCATCGCTGGGAGCTTTATTGGGACGCCTACGCCTGGGCCTTGGCCGTGTTCGGGCCGGGCCTGGCCGGCGTGCACCTGATCCACGGCCTGGGCGAGAGCGAGCGCGACCTGGCCCGGGCCATGCAACGGGCGCGGGACATGGGCGGCGCGACGCATTTGTTCAGCTTTTTTCCGGAAGCCGGCTCGTTGCTGCAAGACCGGCCCCAGCCGCCGCTGGGCGGCTATCGCCGCGCGCAACTGGCCCGCTGGCTCATCGACGGCGATCTGGCCGTGGAGGCAGATTTCGCCTACGACGATCAGGGGCGCATCGTGGGCTTTGGCGTGGGCGCGGCGGTCATCGAGGCGGCCCTGGAGGGCGGTCAGTGCTTCATGACCTCGGGCTGCCCCGGCCAGAGCGTGGCCGTGGCCTGCAACCGGCCTTTCGCCAACGAACGGCCCAGCCAGCCCCTGCGCAACTTTCCCTTCGCGCCCACGCCGGACGATCTGGCCCTCTGCCGGGCCCAACTGGTCGACTACGCCTGAAGCGCGTCCGGCCCATAAAACATAGTGTGCTTGTGGCCTAAGCTGTTGCCAAGGCCTCGGCGCTTTGGCACAATCGGAAAACGAGACTTGTTTTTGTCTGTCGCGCCGCCTGGATGGCGCGCTCCAACGTCATATGGGCGTCGCCTGCCCGGAGCGGATACCATGATCAGCCTTAAAAATATGAAAGTCGGGGCCAAGATCGGCGGTGGATTCGGCCTGGTGCTGTTGCTGTTGGCCGCGGCCAGCCTGCTGGCCGCGGCCGGCATCAACGGCATCGTCGACAACGCCCGCGAGGTCATCGCCGGCAACCAACTCGACGGCAGCCTGGCCCAGAAGGAGATAGACCATCTGGATTGGGCCGCCAAGGTCGGCTCGTTTTTGAGCGACCCCGAGGTCGGCGAGTTGACCGTGCAGCTCGACCCCAAAAAATGCGCCTTTGGCCAGTGGTACTATGGCGATGGCCGGCAAAAGGCCGAGCGCCTGGTGCCCAGCCTGGCCCCGTTGCTGGCGGCCATCGAGGAGCCCCACGCGCTGTTGCATCAGTCGGCGGCGCGCGTCAAGGAAGTCTTCCGCCAACCCCACCCCGGTCTGTTGGCCCGGCTTTCGGGCATCCTCGTGCGGCATCTGGAGTGGGCCAACACCGTCTGCCGCAAGCTCAACGCCCTGTGCCTGGGCGCGGCTGGCCAGGGCGGCGGCCCCGGCTTCGCGCTGGGCGTGGAGTTGGACCCGCAAAAATGCGCGCTGGGCCAGTTTTTGCGCTCGACCGAGGTGCAGGCGATGCGCCAGCGCTTCCCGGAGTTTGACCAGGCCATGGCCGCCGTGGCCGACCCGCACCAACGCCTGCACGCCTCGGCCGCCCAGATCCAGGATCTGACGCGCCGCGGGCTGATGGACCAGGCCTCGCGGGTCTATCAAAGCCAGACCCTGCCGGCCCTGGTCGAGGTGCGGCGCTTTTTGGATCAGGCCATCGAGGCCGAGCAATCGCTGCAAAACGCGGCCAACGAGGCCCTGGCCATCTACGCCCGGCAGACCCAGCCCAACCTGACCAAGGTGCAAGCCTTGCTCAACGACATCAGGGCCGAGGCCAAGGTCCACATCCTCTCCGACGAGGCCATGCTCGACCAGGCCATGACCACCCGGCTGACGGTGCTGATCATCGCCGTGGCCGCCCTGCTGCTGGGCTGCGGCCTGGCCGTGCTGCTGACCCGGGCCATCACCACGCCCCTGGGCGCGGCCCTGGCGGCGATCAACCGGGCGGCCGCCGGTGATTTCACCCTGCGCCTGAGCCAGGCCGAAACCGAGCGCGGCGACGAATTGGGCTTGATGCTGCGCTCGTTGCAGACCATGAGCGACCGCCTGGCCGACACCGTGCGCCAGGTGATCCAGGCCACCCACACCGTGGCCTCGGCGGCCAACCAGATCAGCCAGGGCAACCAGGATCTCAGCGAACGCACCCAACAGCAGGCGGCGGGCATCGAGGAGACCGCCTCGTCGTTGGAAGAGATGACCAGCTCGGTCAAGCAAAACGCCGGCAACTCGGCCGCCGCGGCCAAGCTGGCCGCCACCACCGCCCAGATGGCCCAGGAGGGCGGCCGCGTGCTGGAGCGCACCGTCGAGGCCATGGCCGACGTCAGCCAGAGCAGCCGCAAGATCGCCGACATCATCAACGTCGTCAACGATATCGCCTTCCAGACCAACCTGCTGGCCTTGAACGCCGCCGTGGAGGCGGCCCGGGCCGGCGAGGCCGGCCGCGGCTTCGCCGTGGTGGCCGGCGAGGTGCGCAACCTGGCCGGGCGCTCGGCGGCGGCGGCCAAGGAGATTCAGACGCTGATCTCCGACAGCGTGGGCAAGGTGCGCCACGGCAACGAACTTGTCGCCGATAGCGGCAAGATCCTGGGTGAGATCATCGAAAACGTCGAGCGGGTGGCCAACACCATCGGCGAGATCTCGGCCGCCAGCCAGGAGCAGGCTCAGGGCATCGACGAGGTCAACAAGGCCGTGACGATCATGGACCAGGCCGTCCAGCAGAACGCGGCCCTGGTCGAGGAGGCGGCCGCCGCCAGCGAAAACCAGGCCGCCGCCGCCGAGGAGTTGCGTCAGCAGATGGCGCAGTTCAAGGTCGATTAGACGTCGCCGTCGTTTTGCTCACGGCTGTGAATATTTTTCGCGGCCGGCCAAAGTTCGCTTGACAAAGCCCGGCGTGCGGCGCTACTTTCCCCTCTAGCGCGAGCCACGACCGCCCGCGCCGGCGCTGGATAGCGCCGCCTTCACGACCATGGGTCACGTACGCCCAAGTCGACGCTTAACCGCGTCCGGCTTTGGGCGTTTTTGTTTTTTTGGGGGCATGCCGGCGCGCGGGGTTGGGGGAAGACGCCTCCGCGCCGGCCGTGTAAAGGCAATCGCCGCGTCGCGGGAGGAGCAATGCCGCATCGATCATTGGCCGCGTGGCTTGTCTTGCTGGCGCTGACGCTATCGGCCGCCGCCTGCGCGCCCGAGCCCGCCGAGTGCCTGCCCGCCGCCCTGGCCGCCGCCCTGGCCGCCGGGCCAAAAAAGGCCACGCCCCAGCCCGGGGCCCTGAAGTGGATCAAGGTCTATTACGACGTCTCGACCAGCATGCGCGGCTTTTTGCCCAAGGACCGCAACAAGGCCGAGCCAGGCCACAATTATCCGCTGGTGGCGCGCTACGTGGGCGCGGAGTACGCGGCCCAGGGCGCGGTCAAGCTGCTGCACCGCTTTGGCAGGGGCATCGAGCCCTTTGGCCAGGGCCAGGGCCAGGACGACGACCAGCGACGGCGGCGGGGCTACGCCAAGGTCATGGAGATAGCGGGCATGGCCGGCGAGCCCTACGACGTGGCCTACATATCCGCCAATGGCGCGCCAGCGGACAAGTTCCACGACGAAAGCCGCCTGGAGCTGGCCCTGGAACAAGCGGCCAAAGAAGGGGACGACACCCTCTCCATCATCTTCAGCGACCTGTTTTTTTGCCACGGCCACTCGGCCAAGGGAATGATGGACCTGAGCAAGGCCGCCCTGGACCGGGCCCTGGAGGGCGGCAAGGCCGTGGGGCTGGTGGCCGTGCCCAGCCGCTTTGCCGGCGCCATCTACGATCTGCCCGGCCTGGACAGATTCACCTACGCCCATCCAGCGGGCAAGCTGCCGTTCTACGTGCTGGCCATCGGCCGCCCCAGGCATGTCAAGGCGTTCCTGGAGGCTATCGAGCGCGAATGCCTGGCCGGTCTGTCCCGGCAGGCCCTCCCGCCGCTCTGCCCGACGCCCGCGCCGCCGCCGGGGCCTGGCCGCCCCGCCAAGCCCAAGGACGAAGACAGCCACTATCGCGTCATCGTCTTCGGCGTCCCCGGCGCGGCCGGCCCCTGGACCATGGCCGAACTCTACGCCCAAGGCGCTTTGCGGCCCAGCTTAGATTTCGAACCCGACGACGGCCTGCTGCTCGACGAAGGCCTGTGGCCCAAGCACCAGGAGTGGCGGGTGCGGCCCGAATCGCCGTTGAGGTTGATCCTGCCCGCCGGCGACGACGATCACCCCCGTGGCCCCAAGGCCGCCGAGCTGGACTTCTCGCAGAAATGCTGGGCCTACCAAGGCTGGCAGACGGCCGGGCGGTGCGCCGATCGCTGGCGCGTGACGCCCGCCGAGGTCGCGCCGCTGGCCTGGCGGCAAGACAAGGCGTCCGCCGAGGCCAAGCCGCTGGCCGGGCGGCAAGACGACGCGTCCGCCGGCGTCGCGCGCCTGGCGCTGGGCCGGCCCACGGGCAGCGGGGCCTACTACCCCGATGTTTCGCTCACCTATCTGCTGTCGACCAAGGTGTGGGCCATCGCCCTGAGTTGGCCCGACGACGGCTGGATCGCCCAATGGGATTTCGCCGAGCGGCGGGGCGAGCGCCGGCCCGAGGAGATGGAGTTCCTGGGCACGCCCGACCTGCGGCAGTTCTGCGGCCACCTGCAACGGAGCTGCCAGCGCCTGGCCCGGCAAAAGCCGCTGGCGCAACTGGACATGTGCTTTCGCGTGATGGAATAGGAGTGGAGTCCGTCGATGAAAAACGCCTATCTCAAAGATTACTTGCGCAAGCTGATCTGCCTGGTCGCGGTGGAGCTGGCCGGCCTGGCCGCGTGGTATTTCCTCATCCCGCTGATCACCGGGCGCTGGTTGGTCAATTTGCTGCGCAACAAGCTCTACCCGTTGATCGACGAGTATGGCCTGGCCCAGACGATGATCAGGGGCCTCGGCGACGGCGTGATGATTGTGGGTGGCGCGACTTTGGTGCTTTTGGTCGCCTGGGCGGTGGTGCTCTATCGTTCGCGCCCGGCCGACCCGGCCGAGTGGCTGCGCGAGGCCAAGCGCACCCGCTGGTTCATGATCGTCCTGGCCTTCTGCCAGGCCGGCCTGGCGGGCGCCCTGGTCGGGTTATCCCATATTTTTGATCGGCTGGCCGTGGCCTATGTCGCCGCGTTTGGCTTTGTGTTTTTCGTGCTCCTGGCGGCGCTGGCCGTGTACCTGGGCTCTCCGACAATCTTCCGCGCGGCTGTTGCCAAGCGCGGCGCTCATTGATGCAGTGAGGCGGCAATGACAAAATGCTATCTGATAGGCATGGGCGGCACTGGGGCCAAGTGCCTGGAGTCATTCGTCCATCTGGCCGCAGCCGGCCTGATCGGCCACGACGTGTGGATCGGCATGGTCGACCAGGACGAGTCCAACGGCAACGTGACGCGGACCAAAAACCTGCTCAGGAACTATGGCGGCCTGCACACCAGCCTGCGCAGCGGCGACAACGACCTGGGCCAGAGCCCGTTTTTGCGCTCCAAGGTCGACTTCCCCACCGAGACCGACGGCGCGCAGGGGGCCTCCACCGCCGTGTGGGCCCCCGCGCCCGGCGTGCCCAATCTTTCGGAGCTGTTCAGTGAAGCACTGATGGTCCCCGACCTGAAAAACCTCTTTCACACCTTTTTTGATGGACAGGACCGCCAGACCAAGCTCGACGTGGGCTTTCGCGGCCGACCCTACCTGGGGGCCACGGCCCTGCAATCCAAAAGCCTCAGCGGCGCGGCCTTTTGGAACGACCTGCTGGGCAGCCTCAACCTGGTGCGCTCGGGCTTGAAGGTGCGCATTTTTTTGGTGGCCTCGATCTTTGGCGGCACGGGGGCCTCGGGCATGCCCATCCTGGCCCGCAAGCTGTGGGAGCGGGTCAAAAACATGGACAACGGCGACAGCTTCAAGGTGGGCGGCTGCATGATGCTGCCTTACTTCAGCTTTCCCCAGGTGCAGGGCGACGGCGCGTTCATGAATTCCTCGGACTTCCTCGGCCAGACCCAGGGCGCGCTGAAGTACTATCATCATTTGTTCCGGGACGAGTCCTTCGCCCAGAAACGCCTGTTCGAGAGCCTCTATTTCGTGGGCTGGAACCCGCTGATCCCACTGGACTACGAGCAGATCGGCAACCGTGGCCAGGAGAATCCCTCGCTCTTGCCCGAACTCTACGCCGCCCTGAGCGCGGCGCGTTTTTTCACCAAGGACGAAAGCGGCTATTTCTACACCAGTTGCCCCGGGGTCAAGGAGACCCTTTCGTGGAACGCCCTGCCGGGGATGAGCGTCGACCACGGCGACCGGGAGATCGGCCTCAAGCACGGCCTTGGCTCGCTGTGCCGTTTCGCCTTCGCCTTCCTCAACGCCTACGGGCCCTACATGGGCCGCAAGGAGCACGAGGCCTATCGGGGCCAGCCGTGGCGGCAAAAGCTCATCGACGAGGCGCGCGTGGACCTGTCCGTGGACGCCAACGCGGAGACGTTGCGCAACCTGCACGGCTATTGCCGCGACGTCCTGGGCTGGCTGGCCGCCCTGTGCCACCTGCCCCTGGGCGAGGACAACCGCACCGCATTGGTGGAGGCCATGGCCTTCGCCGAAAAGCCGGCCAAGGTCACCCGCGGCCAACCGCCCCTGCGGCCGGCCGAACAGTTCGACCGCAAGTCCTTCGCCAACCTGGTCCACGACGCGCCGGCTTCCGACTTGGCCGGGGTGTTCTGGCGGGTCAACCAGGGCCAGCCGCCGGCCCGCGCCAACGGTTTGGGGCGCTTCGTCGGCGCGCTGCACGAGGCCTGCCAAATCAGTTGAGGTCAAACCGGAAAACGCCAGGCGTCACGCCTTGACGGGAGAAAACCATGAGCGACAACAATCTCGAGCCGCGGCTTGTGCTGCCCCCCGCCAGCAAGATCATCCTGCCCCTGGGAGCGGTGGGCGAGTGGGAGCGCATGACCGGCGAAAGTTCCATGTTTCTGCACACCCTGGCCGAGGCCCTGGACGTCACCAACATCGACCAGAACGTGGCCCGCATTTTTTCCATCCCCGACGTCTGGGCCCAAGTCGAGCTGTTCAAGACGGCCTTTGGCGATGGCAACCACGTGCTCCACGAGCGCTTCGTGGCCGCTTGGCGCGGCATGCTGGCTCTGCTGGCCCTGACCAGCCTGCGCGACCTGCCGGTGTATTCCAAGGTGCTGCGTGTCAGCACCCTGGCCGCCCGGCCCTTTCACGGCGACGCGGCGTCGGCCACGAACAAGGTCAACCTGGCCGAGGTGCTTCACGGCATGCGCCCGGCCGAATGCCTGCTGCGCGACCGTCAGGACCAGGCCTGGGACCAACTGGCCTTGCTCTACGTCGACCGCGCGGTGGTGGACCTGCTTTCGCCCACGACCCTGGTCTGCCCGGCCCGGGGCAAGCTGAGGCTCAACGTCGGCGGCCTGCCCTGGATCGTCGACGGCCGCTTCACCGATCCCATCCTCTGCAAGCACTTGACCCTGGACGATTATTCGGCCATTCACCACTACGTGGATCATATCCAAGAAAGCATCAACAACATACCCGACGGCCTCAACCACGACCTGCACGGCCACCTCAACAAACAGCTGCAAGAATATCTGGACGCCCTGCGGACGGCCATCGGCCCGCGCGAAATGACCAAGATGGCCCTCGGTGAATCTTCGGCCATCGAGACGCCTGATTTTTCCATCTACGCCTTGCTCAACAGGCTGCCCTCCTGCCTGGACAATGGAGGCATGGTTTCCGACGTGGCCCTGCCCGAGCAATACTGGACCCTGAGCGGCGCGGTGGCCGACCGGCGCCAGGTCGTGGTGCGCATCGACGACCTGCCCAAACAATGGGGCCTGCCCGAGACCGACGTCACCATCTGGCGGAGGGTGTCCTACAGCCACTACGACAGCCTGAACCAGGCGCAAAAAGACAAGCTCCGCGCCGAGATGCGCGCCGCCAACACCATCATGCTCGGCGTCGACGACATCTTCACCGACAGGCTGCACAAGCTCGACAACGCCTCCATCGACGCGCACCCCCAGGGCATGGAGGGCTACATCCTGCCGCTCAAGCCCAAGATGCTCTATTTCATGACCCCCGATCAGATCAAGGTCGCCCTGGCCATGGAGGACTACGGCGAGGCCATCACGGTCAGCCTGCGTCTGGAGCTGATCTCCAGCCGCGCCGGCGAAAAACGCCAGGCCATCATCAAGAAGCGCTACCCCCGCGAAAGCGTCAAGGTTGGCGCGCCGCCCATGTTGGGCGTCTACCCCAGGTTCACCCATCCCGGCTTTGGCCAATACTTTTTTCCCTACAGCGGCAACACCAAGATCAGCCCCCTGGTCGACCTGCCGTTCTCGACCTGCTTTGCCGAAAAAAACCTGCGCAGCGGCGACAACGATCTGCTGGACGTGGTGCAAAACGACAAGTTCGCCTTTGACGCGGGGCTGGCCGTCAATGTTGTCCGCGAAAAGTCCACCGTCACCGGCCTGCTCTCGGGCGTGATGCGCATGGACCACCAGCCCAGCGCCATCATCTGCCGTAGCGAGGAGCCGACCGAAATAAAGACCACCGAGACGCGCTTGGCCGGCGTGATCCTGCTGCCGGCCATGGAGGCGGCCCACTCCAGTGACGAGGATTGGCGCATCGCCATCGACCTGGGCTCCACCAACACCTCGGCGTACTGCCGCCGCGGCCGCAACGACCCCGAACCGATGGTGTTCTCGCCCCAGATCCTCATCCCCCTGGGCCGCGAGCGCGACACCTGGCGTGACGAACTGTCCCTGCGCTTCCTGCCGCCGGAACAGACCGCCCTGCCGGTGCTGAGCTGCCTGGAAGACTTTCACGACCTGGCCAACGGCTACGACGGGCCGCTGATCGACGGCCGCATCTACTACCAGTTGGATATCCGGCGGGCGCTCAAAGGCTATCTGGAAGACCAGGAGAAGGGCCGGCGGCGCATCAACTTCGACCTGAAGTGGCGGGCCGAGGTCGACGACATCCGCCGGCTGATTGTTTATGTGGGGCAGTTGGCCCTGCAATCGCTGGTGGATGTGGTGCAAAAGGGGGCCGACCCGCGCCGCGTGAATTGGGTCTTTTCCTACCCGCTGTCCATGGGCCGGCACATGATCGATCTGGAGGGTTGCTTCTGCAAGGCCGTGGCCGCGCTGTTGGGCGAAGACAACGTCGGCGAGGCCAAGGCCCGCAGCGCCTTCGTCACCGAGAGCCTGGCCGCGGCCGGCTATTTCCGCCACAAGATGAAAACCTCTTTCGCCGGTTCGGCCATCACCGTGGACATGGGTGGCGTCACCAGCGATATCTGCCTGTGGCGCGACAACCAGCTCATCTGGCAGTCATCGCTGAAGTTCGGCGGCCGCGACCTGCTCATCGGCTACCTAAACCACCGCCGCGACCTGCTGGCCCACATGGCCGGCAAGGGCCCCAACAAGTCGTCGCTGGACGCGGCCCTGACCGAGCTGGGCGCAAACAAGGAGAACAAGGCGCACCTGACCTACGCCATCGAGATGGTGGTCAACAGCCCTGATTTTGGCCAGATGCTCGACGCCAACATGGCCATGTATCGTTCGTCTCCGCCCTTCGCGGGTCTGGTGCTGGTGGCCAAGGTCGCCCTGGCCGGCCTCTGCGCCTACATGGGCATGGTCACCCAGCATTTCCGGCTGGACGCCCCGTTGGTCGACGACCAGACGCCCATGAAGTTCTGCCTGGGCGGCCGGGGCAGCAAGCTGTTCAAGTCGGTGATCGAGTCCGACAAGGAGTTCCTGGACGGGCTCAAGGCCATCTACGAGAAATATTCGCTGGGCGGCGGCGCGTTGGAGTTCGTGTTCAGCCAAGACCCCAAGCAGGAGGTGGCCTACGGGGCCTTGCTGAGCTCGGACGACCTGCCGCTGCACATGGGCGAATTCTCCACGGCGGTGATCAGCGGCGAGGACATCGACGTGGGCGGTCGGCGCATCAGCCATTACGAGGAGCTGAAAACATCCGACGTCGTGGCCGGGCTGGATGCGCTGGAGCTGACCCAGTTCGCGGCGTTCCTGCGCCTGTTCAGCCAGGTTTTCGCCATCCCGGCGCCTTGGGACGAGAAGGTGCGGCTCAAGCTGGTGGAGTCGGTGCGCGAGCAATACAACGCCGAGAAGAATCAATTGATCGACAGCGCCATGCCCACGACCAGCGGCGCGGGGCGGGTCATCCACGTCAGCGCGCCCTTCATCACCACGCTGAGGACTTATATCGACATCTGGATGAAATCCAACGGCGCGGTGTAGCCATGTCGCAAACGTTGATCCTCGTCATGGCCGCGGCGGGGGCCGCGTTGGGGGCGGCGGCCCTGATCCTGGCGGTGCTGGCCCTGCGCCGGGCGGCCAAGGCCGCCGCGCCGTCGGCCGAGTCGCCCTGCGCCGCGCTGGCCGAACGCCTGGACCTGGCCGAAAGCCAAGCTTGCGCGCTGGGCGGTTGGATGGCGCAAACCGACCAACGCGTTCAAGCCCTGGAAAAAGCGAGCGGCGCGGCCGTCGAGCGCCAGAGAGGCGAAGCGTCCGCCGTGGGCGCGCCGTCGCCGGAAGGCCACGACGACGTGGTTGACGAACTGTTGAGCGCCTATAACGCGTCGTTGGAAAAACCGGGCTATCCCCAGGCCGAGGATCTGGCCGATCGATTCGCGCTGGCCGACTATCGGCTGCGCAATTATGACGCCCGTCGCGTCAACCCCGATGTCGCCCCGGAGTGGAGCCGGCCCGGCCCCGGGCAGGAGGTGCATTATTACGCCCTGCGGTGGGCCGGCGAGGAGTTTCTGGTGCCGTCGTTCGACGCCTACGCCAGCCAGTCGCTGCTGCTGGCCGACGGTGGTTGGGGCGGCGACGCATGGTTGCAGGGCATTTTCGAGCGCGCCAACGGCCCGCGGTTCCGCGTGCTGCGGGCCGCGCGCCTGCGGGGCAAGCTGGTGGTCGAACAAGGGCTGCTGGCGTTGCCCTTGGCGCAAGATCGGCCGTGAGGGCGGACAAAGGCATTTGGCGTGGAGCGATTTTTGGGTTATCGTATAAGCCTCTGCCGCAAATCGGGAGCACGCCATGCAAGCCCTCGTCGCCCAAGCCCTGGTCAGCCGGTTTCTGCCGGATATCCTGCAAAGCATCCACGACCCCATGAGCGTCATCGACCGCCGACACCGCGTGGTTTGGACCAACATCGCCGACGATTCTGACTGGGTGCGCCGAAACGGCCGGCCCGAGGGCAAGTTGTGTCACCACGCCTTCCAGGAGCGCGCCGAGCCCTGCCCGGACTGCCCCTTGCGGGTGGTTTTTGAACAGGGCCGCCGCAACGTGAGCGACAAATGGTCGATGGCCCACGGTGGCCGGCGCTGCAATGCGGTCTACGCCTATCCCATCTTCGACGAGGCCGGCCGGGTGGAGTACGTGCTCAAGATCGGTTTTGACGTGACCGATGATCGGGTCAGTCGCCGCCGCCTGGAGCGCTATGTCGAGGGCCTGGAGCGCAGCCTGCGCGGCCGCCCGGCCTTGGCCGCCCCGCCGGCCGAGGCCGAGGAGAGCGGCTTGTCGGGCCGCGAGATGGAGGTGCTGCGCCTGGTGGCCTCGGGCATGACCAACAACGAAATCGCCAGGGCCCTGTGCATCAGCCCGCACACGGTCAAGACCCACGTGGGCAACATTTTCAACAAACTCGGCGTCAACGACCGGGCCATGGCCGCCGTCACGGCCGCGCGCATGGGGCTCCACTGAAAATCACCCATTTGGGCGATGAAAAAGCCGTCCTCATCTGCTGCAATGGCCATACGCCAGAATGTGAAGACGACGATCGGCGGCGGAGGGCTGCGTGGCTGAACAATCCGCGGTATTTCAGGAAATTTACGACGACTATCTACGCCAGGTCGGCGCGCTGGATCTGCCGGCCCTGGCCGGGCGCTTGGGTGGCCGCATGGTCGGCGACGAGCTGGAACTGGCCTTTTTCGGCCAGCCCCATCGGCTAAGCGGCAAGGGCGTGCGCGACCCTGAAGGCCGGCGGCCGATCCACTCGGTCAGCGTGATCTTGTGTAAATACGCCATCATCGGCGGCGAGAGCCAGCGGGGCGAGATTCAATGGACGCCCTACAAGGGCTTTCCCGACGCCGCGCCCTTCGTGCCCGGCTTTGACGACACCGTGCACAAGATCATCGCCAACGCCTTTGCCGACGACGCGGCCGGCCTGGCCGCCGCCGCCGCGGCCTTTGGCGGCGTGGACCCGGGCCTGGGACTGGGCTACGACGTGGCGCGGCAGTTTCACGCCTTGCCCAAGATGCCCATGCTCATGCTTTTCAACGGGGCCGAGGATGGCTTTCCGGCCCATTGCAGCGTGCTTTTCGCCCAGGACGCCACCAGCTACCTGGACGTGGAGTGCATCGCCATCTGTGGCATGGTCCTGGCCGCCTGGCTGCGCGAGCAGGGCAAAAAACAAAGATAAAACCAGCGGCTGAAGCCGCCAGACTTCGCAGGGTTGGGGGCGACCTTTCGCCGCCGGTGGGCATGAAGCCCGCCGGTGGCTTCTTGTTGGCGGCGCGCGTTCAGAGCAGGGCCGCCAGGGCCGCCCGCCAACGCGCCAATTGGTCGGGCCGGGCGCGGGCGCGGCCCGAGAGCGCCGTCCAGAAGCGCGCCTGCCAGCGGTCGGCCTGTTGGCGCAGGGGCTGGCCCTCGGCCAGCGGCGGCCGGGGGCCCAGGGCCTGGGCCAGGCGTCGGGCCAGATCGGACAACCGGGCGACGGCTTCAGGCGCGGTCAGCGCGGCCGGGCCCCGCGCCTCGATCAGCCGGGCCAACAGCCAGCCGTCGGTGGGAGCGAGGGCGTCCAGCCAGGGCAGGGCGGCCAGGTCGGCCAGGGCCGCTGGCGTTAGCGCCGCCGTGGCCGTGGCCACCTCCGGGCCAAAGGCCAGCAGGCGCAGCAAGAGGTTTTGGGTCGGGCTGGAAAAGGCGAAGCTGCCCATCCCCTGGCACAAGCCGATCAGCGCGGCCGCCGTGGCCGGGGTCAGCTCGGCAAAGGCCCGGGCCTGGAGGCAGCTTTCGCGGGCGCATTTTTCCTGATAGCCCGTGGGGCCGCGCAGGTCGCGGCCGTTGTTCCGGGCCGGATGCCACAGACAGCCCACCCGCTGGCCGCCGCCATCCAGAAAACCCAAACCGTGGCACCAAAAACCCAGCATGGGCCTGGCCGGCGCGCCGGCGCGGGCCTGGGCCGTGTTTTCGACAAACAAGCGGCGCAACGAGCTTTCGTAGCGGGCGTGATCGTAGCCCGGCGGCCGGATGGGCGGGCAGCAGGCAAAGCAACCCAGGCCCAGGCCGGGGGCGCACAATGTGAGGCCGTTCTCCATGGGCCCAAGGCTAGCAGAACGGCCCTTTTCCGTCCAGCCGGCCGGGTTTGATCATTTTGTCGCCACGACACGGCCATGATGCAATCACGGCGCGGGGCATGTTATGCTGCCTGGCAAACATCCGCCGGAGGAGGCCATGGAACGCTACGAAACGCTCTTGTACGAGGTCGCCGACGATATCGGCGTGCTCACGCTCAATCGGCCCAAGGTGCTAAACGCCATCAATGACCAGATGATCGAGGAGCTGTTCGACTTTTGGTCGCGGCGGCGCTGGGAGGCCGAGCCCCGGGTGATCGTCATCACCGCCGCCGGCGAAAAAGGCTTTTGCGCCGGTCTGGACCTCAAGAGCTTTCTGCCCAAGGCCGCCGAATTCGACATGGCCCGATTTTATCGTTTCCAGGCCAAGCTGGCCCGCGTCTGGCTGGCCATGCGCCAAGCGCCCCAACCGATTGTCTGCTGTGTTTTCGGCGCGGCGGTGGGCGCGGGCTTCAGCATCGCCATGGCCAGCGACCTGCGGGTCATCGCCCCCGACGCCCGTTTCGCCGCCTCCTACATCAACGTGGGCTTTGGCGGCTCGGACATGGCCGCCAGCTATTTCTTGCCCCGGCTGATCGGGGCCGGCCGGGCCTACGAGTTTTTGCTCACCGGCGATTTTCTGGGCGCGGCCGTGGCCGAGGGTCTGGGACTGGTCAGCCGGGTGGTCGAGGCCGACCAACTGCTGCCCACGGCCATGGAGCTGGCTCGGAAAATGTGTCGTAAAAACCCCCTGGGCCTGCGCCTGACCAAGGAGGCCATCAACGTCAACCTGGACTGCGGCGGCCTGGAGCAGGCCTTGATCATGGAAGACCGCAACCAGGCCATGTGCTTTGGCACCATCCGTTACGAGGGCCAGGCCGTGGACACCCGCTAGTCGTCGGCGCAGAGGCGCGCCCGGCCGGGGTCCAGGCCCAACGCGGCCAGCCAGCGACCCACGGCGGCCAGGTACAGCTCCAGAAAGCTCGCCGTGCCGCCCAGGCCGCCGCGACCAAAATAGAAATTGATCTCCAGCAACAGCGGCTGGCCGCCCGGCGGGATCAGCACGTCCACGCCGGCCATGTCCAGGCCGGCGGCCCGTTGCAGGCGCCGGGCCAGGGCCACGCCTTGGGCCATGTCGGCCGACCGCCTGTCGCGCAGGGTCTGACCGCCCTGGCTGAGGTTGGAGCGCCATTGGCCGCTTGGCGCCACGCGCCAATAGGCCTCGTGGCGCAGGCCCAAGAGCACCACCCGCAGATCGGCCCCGCCGCCATCGATGAACCGCTGGAGCACCAGGCCACGGGGCCCGTGCAGGGAATGGGTTTGCACTTGCGGGGTCAGGGCGGACAATTCATCGGGATCGTTGACTAAAAAAACATTTTGCCCCATGCCGCCGCCAGCGCCTTTGACCACCACTGGCCGGCCCAGGGCCAACACGTCGGGCCGGCCGGCGCGCCAGGCGGCCACGGCCGCGGCCACCTCGGCAAAGGCCACGCTGGCCGGGTGGGGCAGGCCAAGGGCCGTCAGCAGGCGCAGGTTGCCCACCTTGCCGTCCAACGACAAGGCCACGCCGGCCCGGGGAAAGTGGGGTTTGCCCAGGCCGGCGACGAGTTCGTACACGTCGGGCCGAGGCGTTTGGGGCAGGATCACCGCCGCCGCGCCGGCCACGGCCAGGCGGTCGGCCCGGTCCAGCGCCCGCCGCGAGACCAACAAGATGTGCCGGTCGGCGTCGATCATCGGATGAAAGCTGACGATAGGCCCTTGCAATCGCGTTCTCCGTGGTTCAAAACAAAGCAGTTCGCGCATGGTCCAGAGAGAGCGCGCCGCACGGGGGCGTCCTGCCCCGTGCAGCATCGGCTTGGCAAAAGCGCGGTTTTGCCAAGCCTCGCAAATCGCTTGCCTAATCAGGCTCGCGATTTGGCGCGCCGTCCATGGCGCGCTTCGGCCGCCGCACGGTGAAATTCATGTTTCACAGGTTACCATCTGTTTTTTACAACATTTGTTATGATTCACCGTGCAGCAGCCTCAGAGAGTATAACCGGCGGCCACGGCCAGGCAAGGGCGAGCATTGGCAAGGGCTTGGATCAAGCAGGCATTTTCGTCGCATCGAGGAGATGACGTCGGGCCGGGCCATCCGCTGGTCTGGCCGGCGGCGGCGCTGATTTTGGGCGCGCTGGTCGCGGCGGCCTGGCAACCGGTGGCCTGGCCGTTTCTGGGCTTGACGGCGCTGGGCCTGGCCGTTGGCCTGGGGCTGCTGAGCTGGGGTCGGCCGTTGCCGGCGCTTTTGGCGGCGCTGATCGCTTTTTGCTGGGGCTGCGGCTACTTGGCCCTGCATCTGGCCGCGCCGCCGCCAGAGGGACACATCGCCGCCCTGGCCGACAACGCCCGCCACGAGCTGGTCGTCCAGGCCGAGGCCCCGGCCGAGCCCGACGCCGAGGGCCGGGGGTTCGCCATGCGCGCCCAGGCCCTGCGGCTCGACGGCCGGCCGGCCAGTGGCGGCCTGCGGCTTTCCTTCGCGCCGGGGTTGACGCCGCCGCCGGCCGGCGCGCGCTTCGTTTTCACCGGGCGCTTGCGGCCCATCGTGGCCATGGCCAACCCCGGTGGTTTCGACTACGAGGCATACGCCCGGCGCGAGGGCTTGGCCGCCTCCAGCTACGTGGGCAAGCGCGGGGCCTTGCGCCTGCTGGGCCCGGCCGATCTGGACGCGCTGGCCCTGGCCCTGGCCCGGGCGCGCCAGCATATCGCCGACATGCTGGGCGAACTGCCGCCGGGGCCGGGCCGGGCGCTTTTGCGGGCGCTGATCCTGGGCCAGCGCGGCGAGATGAGCGCCAAGCTGCGCGACGCCTTTGGCGATCTGGGCGCGGCGCATCTGCTGGCCATCAGCGGGCTGCACGTGGGCCTGGTCTGGGGTGTGTGCTTTTTGGCTCTGCGCCTGGCGCTGGCGGCCTGGCCGGCGCTGGCCCTGCGCTGGGCCACGCCCAAGCTGGCGGCGCTGCTGGCGCTTTTGCCGGCGGCGGCTTACGGCGCGCTGGCCGGCGGAGAGGCGCCCACGCTCCGCGCGCTGATCATGATCGCCTGCCTGACCGGGGCCCAGCTTTTCGACCGGCGCTACGACCCCTTGGGCGGCCTGGCCCTGGCCGCGCTGATCATCGTGGGGCTTTGGCCCGAAGCGCCGCTGGATCTGTCGTTCCAGCTATCTTTTTTGGCGGTGGGGGCAATTTTGCTGGCCGCCGCGCCGCTGGCCCGCTGGGCGCGGGCCTTGGGCCGCCGGTCCGGCCGCATGGGCTGGGCCCTGGGCGGGTTGGCCGGCTGGCTGTGCCTGAGCGCGGTGGTCGGGCTGGCGGTCATGCCGCTTGGCCTGAGGCACTTTCACGTCGCGCCGCTTTTGTACCTGCCGGCCAACGCCCTGTTGATCCCGCTGGTGGCCATGCTGGCCCTGCCGCTGGCCCTGGCCGGGGCGGGCTTGGGGCTGTTGTGGCCGGCGGCCGGGCTCTGGCTGTGGCGTTTGGCCCTGTTGCCCGCAGACTGGGCTTGCGATATCGCCCTGGCCTGGGCCGCCATGCCTTGGGCGGCCTGGTTCACGGCCGGGCCCTCGGTCGAGGTTCTGGTTTTGCTCCATGGCGCGGCGCTGGCGATGATCGCCCTGCGCGGACGCGGGCGCTTGTGGCTCGGCGGGGCGCTGAGCGTGGCCGTGCTGATCGTGGGCGCGCTCCAGGCCTGGCCGCCAGCGCCCGACGGCAAGCTGACGGTGTGGATTCTGGACGTGGGCCAGGGCTCCAGCGCCGTGATCCGCACGCCCCTGGGCCGGGTGCTGGTGGTTGACGGCGGCGGCTGGCCGGGTAGCGACTTTGACTTTGGCCGGCGGGTGATCGCGCCGTTTTTGTGGTCCCAGGGCCTGGACCGGGTGGACGTGCTGGCCTGTTCCCACGATCACCCCGACCACGTGGGCGGCCTGGCCTTCATCGCCCAACATTTTGGCCCGCGCCAGTTGTGGCATAATGGCCATATGTCCGGCCGCGGCTGGTCGGGCCGGTTGCTGGCGGCGGCCGAGGCCCAAGGCCTGGCCATCCTCACGCCGGCGACGATCCCCCGGCGAGGGCAGATCGGCGGGGCCCGGACGCGGCTGATGTGGCCGCCGGCCGGGCAACCCATGGACGGTTGGTCGGAAAACGATCGCTCGCTGTGGCTGGGCCTGGGCCTGGGGCGCTATTTTGTCTGGCTGCCCGGCGACGCCGGGCCCAAGGTCGAGGCCCTGGTGGCCCCGCGCCTGCCCACGGGCGGGCGGCACGCCCTGGTTGCGCCCCATCACGGCGGCAAGGGCTCGTGCGGCCAAGCCCTGCTGAGGGCCCTGAGGCCGGAGCTGATCGTCTTTTCCTGCGGCTGCCCCAACAACTTCGGCATGCCCAGGCCCCAGGCCCTGGACAATAGCCGGGCCGTGGGCGCGCGGCTGCTCTCTACCAAGCACCACGGCTGCATTAAAATAGTCACCGACGGCCAACGGTTGGAAGTCTCGACGTTTTTGCAACAGCCGCGCGCCTGCGGCGGCTAGATTCAACTTTGCCCGCGATAAGGAGTTCGTCATGAAAGTGATCTGCCTGCTGGCCAGCCCCCGGCCCCGCTCCAACAGCTCGGCCCTGGCCCTGGAGTTTTGCCGCGCCGCCGAGGAGCGTGGGGCCGACGTGCGAGTCTTCAAGCTCAACGAGATGGATTATCAAGGCTGTCAAGGCTGTTACGCCTGCAAGACCAAGCTGGATCACTGCGCCCTGCAGGACGATCTGACCGAGGTTTTCGACCAGCTCAGCGACGCCGACGCCCTGGTGCTGGCCACGCCGGTCTATTTCTGGGATATCTGCGGCCAGCTCAAGCTCTTTGTCGATCGCACGTTTTCGCTCTACGGGCCCAATTTCATGACCGACCCCAACGACCACCGCCTCAGCGGCCGCAAGAGCTTGCTGTTTGTGCAGAGCCAAGAAGACGTCGCCGAAAATCATGGCGATATCTTCAAGAAATACAAGGTGTTTTTCAAGATGGCCGGCTTTGGCCGCGTGGAGCTGCTGCGCCTGTGCCAGGCCGACGAACCAGGCGTGGCCGCCTCCCGCACCGCCGAGATGGCCCGCGCCCGTGAGCTGGCTGGCGAGCTGCTGGCCTGAAAAGCGCCGGCCTCAGATCAACGGCGCGCCGCCGGCCTCGAAAGCCAACAGCGCCCGCTTGATCGCCAAGCCCGAGGCAAAGCCCACCAGCCCGCCGCCCGCGCCAACCACCCGGTGGCACGGGCAAAACAGCGCCGCCGGGTTGCGGTGCAGGGACTGGCCCACGGCCCGGGCGGCCTTGGGGCTGCCCAGCTCGGCGGCCACCTGGCCGTAGGTCTTGGTCTGGCCCGGCGGGATGTGGCGGATGGCCTCCAGCACGCGCCGGCTGAACGGCCCGACGCCCCGCAGATCGGCGGGCATGGTCAGGGCGTCACGCTGGCCGGCCAGATAGGCCAGAAGCTGTTGGCCGGCCGGGCTCTGTTCGGGCGCGACGACGACTGGCGCTTGGGCCTCCGGCCGCTGGGCCAGCCAGGCCAGCATGGCGTCGACGTCGGCGTTGGGCGGCAGATCCACGGCGATGACGCCATCCGGTCCCGAGGCGCAGCACAACGGGCCCAGCTTGCTTTCGATAACGCAGACTAAGGTCGTTTCGGGCATAGATCCCCCTGATGAAGGTCCAGGCGCTCCAACTCGTCGGCCAGGGCGGCCAGGACGTGATTTTTGTCGCGGGCCCAATCCGGGGCCAGGAGGCGCTCGCCCCTGGGGTCGGCGGCCAGGCGGTGGATGAGCGTGGCCGCAGGCAGACGGGCCACGAACTGGGCCAGGGCCTGGGCGTTTTGCGCCAAAGTCCAGCACTGGTGGCGGCCGTCGCGCCAGAGCCGGGCCAGACGCGCGCCTTCCAACACCATCAGGTTGTGAATCTTGACGCCCCAGAGGCCCAGCCCGGCCAGATGTTCGGCCGTGGCGTTGGTGTGCGTCAAATCCTCGCCGGGCAGGCCCAGCACCACGTGGGCCACCACGTCCAAGCCCCGTTGCCTGGCCTGGGCCACGGCGGCGTCAAAGCAGGCCACGTCGTGGCCCCGGCCCATGGCCGCCAGGCTGGGCGCGTGGGCGCTTTGCAGGCCCAGCTCCAGCCACAAGGGCGCGCGGGCGGCCGCTTGCTCCAGCACGTCCCAACGTGGGCCATCCAGGCAATCGGGCCGGGTGGAGACGATCAGCCCGCCCACGCCGGGCGCCTGCAAGGCCGGGGCCAGGGCCTGAGCCAGGCGCGGGGCCGAGGCGTTGGTCGAGCTGTAGGCCTGGTAATAGGCCAGGGCCAGCGGCGCTGGCCGGCCGAAATAACGGGCGCGGGCGCGCAAACGCTCTAGGCCCCTGGCCAGTTGTTCGGCCACCGGTTCATCGGGCCGGGCGTGATGGCCATACGCCGTGGGCGGGCAGAAAATGCAGCCGCCGGCCCCGGTTCGCGGGTCGCGGTTGGGACAGCCAAAGCCGGGGTCCAGGCCGATCTTGACCACCACGCCGCCGAACACGCGCCGCAGCCACGGGCCCAGCAGGTTCAGACGCCTGGCCAAACGCCTGGCGTCCACGGATTATTGGCCCGGTGGCGGGGGCGGGGGCGGGAGAATACGCGCGTCTTCGGAGATGACCCAGATGCGGTTGCGTCGGCCGGGGATGGGTTGGCCGTCGGCAAAGTCGCGGCGATATTCCGGCTCGGCGCAAAGGCCTTCATAACGCGCCGTGGCCGCGGGGCCGCAATACTCCAGGCACGCATAGAACCCACCGGCCTGGTTGGGGCCGACTTCATAGTCGATGAGCCACTCGGGCTTCCAGCGGATATAGCGGGTGTTGAGGCCGATTGGCCGGCCGAAATTGGCCGCGTCGGGCGGGTAGCCGCCGTGCTCGGCCGCGAACCTGTCCAGGGCCAGTTGAATATCCTGGGCCGTGGAGACGAAATCGACCACGGCGTTTTTGTCGTGACGGCCACGGCCCAACAAGGCCAGCAGCAGCAGCAAGGCGACCACGGCCCCCACGGCCCAAAACTCCCAGCGCTTCATGGCCACTGGCGAATATGTCGCTTCGAGATTCATTGCGGCACTATAGCACAGCCCGGTCCGCTTGTCCCACCTTGGGGCGGCGTGCTATAGATGAAAAAACAACTCGGGAGGCCAAGGCCAATGGCAG